>CABYTH010000006.1:0-40639 GCA_902521835.1 uncultured Alphaproteobacteria bacterium
ATTTTGTAATTAAAAATCTAATAGATTTAGGCAAACTAAATAAAGTTAGCGATTACTCTGAATTTTCTGATGATTTAGTTGAAGCTGTTCTTGAAGAGGCAGGAAAAATAGCTTCTGAAGTGTTAGACCCTTGTAACCTTTCAGGAGACCATGAGGGCTCAAAAAGACTCGATACTGGTGAGGTCGTAACTCCTAAAGGCTACAAAGAGGCTTATGAGAGTTTAAGAGATGGTGGGTGGTTTGGCTTAGAGGCCAAAGAAAAATTTGGCGGTCAACAGATACCAGTAACTTTATCTGCCGCTGTTAATGAGATTTGGCATAGTTCTAATATGTCATTAGCACTTTGCCACCTATTAACACAAGGTTTGATATATGCTTTACAAAAATCAGCATCAGAAGATCAAAAAAGCTTTTATATACCAAAATTAGCATCAGGTCATTGGACAGGAACAATGAATTTAACTGAACCACAATCCGGAACAGACCTATCTACGATTAAAACTAAAGCGGTAAAAGAAAATGGTCATTATAAAATTTATGGACAAAAAATTTATATTACCTATGGGGAACATGATTTATCTGAGAATATTATTCATTTGGTTTTAGCCAGAACACCTGAAGCGCCAGAGGGTAATAAAGGTATTTCTGTTTTTCTTGTTCCTAAATTTATTCCAAATGATGACGGCAGTATTGGCAAAAAAAATGATGTAACCTGTTTGTCTATTGAAAAAAAACTTGGTGTTAAAGGTTCTCCTACTGCAGTTTTACAGTTTGGTGAAAAGGATGGAGCAATTGGTTATTTAGTTGGAGAAGAAAATCAGGGTTTAAATATTATGTTTGAAATGATGAACCATGCAAGGTTCTCAGTTGGAGTACAAGGACTTGCTGTTTCTGAAAGAGCTTACCAACAATCTAAAATGTATGCCTTTGATAGAGTTCAAGGAGTTCCAATTGATGGTCAGAAAGGCGATCCTATTATTCATCACCCAGATGTGCTTCGATTGTCCTCGACTATGAAGTCAGAAATCGAAGCTATGAGAGCTCTTGCAATTTATGGAGCTTTTGCTTTGGATATGACTAAGTCAGATGAGAGTGAATATTGGGAAACAAAATCATCTTTAATGATACCTATTATTAAAGGGTGGTTGACTGAAAGGTCACTTGAGATTACATCAAATGCTATTCAAATTCATGGTGGAATGGGTTTTATTGAAGAAACAGGAATCGCACAACATTATAGAGATGCTAGAATTCTCCCCATATACGAGGGTACAACTGCAATTCAAGCAAATGATTTAGTTTTTAGGAAGACACTTCGAGATAATGGTAAAAGCATATTAGAATTAATTGATGAAATTAAAACTGATACAGAAGCATCTGCGAGTTCAGATCGATTAAAAGAGTTATGTAAAAAAATGGATAGTTCAATTGACTCTGCAAAAAAAGTTGTTGAGCACATTGTTTCTACATCTAACAATAAAAAAAGACCTGCTGTATCGAGTGTAAATTATTTAATGATGTTAGGTTACATTTTTGGAGGTTGGATGATGATTAAAACTGCCAAAAAATCACTTGAATTAAAAGATAAAGGTGAAATTGATAATGAATTTCTGGATGCAAAAATAGCTACTTCAAGTATTTATGTATCAAGTATTTTGCCAAAAATTGATAGTTTAGCTTCCATAATTTTACATGGCGATGAAGATGTTTTAGCTATGAAACATCAATGGTTGTAATTTGGAAAAATTCAAAAATAAATTAAGTAATTTTTTTAGTTGGCTTTCAAAGGCAGAATTAGTTGAGCTAGACTCAGTGGATACTAGCGAAGATCCAATCAGACCAGACATTGACAATGAATTTCGCACCTCGTATGGCCGCAAGATTTATGGATTAAAATCTAATGAAGACGTTGAAGGGTTTATTTGTCTAGCATTCTGTAACGATGTACCACAAACAATTAAAGAATTAGACTTAATGAGCAAAAATGCTTTTCATGAAAAAAACGCAAACATTGCTGTAGCCTATACTGTTTGGTCAAGAAAAAGAGGAGCAGGTAAACAAACTATTTTTACAACAAAAAAGCTTGTTAAAGATGAGATGAAAAATATTGATCGCTTTATCACACTTTCTCCTTTGACACCTATTGCAACACATTTTCATATAAAGCATGGTGCTAAGTTAGTAAATATCAATGCAACTTCGCAAAACTTTGAATACGACTTTAATTAGGTCCCAGAGTAAATAGGTCCACCCCCGCCCTCAGGAGTTACCCACTCAATATTTTGAGAAGGTTCTTTAATATCGCATGTCTTACAATGAATACAATTTTGAGAATTAATTTTTAAAATTTTTTTTTGGAGGTCATTATCAAATTCAACTTCATACACACCTGCAGGGCAATACCTTTGGGCAGGTTCGTCGTATTCTTCAATAGTAAAATTAGTTGACAGATCTTTGTCATTAAGTAACAGGTGGTTAGGTTGATCATCTGTGTGGTTAGTTCCTGATAGATAAACTGAGCTGGGTTTATCAAAAGTAATAACACCATCATATTTAGGATAGGTAATTTTTTTTGCTTTTTTAGCTGGGATCAAAGATTCATGATCAGCGTGCTTATGTTGAAGGGTAAAGGGAAGTTTACCTCCAAATATTTTTTGATCTAATCCAGTAAAAATCATTGCAGGTATTAGACCCCATTGAAAACTGGGCTTTACATTTCTTGCTTTGTACAATTCTTCAAATACCCATGAGTTTTTAAATTTTGACTCATACTCTGACAGTTCTTTATTGCTATTTATATGATCATTGATGACTTCTGCAGCAATTATTCCACTTTTCATTGCGGTATGTGATCCTTTAATTTTTGGCATATTTAGAGTGCCTGCATCACATCCTATCAATAATGCCCCAGGCATATACATTTGTGGAAGGCTCTGCAATCCTCCCTCTATTAGAGCTCTTGCTCCATAAGAAATTCTTTTACCACCTTCTAATAATTTTTTGATATCAGGGTGAGTTTTAAACTGTTGAAATTCATCATAAGGAGAAAGGTATGGATTCTTATAATCCAAACCGATTACGTAACCTAGGTATATTTGATTATTTTCAGCATGATAACAAAAACTACCTCCATATGTATCACTTTCAAGAGGCCATCCCACACTATGTGAAACTTTACCAAGTTGGTGATTTTCAGAGTTGATCTCCCAAATTTCTTTAAAGCCTATACCGTATTGTTGAGGAGATTTGTTGTTAGAGTCTAAATTAAATTTTTTAAGAACCTCTTTTCCCAGGTGACCTCTACATCCCTCTGATAAAACTGTAACTTTACCCTTGATATTAATCCCAGGTTCATAATTATCTTTAGGTTTAAAATCTTTGTCTAAACCCATATCACCTGTTTGAACACCAACTACCTTTTGATCATTATCATAAAGTAATTTACTAGCTGAAAATCCTGGAAAAATTTCTACTCCTAAGTTTTCGGCAAATTCACCTAACCATTTACAAAGATTAGATAAGCTAATTATGTAATTTCCATGATTTTTTAAAACATTTGGTAAAAAAAGGTTTGGCACCTTCATACTTTTAGTTTTTGTATAAAATAAAAAATCTTCTGATGTTACTGATGTTTTGATTGGACTATTAAGTTCTTTCCAATTTGGAATGAGTTCATCTAAAGCCTTAGTTTCAAAAACATTACCGCTTAAAATGTGAGCTCCGACTTCAGATGCTTTTTCTAGTACACAAATAGACAAATTTGTATCGAGTTGTTTTAGTTTAATTGCTGTCGATAAACCAGCTGGACCAGCTCCAACTATTACTACATCGTAATTTAATTCTTCTCTCTGCACTTCGCTCATAATGTTGATTATATATTAAATATTACGATTCTATCTGATTAAGTAGATCTAACTCTTTAATAATTTCAGGTATTGCTTGAAATAAATCCGAAGAAAGTCCGTAGTCAGCTATATTAAATATTGGTGCCTCTAAATCCTTATTAATAGCGACTATGACTTTACTTTCTTTCATACCCGCTAAATGCTGTATTGCACCGGATATACCTACAGCAATATAAAGCTCAGGAGCAACCATTTTACCAGTTTGTCCGACTTGGTATTCATTGCCAATATACCCTGAATCAACAGCAGCTCTCGACGCTCCAACAGCTGCATTAAGTTTATCAGCTAAATCATATAAAAGTTTGAAATTGTCTGAGTTTTCTAGTCCTCTACCTCCAGATACAACCACTCGAGCATTGCCCAATTCAGGTCTGTCACTCTTTGATACTTCTCTACTTACGAATGTTGTTTTAACCTCTGAGTCAATGAAAGAAATATTTTCTACAGCAGCATCACCCCCTGCTTCTTCACATTTTTCGAAAGAAGTGGGCCTGACAGTCATTAAATTAATTCTTTGATCAGTTTGAACATAAGAAATAGCGTTTCCCGCGTAAATAGGTCTGATAAAAGTATCTTGGGACTCTATACCTATAATATCACTTATTTGCGTGACATCTAACTGAGCAGATACTCTAGGTAGCAGATTTTTTCCAAATGTACTAGAAGGTGCTAAAATGTGTGAATAGTTTTCAGCTAAATTAGAAATTATTGGAGATGATAATTCTGGTATTTGATTTTCTAATTTCTCATGATCACAAATAATTACTTTTTTCACTAACTGTATTGATTTTGAACTTTTAGCAAGATCTTCAATTTTATTCCCTAAAATTAAAAGATGAATATCTTCACTTAATTTTTCAGCAGCGCTAATAGTATTAAGAGTTGATGATTTTAAATTTTTGTTATCATGTTCTGCTACTACAAGTACAGACATTTAAATTACTTTTGCCTCGTATTTTAGTTTTTGAACCAATTCTTTGACATCATTAACCATAATCCCTGCTTTCCTTTTTGGAGGCTCAATTACTTTTAAGGTTTTAATTTTTGATGATGTATCAATTCCAAGAGTGTCAATATCAATTGTCTCAAGAGGTTTTTTTTTAGCCTTCATTATATTTGGAAGAGAGGCAAACCTTGGTGTGTTTAATCTTAAATCACATGTTAAAACAGCTGGAAGTGAAGTTTCTAGGTTTTCAATACCTTCATCTATTTCCCTTGATATGAAAACTTTATTATTTTCAATTTTTAAATTTGAAATAAAACATCCTTGTGGCCAATTTAATAATGCAGATAAAATCTGACCTGTTTGATTTGAGTCATCATCGATAGCTTGTTTACCCATTAAAACGAGATCTGGTTTTTCTTTATCAATTATTATTTTTAGTGTTTTAGCAACTGCTAATGGCTCTAATGTGTTTTGACTTTTAACCAATATTGACCTATCAATCCCCATAGCCATGGATGTTCTTAAAACATCTTGGGATTTATCATCTCCAATAGATACAGATACTATCTCATTTGCAAGACCCTGTTCCTTAAGCTTTACTGCCTCTTCAATGGCATTTTCATCTGGTGGATTAACAGACATTTTAACATTTTGGGTTTCTACTCCACTATTGTCGCTTTTTACTCTAATCTGCACTTTGTAATCAACGACTCTTTTGACAGCAACTAAAACTTTCATTTGAATTTCAATAAAATAAACTAAGTTAAACAACTTACAAGATCCAAAAACTATGACAAATATTAAGAAGAGGAAGATCTATAAAAATATTTATGAATTATTTATTAAATATACTAATAAACTTGATTTTAAAGAGATAAGAGAAAACTACATTTATAATGGAAATAGTGTCTCAGCTATTTGTTTTAATAAACAGGATCAAGTTTTTTATTTCATAAGACAGATGAGACCAAATTATTTTTTTAATAAATTTTCACCCTACCCTCTGGAAATAGTAGCAGGTGGGATTAACAAGAAAGAATCAAGTAGACAAGCTATTATCAGAGAAATTAAAGAGGAACTTGGTGTTAAACCTATTTCGGTAAAAAAGTTGGAGTCACTCATTATTGCCCCAGATATTTTAGAAGAAATTACTGATATCTATCTTGCATACGTACCTAGAATTACAAACTTTAAAATTATAAATCCTAATGAGGGAGAATATATAAAGATAATCCCAATGAAAAAAAAACAAATTTTAGAAATTTTAAAAAGAAATAAAACACATAATATTGTTACAAAATACGCTTTTTTAAAAATAAAAGAGCTTAAGATTTAATCTTAATCATCTCTTTATCATAGATAGGATAAAGATGCACATTGCAGGGAACTTTTTTAGTAGCTATCTCTAATTCATAATTACCATTTTCTACAAAGTTTTGATCAATAACATCTTTACTTCTTATGTACCCATAACCAATAGATTTACCTATGGTGTATCCGTAACCTCCACTTGATAACCAACCTACTTGTTTACCATCTCTAAATATAGTTTCTCTTCCTAAAAGGATTTGATTTGGATCATCACACGTAAAACCTGCAAAAATCTTTTTCAAACCTTTTGATTTTTGATTTAACAGTGCTTTTTTTCCAATGAAATCTTTGTCAGAGTTAATTTTAGTTGCCCATCCTAATCCAGCCTCAAGAGGAGTATGGTCTGGCCCGATATCTGAACCCCAGGCTCTGTAGCCCTTTTCTAAACGACAACTCTCTATACATCGATATCCAGCATTAACTAGTCCAAATTGATTTCCATATTCCATTATCTTGGAATAAATTTCTGAGGAAAAATCTATTGGGAAATGGAGCTCCCAACCTAACTCACCCATATAAGTTATTCTAATAGCATAAACATCTTTTGAAGCAATTTTGATTTTTTTACATGTAGCAAATGGAAAATTATCATTTGATAAATCTGTATTTGTAAGTCCTTGAAGGATCTTTCTAGAATTTGGTCCCATTAATGAAAAAACTGAATTATCAAACGTTATATTTTTAACTTCTACTTCTAAATTATTTGGAATATTTGAAATTATCCAATCATAGTCATGGGTCATAAAACCTGTTCCAGTTATAATATAAAAGGTATTTTTATCTATAACTGTTATTGTTAAATCACATTCAATTCCACCATCGTCATTCAACATTTGGGTATAGATTGTCGAACCAATTGGTCTATCAATTATGTTTGCACATAAATACTCTAAAGCTTGTAGTGAGTCTTTACCTGATACAATAAACTTAGCAAAAGATGTTTGATCAATTAGAACAGCGCTCTCTCTTGCGGCCTTTACCTCATTTCCAACAAATTCAAACCAATTTTGTCTGTCAAAGGAATAAATATCCCTAGGCTCACTTCCTTTTGGCGCAAACCAATTAGGTCTCTCCCAACCCATTTTTTCACCAAAACATGCATTTGAGTTTTTAAGTTTTTCATAAATTGGAGATTTTTTAAATTCTCTCACTGAGGAGTTTTCCTCAAAAGGCCATGCCATAGTGTAATGTTTAGCATAAGCCTCATAAGTTCTTTTTCTTACCCACTCCAAATCTTGATGGGGTTTTCCAAATCTTCTTATATCAACTGGCCATAAATCGTAAGGTGGTCTTCCATTGGCTACCCATTCTGCAAGTGCCATTCCCGCTCCACCTCCAGCAGCTATCCCATATGCGTTGAAACCTGCGCCAACATAAAAGTTTTTTAATTCAGGACTCTCTCCTAAAATAAAGTTTCCATCTGGTGTAAAACTCTCAGGTCCATTTATTAATTCTTTGACTCCAGCAGTTTCAAGACTAGGTACTCTTCCAAGAGCATTATTCATTATTTGTTCAAAATGGTCGTAATTTGAGTCTAAAAGTGAAAAATGAAAATCTTCTGGTACTGATTTTTCAGCCCATGATAGAGGGTTTGGTTCATACCCTCCCATTGCAAGGCCTCCAACTTCCTCTTTAAAATAAATTAACCTATCAGGATCTCTTAAAGTAGGAAGGTCTGATTTAACACCCTCTATTTTTTCAGTAACCAAATATTGATGTTGAAAAGATACTAAAGGGACATTAACTCCAACATCTTGTGCAAACTGTCTGGTCCACTGACCACAACAACAAACAATTTTTTCACACTTTACTTTTCCTTTAGATGTTTCAATACCTTCAATTACACCATTATTTATAATTACCTTTGATACCCTAGTTTCCTCAAATATTTTTGCTCCTTTATTTCTAGCTCCTTTAGCCAATGCTTGTGAAATATCTGTCGGATTTGCTTGTCCATCTGTAGGAAGGAAAGCTGCTCCATATACATCATCTATATTCATGATTGGCCATAAATCTTGAGCCTCTTTTGGTGTAAGTAGCTCCATCTCCAAACCAAATGAATGAGCTGTAGTAGTTTGTCTTAAAACCTCCTGCCATCTCTCTTTATTACAAGCTAGTCTTAATCCACCATTCATCTTCCATCCTGTTCCTAATCCTGTTTCTTTTTCAAGCTTGTCATACAGATCAACAGAATATCCTAATAATTGAGTAATATTTGCATTTGTTCTTAATTGGCCAACTAGTCCAGCAGCATGCCATGTACTGCCAGATGTTAATTTACCACTTTCAATAAGTACAACTTCATGTCCTAAATCAGCTAAGTGATATGCAGTAGAGCAACCTACTATACCACCCCCAATTACTACAATTTTTGAACTATCTATCATTATAGTTTATCAAATGACTCCTCAAATTTTTTGAGATTATCTGAAGTATACTCAGCATAATTAAATTCTATCTTAGAAGTGATCTCAGAGACCATACTCCACATTGTCTCTCTTAATAAACTAGCAGTTTTCATTGCGTTATATTTAATTATTAAATCTTTTGATGGCTTTTCTTTAAAATACATTTCTAAAACTTCATTTTCTAGATTTTCATCTAAATCATTATTAGAAGATAAACCTCCTATATCAAATAAAGGATCATTAAAACCACCATATTCCCAATCTACTACCCATATTTTAGAACCATCATCAAGAAAATTTGCAGCCAATAAATCATTATGACCAAATACAATTTCTCTTGGAGAGGAGAGTTTTTCTAACTTTTCTGCTTTTTTTAATAAACTTGGAATTAATGAAATGTGAGAGCTATTATTATTTAATAAGTAATTTGAATAGTACTTTATGACATAAAAAACCCAGAAAATTTGAGGCTGACCTGATAACTTGTTAGGTATTTCATCATGAATTTTTCTTATGATCGGAACAATTTTATTTAAATTTTCTCTTACAGTTTTTGGTTCAAGAGTTTTACTTTCAATGAATTCTAAGACCAATACTCCAGGTTCATTATAAATTAATTTTGGAGATACCCCTATTTGATAGGCTGCTTCACTTACAATAATTTCGTTTGATCGATAAACTAGATGTTCTGGTATATCTGAACCTAATCTAACAACTGATTTAGAACCAGAGTCTGATACGAGGAAATTAAGATTTGTAATTCCTCCCTCTAAAGGTTCAATATTTTCAAGATTTTTCCATATTGGAAGACTCTTGATTTTATTTTCAAATTCCATTTGATTAAAACATACTGATCTTAGAATTATTTTCTACGGATAAAATCCAAAAATATTTTGAAATTTTTTATAGTATTTTTGTTAAAAGCTATAATAATCTCCATATATATTTAGGAGGCAGTATGGATCTAATACAGAGACTCAATGAAGGACCTATTTTGTGTGCAGAAGGTTATCTTTTTGCAATGGAGAGAAGAGGATATTTACAGGCAGGAACTTACGTTCCTGAGGTTGTTCTTGATAATCCTGAAGTAGTAACTCAACTTCATAGAGAGTTCATTAGAGCTGGTAGTGATGTTGTTCAAGCATTTACTTATTACGGTCACAGAGAAAAGTTGCGTTTGATTGGAAAGGAAGAATTATTAGAACCTCTTCAAAAAAATGCATTAGAAATTGCAAAAAATGCTGCAGCTGAGTTTCCCCAGTTAGATTTAATGATAGCTGGTAATGTAGCTAATACTAATATTTATGACCCTGATGACAAACAATCTCACATTAATTGTCAAAAAATGTTTGAGGAACAAATAGCTTGGGCAAAAGAAGCAAATGTTGATTTTGTTATTGCTGAAACAATTAATTGGACTGAAGAAGCTAAATTAGCATTAAAGGAAATTAAAAATGCAGGTTTAATAGCTGTCGTAAATCTTGCTATACCTAAAGGTGACAAAACAAGAGAAGGCCATAGTGCTGCAGAGGCCTGTAAAATTTTGGAAGACCATGGTGCTGATGTAGTTGGTCTTAATTGTTATCGTGGTCCTGAAATGACAATGAAACTTCTGCCAAGCATTAGAGAAAAAGTCTCATGCCATGTGGCTGCATTACCTGTTCCATATAGAACAACTGAAGAATTCCCAACACACATGTATATAGAGGATCCAAATTGTAATTGTTTAGATGGTAATGTTTCTCATATTGCTCTTGATGGATTAACATGTAACAGGTTTGAAATGGCTGAATTCACTAAACAATGTATGGACATCAATGTAAATTTTATTGGTATTTGTTGCGGTGCCGACCCTCATCATGTAAGAGAAATGGCAGTTGCTATGGGTAGAAAACCAATTTCTTATAAATATTACCCTGATATGAGCAAGCATTTTTCTCATGGCACAGAAAGCAGTCTTAAGGACATTAACAAAACTAACGAATGGCTTAAATAATTAATTAGACTTTTAAAAAATAAATTTTAGATGAGTATATGGGGAAAACTTTTAGCTGGGACTTTTGGTTTTGCTCTTGGTGGGCCAATCGGAGCTATGTTAGGTGTAATAGCGGGTCACAGTGTTGATCGTATTCGAAACCAAAAATCTGACTCTAATATAGCCTATAATTCACCACAAGAAATTATAACGATAGGTATAATTATTTTAGCAGCTAAACTGGCTAAAGCAGATGGTCAAGTTACAACTGATGAAATAAGCGCCTTTAAAGAAAAATTTAAAATACCTCCTGATTTTCAAAGCGATGTTAGCAAAATATTTAATGAAGCTAAAAAAAGCTCTGATGACTATCATCAATATGCTCAACAAATAGGAATGCTATTTCGTGGACAGCCTCAAGTTTTGGAGCAGATTTTAAACTTACTTTTTTATATTGCAGAGGCTGATGGTGAAATCAGTGACTCAGAGATAGTATTTATTCAAAATTGTTCTGATTATTTTGGACTAAATAAAGCTCAATATGAAAGCATAAAAACTATGTGGCTGGATAAACAAATTGATCCATACAAAATTTTAGGAGTTGAGAAAAGTTCTTCTGATGGTGAAATTAGAAAAAGATGGATACAGCTAAGTAAAGAGTTACACCCTGACCAATTAAGAGCACAGGGTGTTCCTCAAGAATTAATCATTAAATCTGAAGACAGACTATCCGAGATAAATCAAGCCTACGATAAAATAAAAAGTATTCGCAAAATCAATTAAACTTTTTTTAACTGATCTGCTTTGGATTTGCCTTTGTCTTCAACAACTTCAAATTCGACTTTGTCGCCTTCATCGAGGCGGTCTAAACCTGCTTGTTGAACAGCTGTGATGTGGACAAAGATATCTTTATCTTCTCCATCAGGGGCAATAAACCCATATCCTTTTTTTGGGTTAAACCATTTCACTGTTCCTGTAGTCATTTATAGTCCTTTCTTAATCTTAAGTAGTAAATATTTAGCGTATCCAAACATAGTTAAAAATTTTATGAGATTTTTTTAATTAGTATTCAAATAGTAAGCCTAAATATTGATAAATTTTTATAGCAATTTTTCTAAATTTAAAGTTAAAAATGGTAAACCGGACCACTACCTTTACCAATTTTATACAAACTTCCTTTAATTATGGCTCTTTTTATATAATTTCTTGATTTTTTGACAGAATTTAAAATATCTTTACCTAAAGCTAAATTCGAAGCAATTGCTGACGATAAAGTACACCCAGTTCCATGTGTGTTTTTACTTTTAATGATTCTAGACTCAAAAAAGTGAATTTTTTTATTTTTTTTTAAAAATAGACAGTCGAATATTTTTCCGTTTTTGATTAGACCTTTGATCAGTATGTTCTTAGCGCCAATTTTTTCTAAAATTTGAATTGCATTAATCATATCATCTTTACTATTAATTTTGGTGTTTGTAAGAATTTCTGCCTCCTCCAAATTAGGAGTAATTATCATAGATTTTGTTATAAGGTTTTTAGTTAAACTTGATATAGCGCTTTTCTTTAAGAGTAAATAACCAGATGTTGACACCATAACAGGGTCTAAAACAACTTTAGATATTTTATAGTTGTCAATAAATTTTGAAATTTCTTGAATAATTTTTTTATCACTTAACATACCAATCTTTATTGAGTCTGGTTTAATATCACTACACGTCGTATTAAGTTGTTCTCTTATAAACTTTGGGGTTATATTAAAAATACTTTTTACCTCTTGAGTATTTTGTGCAGTTAAAGCAGTAATTACAGACATCGCATAACATTTAAAGTATGTTATAGTTTTAATATCAGCTTGGATACCTGCCCCTCCTGATGAGTCAGAACCTGCAATTGTTAATACAGTTTTATATCTTTTCATAACTTGAAATAATTTTACTTACATCCGTAAAATTCTTTTTAATATTACCTTTTAATAAAGAGGATATCATAGCAACTCCATGGATTTTTAGTTTAAGTATACTATTTACATCACTAATATTGATTCCTCCTATTGCTATTAAAGGAATTTTTGTAGCTTTAGCACAAATTTTAAGCCCGCTTAGACCAAAATAATTTTTCATTTCTTTTTTTGTATTTGACGAGAAGGCTGAAACACCTATGTAGTCAACTCCCTTTAACTTTTTTACCTTTATGAATTCATTTTTATTGCTTGCTGAAACTCCTATTATAGCTTTTCTTCCCAATAATTTTCTAGCTTGATTATAGGGTAAATCATCCATACCAACATGTGCACCATGAGCATTTATAGATTTTGCAATATCCACACGATCATTGACAATGAGGGTTTTTTTAAATTTAACACAATCTTTTTTTAAATCTTTTCCTAAGTTGTATAAATCAATTGTTTTTAAATTTTTATACCTTAATTGAATACAATCGACCTTACTCTCAAATATTATTTTCAAATAATTATCCAACTTACTTAATGGTGTAAGTTTATCGTCAGTAACAAAACAAAATTTAAACACTAGTAATTTTTAAATTATCTAAAATTTCTTTTTCTGTAATATTATTTAATTTGTTCAAGAAATTTACTTGAAAATCTCCTGGCCCCTCTGATTTTGATGCTGCGAGTTCTCCTGCGATTGAAAAGATAGCCGCTGAGCTTATCGCAGATTTGTATAAACTTTCACCTACAGCAGCAAATGCTCCTACTATGCACGATAAAGAGCAACCGATAGCTGTAACCTTCGTCATTACACTTGATCCATTTGAAATTTTAGTGACATTATCTTCATAAATAATGAAGTCGTCTCTACCGCTTATAAATACAACACAATTATTCTCGTTAGATAAAATTTTTCCAGACTCAATAGCTGCGTGACTTTCAATTGATGAGTCAACTCCCTTTGAAGATATTTTATTTTGATCTACTAGTGATTGAATTTCAGATGCGTTTCCTCTGATAATTAATTTTTTAGAGCTTTTAATAATGTCAAGAGAAGTTTGAGTTCTTAACTTACTCGCACCTGAACCCACAGGGTCTAATATGATTGGTTTTTCTTGTTCAACATAATATTTAGAAGCCTCTAAAAAACTAGGCCTCCAATTATCGTCTAAAGTTCCAATATTATTAACAAGACAAGACGATATAGCAGCTATTTCTTTAAGTTCATTTGTTGCATGAGACATCAAAGGAGATGCTCCGATAGAGAGAAGAATATTAGCGTTTATGTTCATTGCCACGTAATTTGTAATACAATGTACAAGCGCTCCTTTATCTCTTAAGTTTTTTAAATCATTATAAATATGTTCCATTATATACCTTTCCTTTTCATCAAAAGTGTCAATATTGTTGAAAATAGAATTGGCACTATAAATGATGAGAATAATTTATAGTTATTAATAAATGTGAAATTAATATTTAGAAAATCGCTCATTATATTTTTGCTGAATGAGGGATCAGGAAATATTAATACTCCCAGTAGTAAGCTCAAAAAAGAGATTATATATATTTGTTTTGTAGAGATATTAAAACCAAATAATCCCAACAGAAAAGGTAAAACTAAGCAACAACAAATTAAATCAGCAATTAAGAAGACGTATAAGACATTGTAGCCTTGCGAGGATAGTATGAAAACTGCCACCAAGAAAACAATAATAAAGTATAAGTTTGAAGAGGATTTTAAGGAGTAACTTGTGCTTAGGGAGACAATCTGAGAATTTATAGCATTTATTAATGTATCAATACTACTCAATACAAGAGAAGCAGCTAATATTACAAAAATGTATTTTATAAATGAAGTCTCGAGTAAACCGAAAAGTTTCACAAATGTTAAATCAGGATCATCCATTGCGTAAAGTGAGATTGAAACTAGTCCAGAGTATCCAATGAAATAAACAATTATAAATATAATTAAAGCAGATATAATTAAGCCAATACTAAGCGTTTTATTATCTTTAGCAGCATAAATTCTTTGCCAATTACCATGGTGAAAAAGATTGGTAAATGTAACTGCTACTAAAAAAGTCAAACCTGTTATCCATAGGAATTGATTATTAAAATCAAATAAATGTGCATTTTCGATCATAAATGAAGAGTTATCTGAAAAGTCTTGGAATGGAATTTTAAAAACTAAAAACAAACAAATTCCTATAATGAATATGAATTGAATTAAATCGGTAAATATTGTTGCCGACAATCCTCCAATTAGAACGTACGATAAAGCAATTAATATAATTATCATTGAAGAAATCCAATAAGGTGTATCATTTAAAAAATTAAAGAACTTTGAGATAGCTGTAATTTCAGCTATTAAGAAAACTGTCATATAAACTAACGAAACTATTATAACAAAGTGGGATAAGTTCTTACCAAACCGATTTTCGATACAATCGTGAAAGCCTGTTGAGTTTGGAAAAACCTTTCTTACATATTTTCCTATAAAGATGAATAAAACTAAAGGCATCGCAGCTCCAAGAGCATAACCAATCACATTACCCATTCCACCCCAAGTAGCTGCTGCGGCAGGCGAAAATATTATCCAAAAACCCAATGCAGAAGATACAAAAGAAGATATTGAAAAAAATAAGTTATATTTATTTTTAATAACAAATTTATCATCTGATAATTCATTTTTTTTCAAAAAAAAGAATGACGCAGTAAAAATTAATCCAAATGAAATTAAAAAAAGAATTTCCATCTAATTTGCTCTTGTTTTAAAAGTATTTAAGGGAAACTTCCTACGCCAGAATTACCTGGATCAGGTTCGAGGGTTAAGTATTACCTTTCTCAGCCTTTCAGCACCCCTTAAAGGTCCATATTATCAAACTAACTAAAATAAATCAATTATCTTTACTAAAAACAAATTTAATATTAAAAACATCACATGAAAATAATTGAAAACTTCTCTGACTCTAAATTAATATCTAGTAATTCAGAAGACTTCATAAAATTATATAAACCTAGTACGGGTGATGAATATGCGCATGTTCCAAAAACAACAAGAGATGAGTTTGAAAAAATTATCAATAAAATGAAATTAGCACAACCTTTATGGGCTAATACACCCATTACAAAAAGAAGTGAAATTTTATTTAAATTTAAAAATTTAATTGAAAAAAATTTTGATTTAATAGCAAAAATAATATCTGAAGAACATGGCAAAGTTTTTTCTGATGCTAAAGGATCTTTGCAGAGAGGTCTTGAAGTAGTTGACTTTGCATGCGGTATTCCTCATTTATTGAAAGGAAATCACTCAATTAACGTTGGAACAAACGTAGATTTGTTTGATATTAAGCAGCCTTTGGGAATTTGTGCTGGTATTACACCATTTAATTTCCCAGCTATGGTTCCAATGTGGATGTTTCCATTATCTATAGCATGTGGAAATGCCTTTATGCTAAAACCTTCTGAGAAAGTTCCTCAATGCTCTTTAAAACTTGCAGAGTTAATGAGTGAAGCTGGTCTACCTGATAACGTCCTCACAGTCGTAAATGGTGATAAAAATATTGTAGATCTTATACTTCAGTGTGAAGATATTTCTTCAGTAAGTTTTGTTGGCTCAACACCTGTTGCAAAGTACATTTACACCGAATGTTCAAAAACAAATAAAAGAGTTCAAGCTCTTGGTGGTGCTAAAAACCATATGCTTATAATGGAAGATGCGAATTTAGAGGATGCAGTAAATGGACTAATTGGAGCAGCTTTTGGATCTGCTGGTGAGCGTTGTATGGCAACATCAGTTGCTATGCCTGTTGGAAATATTCAAAAACCATTTATGGATTTGCTAAAGGAGAAGGCAAGTAAAATCAAAGTTGGGGAGTCTTTAGACCCACAAAGCGAAATGGGACCTCTCATTACAAAGGAACACAAACAAAAAGTTCTATCATATATTGAAAAAGGTGTTCAAGAGGGTGCGAAATTAGAGTTAGATGGAAGAGAAATTAGTCTTCAAGGTTATGAAAATGGTAATTTTGTTGGTCCTACAATATTTAATAATGTTACTGATGGTATGACTATATACAAAGAGGAGATTTTTGGCCCTGTTTTATCTGTCCTTAATATGAATAATTTTGAAGAGGCTATAAAACTGATTAATAAACATCAGTTTGGCAATGGCACTTCTATTTATACATCAAGTGGTTCATTAGCGAGAAATTTTATGAAAAATGTCCAAATAGGAATGGTTGGGATAAACATTCCTATTCCAGTTCCAATGTCTTTTTATACTTTTGGTGGCTGGAAAGGCTCAATATTTGGTGGTCATGGAATGCATGGAGAAGAAGGGATTAATTTTTATACCAAACGTAAGACAATAACATCGAGATGGCCTGATGATGTCGCAGGGGCTTCACTCAACATGCCAACTATGAAATAATGAATTATGGACAAATTTAAAGACAGACAAAAAGCCTTTGAAGCAGAGCAAAGCCAAAAAGAGCAAACAGAATTTGAAAAGAGAAATTCAAGAAACAAAATCTTTGCTCAATACATTTTAGATGATATTGGACAATCCGATAATTCAGAATTACTGAGAGAAATAATATTATCTGATCTTGAGGAACCAGGAGATGAAGACATAATACGTAAAGCCTTAGATGTATTAGCTCAAAATAATGGTAGTCTGACTAGAGAAGATCTAGTAAAAAAACTCTCAGAAATATAATCTACCAAGACCCATTATTTTGCATACTGGCCCAAGGCTCTTTTATTTCAAGGCTCTCACCTTTTTGAAGTAACTCTATTGATATGCCGTCTGGTGATTTTATGAATGCCATATATCCATCTCTAGGAGGTCTGTTTATCACAACATCCTTTTTAATCAAATTTTCACAAACTTGATAAATATTATCTACTCTAAAAGCTAGATGACCAAAATTTCTGCCACCTTTGTATTCCTCTTTGTCCCAATTGTAAGTTAATTCTAAAAGAGGTTTCTTTTTACTATCAGCAGTGTCTTTATCATCAGGAGCACAAAGAAAAATTAGAGTAAATCGACCCTTTTCACTCTCTTTTCTCGAGTATTCAATTAGTCCTAATTTATTACAATAAAAGTCAAGTGATTGCTCAATATCACTTACTCGAACCATTGTGTGTAAATATTCCATTAAGATTAAATATCAAAAAATTTTAAATCTGTCTAAAAATTTCTAGAATTGCTTGTTGCTTCCAAGGACTATTTTTTTTCGAAGGACAGTTTCACGATAAAAAATATATCCGACTGAAAGTAAAATTAATGGACCTCCTAGTAGGACCTCTTTCGAGAGAAACTCACCAAAAAAAATATAACCTATGGCAAATGCCCAAACAACAGAAGTGAAGTCTAAAGGAGCAAGAACAGATGCATCTGCTAATTGAAAAGATTTTGTAAGACAAAATTGAGCAGTAAATCCTAAAAAACCCGAAGCTATTAAAAAAACTAAGTCTAAATTATTTGGCCATATCCAATCATCATTATAGAAAAACAAACTTGAAACTGTTCCAAATAGAGTAAAGGCCCATACTGTTAAAATATTATTATTAGTTATTAATATTTTTTTTAAAATTATCACTGCCATTGACAAAAATATACTAGCTAAAAGTGGCAAAACAGAATAGTTGTTTAATAAATTCACGTCCGGTTTCAAAATAATTACTACTCCTATAAAACCAATAATAATTGCAATTACCCTCCTATATCCAATTTTTTCACCCAGAAAAAAAATTGATAATATAGATATAAAAAAAACAGATGAAAAACTGATTGTTTGCATTTCGATCAGCGGAACATATCTAAGAGATATGAAGAAAAGACTCATTGCTGAAATTCCTACTAAACCTCTAAAAAAATGAAGTTTATAATTGTTAATAGAAGATATTTTTAGATTTAAATAATAAATGACAACTATCAATGGAATAAGAGCAAATAGATTTCTGAAAAAAACTACCTCAAATAATGGTAAGTTGTCGCCTGTTGCTTTTATACATACACTCATTAAAACAAAAAAAAGAACGGACAAAGACTTGTAGATAAATGCTGACATGTGGTTAATCTAAATATATTAAATATGAATGAATTTACTAATAGTTAATGGATATGACAAAAACGGATGGGGTAAACTAGCTAGATATGGATTACAACCAATATGTGAGTTTTACAGAGACCAACTAAAAATAATTAATTCAAAAATAAAAACTACATTCATTTATCCATCTATGAACTTAGATGAAAATTATGATGAAAGTTTCATCAATTCATTTACCGGCATTGTGTGGACAGGTTCAAGTCTCAATATTTATGATAATACAAGAGAAATTAAAAACCAAATTTCTCTCATGAAAAAGTTATCAAAGTTAAAGGTAAATATGTTTGGTAGTTGTTGGGGTATGCAACTTTTTACTGTTGCAAATGGTGGCGCAGTTAAAAAAAATCCTAAAGGTAGAGAAATTGGAATAGCCTATAATATATGTATTAATAAATATGGTGCGCATCATCCAATGTACAAAGATAAGCCCTTGATATTTGATGCTTTTGCTTCTCATATTGACCATATATCCCAAAAGCCTAATAGATCTCATGTTCTGTCAGACAATCATTACTCAATTCAGTCTCTTGTAAGCAATAAATTTTGGGGTACCCAATATCATCCTGAATTTAATTTTAAATACACAGGACAAATTTTAAATGCAAGAAAAAATATTTTACTTAAAGAAAAACTGTTTAGTAAAAATCAAATACAAGGGTTAATCAAAGACTTTAAAAGACCTTATAACAAGAGTTATAGTCAATCTTTGTTAAAAGATAAGTTAAGACACAAAGAATTAAAAAATTGGCTAAGTTATTTAAGAAAGAATTAATATAATTCTTTAAATTCTTTTAGATTATTACAAACTGAAAATAAATCTTTAAAGTTTTTATAAGCAAATTTGGAGTTCATTACTTTCTTGTATTGATTAATAATATCAGACCAATAATTATTATAATTAAACAAAATACATTTTTTACCCTTTATAACACCCAATTGAAGAGCGCTGATTACTAAACTAATTTCTTCTATTGTACCCCCACCCCCGGGTAAAGCGACAAAACTATCTGACAATTGTAAAAACTTTTTTTTTCTTTGCTCCATTGTTTTCGTAACATATATTTTGTTAATTTTTGTGTGAATTTTCTCACGCTTATCTAGAAAAGATGGGATGATACCAGTTACATGGGCGTTATATTTTAGTGCTGTCTTAGCAACAACACCCATTAATCCATTTTCTCCACCTCCATAAACAATGTCATAATTATTTTGTGCTAGATATTTTGTAACTGTTATAGCTAAATCTTTAAAATTTTTGTTTGATCCAAACATAGATCCGCAAAATACGGCAACTTTATGTTTAGAATTTTTTAATTTCATATAGATTTACTGTACAACAATATTAAAAAAAATGACTAAAAAAAATAGCATTGAAGAGCTTAAAAAAGTAAGAAAGAAAATTGATAATATTGATAACAAGATTATTGAGCTGATTGGTGATAGATTTAAAGAAATACACAAAGTCACTAAATTAAAGGAAAATAGAGAAGAAATAATTGATCACGAAAGAATTACTCATATTTTAAAGTCTGTTCAATCAAAAGCAAAAAAAAATAAAATTGACACTGAAATAATTGTTAGAATTTGGCAAATTTTTATACAAGAAGCTATTAAACTAGAGTCTGCAAAAATAAAAAAATAATCACACCAAAACGATTACTAACATTATAAATAAAATTGATATTAGAATTGTGCCTGCAAAACTAGGTGTTGTAACTTTAATGTAGGATAAATTACTAAATTTATAAGATTTACTTAATACTTGTTTAAAAGATAAACCTAAATTTTTATATAAACTATCTGTTAATAAACCTATTTTTTTAAATAAGGGTTTACCAATACCAGGTAACATTTTTCTGTAAAACCAATCAGAATTTAAAACAGTTGATCTAATCTCGGAGGGATAAAGTTTAAATTTAACTAAAAATAAAAATGCAATAATTGCAAAAACTAAAAGTTGTAGCTGACTTATTACATGGTCTAAAGTATAAGGCTGATACTCAACTGCGTATGGAAGTATTTGATACAAATATTTTGGGAATACACCTATAGCAATACATAAAAAAGCAGCGATGCCCATTGCAATGAGCATATTAATTGGAGCCTCTTTAACTTTATTCTTCCTCTCGTGTGCAAAAAAAGCAAAGTAAGGAATCTTTATCCCTGAGTGCTCCAAAACACCTGCGGATGCAAAGAATAAAATAAAGTAAATTAAAACCATTCCCATACCTCCAAGCGAGGACATTATTAAAGATTTGGCGACAAATCCGCTGAACAACGGAAATGCAGAAATAGACATGGCCCCTATAATGCAAAATATTGTTGTGAATGGCATGTATTTGTAAAGGCCACCTAATTCAGAAGCTTTTGTTGTTCCAGCTCTGTATAAAACAGCACCCATAGTCATAAACAAAAGAGCTTTATAAATTATATGAACGAACGCATGCGCTACCGTTCCATTAAGAGAAAGTTCTGTCCCAATACCAATACCAACAACCATAAAGCCTAATTGGTTATTAAGACTAAATGACAAAACTCTTCTTAAATCATTTTCTATGACTGCAAAAAATACAGGAAAAGCTGTCATTATAGCACCTATCCAAATCAGTGAGTCAGTGCCTGGAAAAGTTCTAGCTAAAGCATAAATTGCCAATTTTGTTGTAAAAGCAGAAAGTGCCACTGTGCCAGTAACCGAAGACTCAGGGTAAGAGTCTTGTAGCCAACCATTTAAAAGAGGAAATGCAGCCTTAATTCCAAAAGCAATAAATATAAAAATTCCAAAATTTGTTTTTAAATCTAGAACAGCTAAATTATGGTTTCCTGTTTGATATAGCATTAAACATGCGCCAATTAAAAGTAATACACCTGAAGAAACTTGAATGATCAAATATCTCATAGCTGCATCTTTTGCTGCATTTGTATTTCCAGCAAAAACTATAAAGACTGAAGTAAGAGCTGTTGCTTCCCACCAAATAAATAAACTAAAAAAATCTCCTGCGTGGAGAGCACCAATAGCAGAGCCTGCATAAGCTAGTGTCGCCATGTGCTCCATTAAATTTTTACTGTGCCAGCTAAAAATTATTACAAGTATAGCTGCAATATGAAAAATAATAGCAAATGGAAGAGTTAAACTATCTGATTGATATAATATTAAATTTAAACCAAGTATGTCCCACTCTAAAAAAGTTCCATAACCATTAAATAAAGATAAAGCTGATAAACCCACCGATAATAACATCGCAGGATGTCTAAAGTATTGAGGAATGGTTGGCAATAAAAATGAAGTAATTATCATAATTAAACCGGGAATAAAACTACTGATCATAATAATCCTCCTTCCTCATTAAGAATTTCCTCAGCCACTTTCCTAACATGACTATAAAAACAAAACTTACAAAACCGAAAAATGCTGGGAAGCCATATATCTCAGCAAAGGAAAAATATTCATGTCTGTGAAAAGTAAAGTCTAAAAGAATTAAAAGTACTCCGATTATAAGTATGTACTTTGTAAAGCTTTTACCCATACTCTTTAAATCATTTTTTTTCATTTAATTCACTATTACTCCACTAATATTATTCAAAAAATAGTTTGCATAAAAAAAGAAAACTAAACAGCCTAAACCTGTAATTAATGGTGGCCAAACAGTTAAAGGGGCTTTAATTAATTTTATTTCTCTCTTAGAGTTTTGGGTAAAACCTATTACTACTGGCTGTAAAAGATAATAAATATTTAGCAATGAGGAAATACCTAAGATTATTGCAACGATTATAAATTCTCTCTCAATAGAGCCCATGATTAAATAAAATTTACTCCAAGAACCAATAAAGGGAGGAACCCCAATAATAGAAAGAGCCCCTAAAGTGTAAGCAAAAAATATTAAAGGTAATTTGTAGCCCATACCTTTTAGGTCACTTACCTTTTTAATATGGGCAGTTACATAAATAGCACCTGCACAGAAGAATAGAGTTATCTTACCTAAAGCATGAGTTATAATATGAAAAGATGCCCCTTTCAGAGCTAAAGATGAAGCCAAAGCTGCTCCCAAAATAATATAGGAAAGTTGACTTATAGTAGAATAAGCTAATCTCGCTTTTAAGTCATCTTTTGTTATCGCTATGATACTAGAAGCCATTATAGTGAAACATGCTAACCAGACTAACCAGTCAGAGCTTTTTGTTTGAAGTAAAAAGTCTGGACCAACAATATAAACAACGACCACAAGAAAGCTAAATACACCAGCTTTTACTACAGCAACGGCGTGGAGTAATGCAGAAACTGGAGTTGGCGCCACCATTGCAGCAGGCAACCAACGATGAATAGGCATAATTGCTGCTTTACCTATACCAAACACAAGCATAGCTATTAGAAAAGATAGGTACTCTGCTGGGAATTTATTCATAAGTATTCCCCCATCTTGAAAATCTAAAGTCCCTGTTTTAAGCCAAATCCAAAATATAGCTGGTAAGAAAAATATTAAAGAGGTACCCACTAAAATCGACAAATAGAGCCTTCCAGCAGATTGCGATTCAGCGTTTTGCTTATGTCCAACTAAAGGGAAAGTTGAAAAAGTTAATATTTCATAAAAAATAAATAAGACTAGAAGATTTCCAGACCAAGCTATTGCCAATGCAGCATGGATTGCGATTGAATAAAAAATTACAAATCTTGTTTGATTTTTTTCACCAGCACCCCTCATATAACCAATAGTGTAGATAGATGCCAGTATCCATAATGAAGATGCCACTAAACTAAAAATAGATCCAAGAGCTGATACTTTAAAAGCAAAATCTACCCCGTCAAAAAGTGTAAAAAAAGTTATTTGATATACCTCATTATTTTGTATTCCATGAAAAATTTTTAAACTGATTACAAAGGTTATGAGACCTCCAATTATACCAAAAGAGTCTCTTAAGTTATTATTATATCTACAGACATAAGAAAATAATGCTGCAAAAAGTGGGATGATAATACCCAGTATAATTAAAAACGAATTACTCAATTTTGATAACCTGATATTAAATAGTCTGCGGACAAGTTAGAAAATTCAATTATTGGTGTTGAATATATCCCAAAAACAATGATTGAAATTGTAACTATCCATATTGGTAAATAAATATAAGCATCTTCTTTTTCAGATTTAAATTTAATTTCTGAAAACCACATCTGTTCCACTATTTTCCAAAAATATACAACAGCTAATGCGGAGCTTACCGCAACTAAAGCGATTGAAAAATACATCTGGTTTGTATAAAGAGCTTGAAATAAATATAATTTTGAAATGAAGCCATTTGTTAGAGGTAATCCAATTAAAGATAATCCACAAATTAATAAAGCAAATGAAGTTATGGGGTATTTATAGCCAAAACCTTTTAAACTGTTTAGGGTTACTCGATCCTTATAAAGAATAGCGAAGTAACCAACAGCCATAAATAATCCTCCTTTGATCAAAGCATGATTAAATATATGCACAAAGCCCGAAGCTACTCCACTGTGGTCTTTAAGGCTAAAAGCTAGTGTGATGTAACCAATTTGCGCAATTGAGGAAAATGCCAAAAGTTTTTTGATATCATCTTGATAGATGGCTATTACAGTCCCAATGAATATAGCGAGTAAAGATAGAGGATATAAAACAAAATCTAAAAACAAACTTAAATAGCTCGGATAAATTATGAATACTTCGTACAAAAGTCTCACAAAAAAATAAAGAATTGTTTTTGTCGCTAAAGCAGCCAAAAGTGTTGAGACAGCTGATGGAGCATAACTATATGCAGGTGGTAACCAAATATGGACAGGAAAAATTGCAGCCTTTACCATAAGACCTATAAGCATGAATGACATACCTGCGAAGATAGCTAACTGACCATCGGAATATTGGGCCAGTTGAATTACAAGATCATTCATGTTCAACGTACCTGTCATAGCGTAGGCAAAGCCAACCCCAATTACATAAAATGTAGCCCCGATCGCCCCGATAATTAGATAATTAAAAGCTGCGAGTAATGCTTTTCTATTTTGTCCTGCACCTAAGGCAATTAAAGAAATAGAAGCTAATGCAGATATTTCTAAAAAGACAAATAAATTAAAAATATCATTGGTTAAAATAATCCCGTTCAGGCTTCCAACTGCCAATAACCACAAAGAATACGCTTTTCCAGAGTCCCTATAGTCAATTTCATTCAAGAAGATTTTTCTTGAGTAAAATGTTGATACCAAAACAAAAATTGAAAATAACAATTGAAGTCCAATATTTACCCCATCTATTTTAAAAGAAATACCCCATGGTGGTTCCCAATTTCCAAACTCATATATAATTAAACCAGAAACAGAAATTTCTTTTAGAAGATGTAAAGATAAAAATAAATGTAACAACAACGTGATGATTGAAATTATCCAAGGCCATATTTTTGACGGCATAAATGCAATAATTGCAGAAATAAGTAGAGGTAAAACTACTACCAATGCAGGAGCATCGTCTAAAAATATATCAAACATTTATTTATCTGACTTTAGCTCCAAAGACTCTATTTCTTTTTCTTCAATTGTTTCGTAGTTCTTGTAAATTTGTAATACTAAAGCTAATCCAAGCGCTGAAGTAGCCACTCCAACGACGATAGCGGTCAGTATTAAGACGTGTGGCAATGGATTTGAATAGGCATTTGCCATTTTTGTTAATATAGGGGCGGTTCCATCTAAAACTTTTGCGAGTGATACAAAAAATACAAAAACTGCAGTTTGAAAAATTGCTAAGCCAACTACCTTTTTTAAATAGTTTTGACTTGTGATGATTATAAATAATCCGCCAACCATAAGTAAAATAAAGGCAAAATGGTTCCAAAAATAAATAAAATTACTCATTAATTTCCCCAAAGGAAGCAAAAGAGTGATACAAAGCAATCATTACAGTTGCAACTGTAATGCCTACTCCTAGCTCAACTAATATAATACCAATATGTTGACCAGTTGATGGCTCTGATGACAAAACATTGTAATCTAAATACATCCCATCAAGAAATATTGAAACTATTCCGACACCTGCATATAACAAAACACCTATGCACATTAAATATCGATTGATCATTATTGGAACTAAAGTTTCTCCTTTTGAAAGCCCAAATATCATTGAATACAATATAAATGCTGCCGCTACTATTACCCCAGCCTGAAATCCACCGCCTGGTCCATAGTCACCATGAAATTGAACGTAAAGCCCAAATATAATAATCGGTGCAAAAAGAATTTTGCTAACAACGCTTAATACTGGACTAGATGAAATTTTATCTCTCATTTTTTTTATTTTTTTTAAAATTAGTTTTACGATTAAGAGTGTTGCTAGTTAATAAAGCAATGACACCTAAGCCTGCGGTAAATATTACTATTGTTTCTCCCAAAGTATCAAAACCTCTATAACTTGCTAAAATATTAGTAACAACATTAGGTATATGAAAAAAATCTTTACTTTCCTTTAAGTACTCTGGAACTACATGAAGATGTATTGGTGCATTAGGATCTCCTAATAAAGGGAGGTTTGCAATTATAATAATCAATATAAGTGATATCGCTACTGCAAGAATAATACTCGGAAATAAGTTTATTAATTTATTTTTTTTTCCTTCTGGTAATTTCGCAGCAGCCATTACCATTAAAATTGTTGATATACCAGAACCAACTGCAGCTTCAGTAAATGCTACATCAACCGCATCTAAATTCACATATATAGCTGAGCATAACAAAGTAAAAGCGCCTGTGAGTGCAACAACACTTATTAATGACGTGGTTTTAAAAATAAAAAAGGTTGTTACCAATAGAAGCGAAATTAAGAAAAAATTAATTAATAAAAAGTTCATTTTTTATTTTTTCCCTTTGGCTTATACCCCGACTCATGTGCAAATAGAGCTATTGCATGGCCTGTTACAGGGCTAGTAAATATTAAAAATAAAGGTATTAATAAAAGTTTAAGACTTAATAAACTAAAACCAGAATAAACTATCAAAGCTAAGACTATAAAACCTGATCCTAGAGTATCAATTAAACCAGCAGCATGAATTCGACTAAATACATCGGGTAACTTTATAAGGCCTAGACTTCCAGATAAAATGAAGAAGCAGCCAATAGCTAATAAGACTAAAGAAATTAACTCGATATAATTATACGACATTACTTTTTTTTCTTTTTATTTTGTAATACCTAAGTATTGCAATGGTGCCTAAAAAATTCAAAAGTATATACATCAAAGAAATATCGACAAAATCAGGTCTATCGAATGCAAAACCATGAACACTGATACCTATGGCTATAATTGTTCCAATGCTTGATATAGATAATATTCTATCAAAAGGAGTTGGTCCTTTGATTGCTCGAACTAAACATAATACTACAGAGACGCCCAGAACAATTAAAGTTGCAAAAAAAATCATTTATCTAAATCCGTAATTACTTTGTTCATATCATCCGTTTGCAAGTCTTCTGATAGCTTCTTACTTAATGCGTGAACTAGAAATGTTTTTTTATCTACTTCTATTGTTACTGTACCCGGAGTAAGAGTTATAGCGTTTGCATAGTTTGCAATACCTGTTCTATTCTTCTGAGATGCTTTAACACTTATTAGTTGTGGAGAGAATTTACCATTCCATATTAAAGCTGTTGTCGTAATTCCAGATTTAAAAATTTCTTTAAATAACCAAATCCAATAAAATGGTAATCTAAGAATAATTTTTAAAGGAAGAGAGTCTTCCTCGAGAGCTTTAGCTCTATAAGACATCCAAAAAACAAAAAGAACACTAACTAGTCCAAAAAAAAGTAAAAGCGATTTAAGGTAACCAGATAAAATAAACCAGAATACAAAAAGTATTATGAAATAAGTTATAAATGATAAGGTCTTAAGTGAATCTTTATTTAGTTTAGCCACTAAAAGCTATTATGAGAATAAATCACCCTCTGTAAATACTGCAGTATTCATGTCTTTAACAAATAATTTACCTTGGTCTGATTTAAATCTTGATACCTCAATAAATCCACCTTTAACTGCGATTCTGACGTTTTCAGCATTAATTGATATGATTTGACCTGGAAAATGCTCAGCACTTTGCTCATCAATAAACTTAGTGTCATAAAAGACATACTCATCACCCATGAATTCAGCCCATGCACCAGGCTGAGGGTTGCAACCCCTTATTAAATTATAAATTTCGTTTCCGGGTTTTTTCCAATCAATTCTTGCATCACTTTTTTTACACCAAGACTCATATGTTGCTTTAGAGTCATCTTGAGGTGTCTTTGGTGCATTACCAGACTCAATTAAATTTGCAGCTTCAACACATGCTTCAAGACCTAATGGAAATATCTTTTTAAAGTAAACATCTCCTAAAGTATCATCAGGACCAATATCAACTTCTTTTTGAAGTAATATTTCACCCTCATCTAGCCCATCATTTGGATAAAAAATTGAAAGACCTGTTTTTGTGGAGCCACCAATTATAGGCCAGTTTATTGAACTTGGTCCTCTATGGAGTGGAAGTAGTGAGGGGTGAAAACAAATAGATCCATGAGTGGGAATATCTCTCGCTCCTTCAGGCACAAAAATTATTACATAAGCCATGACACATAAATCCGCACCATGAGACTTAATTTGGTCTAGTACCTCTTGGTCTTTAAAATTTGAGGGTTGGTAAACAGGCAAACTAACACTTTGAGCGTATTCTTTAACAGGATCGACTGGTTTACCCTCTTTGTCAGGTGCACAATATACTGCTACTACTTCATGGTCTGTTTCTGTATGAAATTTTTCTAAAGCACTTTTTCCAAATGCCTGTTGCCCCATTAAAATTATTTTCATTATTGCTCCTTAAATTAAAATATATCTTATACTGCTCCGGCCTCTCTTACAGCTTTAATTTCATCGTCACTCATCTGACAAAATTCTTTTAATATCTCATCAGTATGCTCTCCGAGAAGTGGAGATCTTTCAACTTTTGCTGGGGAGTCAGATAACTTAATCGGATTGCCAACAGTCAAATATTTCCCTCGTTCAGGGTGATCGACTTCAACTATAGTATTAGTGTTTCTCAGGCCTTGATCTTCAGCTAATTCTTTTAGAGATAATATTGGACCAACTGGTATATCTAAAGGGTTACATATATCCATTACCTCAAATTTAGTCTTGGTCATTGTCCATGACTCAATTGTATCAAATATTTCGTTTAACCTTGGTAGTCTTTTAGCAGGAGTTGAGTAATTTTCATCCTCTTTCCATTCGGGTTTACCAATAACATCACATACTTTTTCCCAAACAGCCGCCTGGGTAATAAAATATGTATATGCATTAGGATCCTTTTCCCAACCTTTACATTTTAGAATTCTTCCTGGCTGACCACCACCTGAATCGTTACCTGCGCGAGGCGTAGAGTCACCAAAAGGAATGTCTTCTCCAAATTGAGAGTATTCTTTTAAAGGCCCTCTTGAAAGTCTCTGTTGGTCACGAAGTTTAACTCTGCAAAGATTTAAAACTCCATCTTGCATTGCGGCAGATACTCTTTGTCCCTTTCCTGACTTTTCTCTATGGAATAAAGCAGTAACTATACCCAATGCTAAATGTAGTCCTGTTCCACTATCTCCTATTTGTGCACCGGTGACTAAAGGAACTTCTCCAAGCATACCTGTAGTTGAAGCAGATCCACCTGCGCACTGAGCAACATTCTCATAAACTTTACAATCTTCATATTTGCCAGGGCCAAAACCTTTAACAGACGCATAAATCATTCTTGGATTTATTTCTTGAATTTTTTCCCATGAAAAGCCCATTCTATCTAAAGCACCAGGAGCAAAGTTTTCTACCATGACATCACACTCTTGGATTAACTTAGTAAATATTTTTGAACCCTCTGGTTTCTTTGGGTTTAATGTTATGCTTCTTTTATTTGAGTTTAGCATTGTAAAGTACAAACTGTCTGCATCAGGAACGTCTCTTAGCTGACCTCTTGTAGCATCACCCACTCCTGGTCTTTCAACTTTTACGACATCTGCACCAAACCAAGCTAGTAATTGTGTGCAAGTTGGTCCGGACTGGACGTGTGTCATGTCTAATATTTTGACACCTTTTAAAGCTTCCATAGTTTCCTCCTAAAGTTTATTTGTACATAGTCTGGTTTTTTGTACCAGGAGCAAATTCTTCTTTATCCACCCAAATATTTACGATTGCAGGTATACCTGACTTTACGGCTTCTCTAGCTCTTTGAAGGGCAGGTTGGATTTCTTTTGCTTCTCTAACAGCTTCGCCATGACCACCAAAGATTTTTGCAAACTCATCAAAGTTAACATCACCCAAGATGTTTCCAACATTTCCTTTATCTTCACCATACTTCATAATTTGACCAAATCTGATCTGGTTTTGAGCAGAGTTATTACCAATAACTGTTAAAACAGGTGCTTTGTGTCTGACAAAAGCCTCGAAGTCCATTCCGGTCATCGAAAAAGCACCATCACCACAATATAAAAGAATTTCTTTTTCAGGTGCAGCTAATTTGGCTGCAAGCGCGTATGGTACTCCGACACCTAAAGTTCCAAGGGGCCCTGGGTCCATCCAAGCACCAGGCATTCTAGGTTGAACTGCTTGAGCACTTATGGTTACAACGTCTCCTCCATCACCTATGTATATAGTATCATCATTTAAAAACTGGTTGAGTTCCCAAGCTACTCTATAAGGACTAATAGGAGATTTATCTGTTGTAAATGTAGGCATCAATTTTTCTAAAGCTGCCTCTTCTCCAGATCGAAGTTCATTAAACCAATCTGATCGATCTTTTTTTGTTCCTGCTTCAGAGATAGCCTTTAGAGTTGTTCCTATATGTCCAACTAAACCAAGTGATATATCTCTATTTTTTCCAACAGTTCTATAGTCCATATCAATTTGAATAACAGTTGCGTTAGGATTTAATCTTTTGCCGTAACCCATTCTAAAATCAAAAGGTGTTCCAACAATTATAATACAATCTGACTTGGTAAAGGCATTTCTTCTTGTTCTGTGAAAGTGATGTGGGTCTCCAGGAGGCATTGAACCTCTTGCAGCACCATTTAAATAAGCAGGGATATTCATATTTTTAACAAAGTCGATTGCATCTTTCGTAGATTGGCAAGTCCAAACTTGTTGACCTAAAAGTATGCATGGTCTCTCTGCATTTGAAATTATGTCTGCAGCTTTTTGTACATCTACTGGGTCTGCTAATGTTTTTGATGAAGCACTATATTTTCCAGCTTCTGGTAAGACGGCTTTGCTCATTGGAATTGAAGAGTCAAGTATGTCTCTTGGAATTTCTAAAAATGATGGACCAAAAGATCCATTTCTAGTTTCCCTAAAAGCCATTGATACCATGTCTGCACATCTCTCGGTTGACATTACAGTTGCTGCAAATTTTGTAATTGGTTGCATCATGTCTACGTGAGGTAAATCTTGTAAAGATCCCATTTTATGTTGTGTGAGTGAACTTTGTCCTCCTATTAAAAGCATTGGGATTTCAGCTCTAAAAGCATTTGCTACTCCTGTTAATGCATGTGTCGTGCCTGGTCCAGCAGTAACAACTGCACACCCAGGTTTACCTGTCATTCTTGCATAACCATCAGCTGCATGAGAGGCAACTTCTTCATGACGTACGTCAATAATTTTAATTCCTTCGTTTAGACATCCATTGTAAATATCAATTATGTGTCCCCCACATAAAGTGTAAATAACCTCAACTCCCTCTGCTTTAAGGGCTTTAGCAACCAGCTCCCCGCCAGTTATCATTTGTTCGTTAGATCCTGTAGACATTTTTAACCTCTCCCTGGTGGTATAATGTATACCAGATTTAGAGGTCTTGCAAAGAATTTTGCCTTATGAATTAATGCTTTCTTGTATCTTATCAACTAAAGTAAGTGCGTGATTTTTAAGAAGTTTTTCTGCTTTTGATCCCTGGCCTGCGACAAGAGATCTAACAATGTCATTGTGTTCATCAATTGATTTCACAGCTCTATGTGACTCTATTACAAATTTTTTCCTCAAGTATTGTAAATGAATTAACTGTGACTCTAAAATTTCTCCCATTAATTTTACTTTAGTTAATTTCATAATTTGATTATGAAATTTAATATTATCATTTGAGTAGTTATCAAGTTCAGACAAAACGTTCTCTTTTGAGTAATGACAATACTTATTTAAACTTTCAATCTCATCTTTAGTTGAATTAGCAATAATTAAATGAGCTGCATAACCCTCTAGACCTGCCCATACAGTTACAATATCAATCAATTCTTTTTTTGATTTTCTGTGCACAAATACGCCTCTTCTTGGAACTGTTTTAACAATTCCCTCTTGCTCTAATTTAGCAACAGCTTCTCGAATAGGTGTCCTACTAACTCCTAGCTTTTCAGATAATTGCCTCTCATCTAGATGAAAATCACTTTGTTTTAAATATATATTAAGTGACAAAATATATTTTTTTAGTGAATCGTATACCTTACCTTTTAGGTTTACCGGTCCTATTTTTTGGATCATTTATGTAGTCTGTGCTTTTTTAAAAAATTTTCTGTAGAGAGGGCCAAATGCTGGCATAATTAAAAGTGCAATTGCAATATACATTATGATTGCAGCAATAGGTTTTTCTGCCATATCAAAAAATATTCCCATACTACCATCAGATAAAATTAGAGACTGTCTTAAAGCTTTTTCAGCTAATGGACCAAGAACAATAGATAAAACAGCTGGTGCCACAGGGTAATCTAATTTTCTCAAAATATATCCAGCAAAACCGAATAGCAACATTAACCATACGTCGTGAAGACTTTGTGTAGGTGCATAACCGCCTGTTACACAAAGAACAAAAATAACCGGGGCCAAGATGGCAAATGGTATCCGTAATACCATTAAAAAAGCTGGAATTAACGCAATATTTAAAACCAGTGTAAAGAAGTTAGCGATGTAAAGACTACCAATTAAGCCCCAAACAAACTCGGGTTCTTGAGTAAATAAAAGAGGACCTGGTGTAAGTCCCCATAAAATCATGCCACCAAGTAAAATAGCAGTTGTAGGTGATCCTGGAATACCTAATGTTAACATAGGGAGCATACTTCCAGTACTAGCAGAATTATTTGCACATTCCGGAGCAACAACTCCAGCAGGAACACCTGAACCAAATTCTTTTGAATTTTTTGATAATTGTTTTGTAATTCCATATGACATAAGTGATGCCGGTGTGGCACCTGCCGCAGGGAGAATTCCCACAAAGAAACCTAGAAATGAACCAATGTTCATTGCCATTATAGTTTTTTTAAGAGCACCAAATGCTCTTCCAACTTCCTTCATGTTGACTGATAATTTTGACATTTGAACTTTACCTTTTGTTTCTTCAAGGGTCCAAAGCATCTCTCCAATTCCATAAATTCCGATAGCAAGTACAAGGAAATTAATTCCATGAAGAAATCCAGGGATATTAAAGAAAATTAATCTTGGCTTTCCTGTAATTAGATCTAAGCCTATAGTTGATAAAGCTAATCCAATTAATATAGAAAAAATAGTTTTTGGAACGTCATCTCCACCTAAGCCTACAAATGTTGCAAAGGCCATTACCATTAATGCAAAGGTTTCAGGCGCATTAAATCTTAGTGCTACCTCAGCCAGAGGTGGTGCAAATAAAGTAAATAAAATAACGGATACAGTTCCACCAACGAAGGAACCTACTGCTGCTGCAGTTAAAGCTGTCATAGCTTCTCCCTTAACAGCTAAGGGTCTTCCATCAAAAACTGTAGCTACTGCAGTAGAAGCTCCAGGTATACCTAGCATAACGGAACTTATGGCACCTCCATACATAGCGCCGTAATAGACAGCTGCTAAAAATATTATTGCTGCAGTGGGTGGTATAATAAATGTAATTGGAATAAGTATTGCAACACCATTAACTGAACCAAGACCAGGCATTGCACCCACAAATAAACCAATTAGACAGCCAAATACTAAAAGACCAAGGTTTAAGGGTTCAAAGGATACAAAAATTCCCTCTAGAAGAAGTATAAATACATCCATCTTTTATGTCTTTACTTTACCAATCTCATTAAGAATACATAAAATCGTATACTGGATAAAATAAGGGCTCTGAAATACCTTGGGGTAAAGGTATTTTTAAAAGCCATTCAAAAAATAAAAAGGTTAAAACTGGTGTGATTAAAGAGAATACAGATATAAATAGGACACTTTTAGAACTAAAATATCTAAGATAAAAAGCTAAAAAAAAGATAAGTGAAAAGTAAATTCCCAAATAGCCTATTGCTAAAACTAAAATAATTAATGAAATAATTGTTACTGCAATATATTTGAATGCTTCAGCCTCAATAAAAGGAGAGTCATCTTTAGATTGTGGTGACCTTTTTAGAACGAATTTAATTATGGTAAGGACAGTGCAAATAAGCATGCCAAGAGAAAGGTAAAAAGGAAGAAATCCCGCACCCATGTTTTCTTCTGCGTTCCATGTAATTCTATTCTCAGCACTTTTAATCATCAGAGCGATTGAGCATAACGCTAAAATAACGGCCACCGCAATTTCTGCTCTTTTGACAGTTATTTTGTTTGTTATGCTCATATCACTCTTAATTTAAATATTAGTCAAAGTTTTTAATGATCTCACCGTGCTTAGCATATTCGATTGCTAAGAAATCTTTAAGACCAAAACCCTCTAACCAGCTCATTAACTTTCCATCGTCGATGTTGAAAGTTTGGAACTCGTCATCATGATAAACAGTGTGAAGAAGTCCTGTGTAGTACTTCTCTACCTCTGCATCAACACCAGCTGGAGCCATGAATGCTCTCATCATATAGTATTCAAGATCAGGATAACCTAATTCATATGAAGATGGTACTTCTGGGAATGCAGGATTTCTCTCAGGAGTCATCATAACTAATGCTTTTGAATCACCTGATTGATAGAATCCCATCTGCTCAGAAGGGTTGTTTAATGTAAAATCTGACTCGCCGCCAACTAGACCTTTTGCAACAGCACCACCACCGTCATATGGTACGTACTTTGCATCAAATCCAAACTGACCTCTCATCATACCAAGAAGTAATTCGTCCTCAGACATACTTCCTGTACCACCCATTACTAGACCATTGCCTTTAGCAAGTGCGATGAAGTCATCAAATGTTTCTACACCTTGAGTATTTTTACCTTCAGTTGCAATCCATACTAAGAATGTATCTGTAATAAGTCTTGCTAATGGTGTGAAGTCATTAAAGAAGTCAATTCCTAACTCAGGCTGGTTAACAGGTGTAGTTAGAACGTTGTTAAGAGTAATGATAAGTGTGTGCTCATCACCAGCTTTTTTCTTAACATAAGTCATAGCTTCACCACCAGAACCACCTTTTTTATTAATCGGAATCACTGGCTTAGATGCGTAGTCGTTTTTCTCGATAACACCTTGAACTAATCTAGCAATTTCGTCAGCTCCACCACCTTGACCAGCTGGGATAATAAGTTCAATAGGCTTCTTTGGACTAAAAGGCTTCGCAGAAGACACTGAACTAACAGCGACAAGTGAAAGTGAAACAATAACTAATGCTAATTTTTTGATTATTGACATATTGTTTCCTCCTATAGGTTAAGCAGTACAATAAACTATTTAAGAGAATATTAAAAATATATTCTTAATTTAGGATTTAGTTTAAAATTAGACAAAAACCTTGTTTTAGCATTGATTTTCATAACTTTTACAACAGTGATTGTTTTATTTAGTTGTATAATGTATACAAAATACCACAGGCAGTTAAATTGAAGTTTATAAATTATAAAAATGGAAGTTTGTTTCTAGACGAAAAAGAGATCGCTGACCCTCTTGATGAACAAATCCAAATTGAAATTCATTTCGCTGGAATAAATAGAGCAGATATTCTCCAAAAAAATGGACATTATCCACCACCCTCAGGTGAGAGTGAAATTATTGGATTAGAGTGTTCCGGAATAGTTACCAAATTAGGAAAGTCAGTAAAAAACTTTAGTTTAGGAGACCAAGTTTGTGCAATTCTTGGAGGCGGTGGATATGCGGAGTACGTAAATGTTAATGAAAAACAAGTAATGCCATTACCAAAAAATTTAAATTTACATGAAGCTGGCTGCTTACCGGAAACCACACTCACTGTTTTTGAGAATATTTTCAATGTATCTAAATTTCAAAGAGATGAGGCGATTTTGATACATGGTGGAAGTAGTGGTATCGGCACAACAGCTATTTCAATTCTTAAAAATTATACAAAAAATATTTTTGTAACCGCTGGTACGAGTGGGAAATGTAAGAGTTGTATCGAATTAGGAGCCACTGATGCTATTAACTACAAAGATACAGATTTTGAAGAATATTTTAATGAGAAAAGATTAAAGGTTGATGTAATATTAGATATGGTTGGAGGAGATTACTTAAAAAAAAATTTAAAAATATTAAATTTTAAAGGAAGACTTACTTATATTGCTGCTCTTGGTGGGATTAAAGCAGAAACTAATCTTTTACATATAATGAATAAACAATTAAAAATATCTGGATCAACATTAAGATCGAGATCTCCTTCTGAAAAGGGAAATATTGTTGATCAGGTTGTCAAAGAAATATGGCCATTGATAGAGAATGATAAATATAAACCAACGATTTTTGAAACTTTTAATATGAGTGATGTAAATAAAGCACATGATCTTATGGAAAAATCTGACCATATAGGAAAAATAGTTTTAAGCATAAAAGGAGAAAAAAAATGAATCTGCACGAATACCAAGCGAAAATATTATTAAAAAATAATAACGTTAGAGTTTTAAATGGCTACCCAGTATTAGATGATAGCGATATAGAAGCTGCTGTAGATTCTATCCAAACGCCCGTTATGGTTGTGAAGTCTCAAATTCATGCAGGTGGAAGAGGCGCAGGAAAGTTTACAGATAGTGGTGATGACAAAGGTGGTGTGAGAGTTTGCTTCTCAAAAGATGAAGCCAAAGACAATGCAAAAAAAATGTTTGGTAAAACTTTAGTTACAAAACAAACTGGCCCAAGTGGGAAACAGGTAAATAGACTTTATATTGAGGAAGGGTGTGATATCAAAAAAGAGTACTATCTTAGTATGCTCGTGGATAGAGCCTCATCTTCAATTTCAATTATAGCCTCTACTGAGGGTGGCATGGAAATTGAGGAGGTAGCAGAAAAGCAACCTGAAAAAATTATTACTGTTAATGTCCCTGGGGACAGTATTATTGACCAAAATAGTTTAAATAAATTAACTGAAGGTCTTAATATAGATCAAAACCTATCAAGTGATTTTTGTGATCAAATTCAAAAAATTTACAATAGCTTTTTGTCTTCAGATGCCTCTTTAGTAGAAGTTAATCCTTTTGTATTGACTGGTGAGGGTAATTTTTTGGCTTTAGATGCAAAGGTATCGATAGATGATAATGCGCTTTATAAACATAAAGATGTGGCTTCAATGAGAGATGAAACTGAAGAGGACCCTGCAGAGATTGAGGCTTCAAAACATGAGCTTAACTATGTCAAATTAGATGGTCAAATTGGATGCATGGTAAATGGAGCTGGTCTTGCAATGGGGACAATGGATATAATTAAATTGCACGGTGGCAGTCCTGCGAATTTTCTAGATGTAGGAGGAGGAGCTACAAAAGAGAGAGTGGCAAAAGCTTTTTCTATAATTCTGCAAGATCCAAATGTAAAAGCTATTTTGGTAAATATTTTTGGTGGCATTATGAAATGTGACATTATCGCTGAGGGTGTGGTAGCTGCAGCTAAAGAGCTGTCTATTCAAGTTCCATTGGTAGTAAGATTAGAAGGGACCAATGTTGACCTAGGAAAAGAAATTTTAAATAAATCTGGGCTGTCAATTATTTCGGCAGATAATTTAGAAGATGCAGCTCAAAAGGCAGTTAGGGCTTTAAACTAAAGGAGAAATTATGTCAGTATTAATTAATAAAAACACAAAAGTTATTTGCCAGGGTTTTACTGGTTCTCAAGGTACATTTCACTCAGAACAAGCTATAAAATATGGAACTCAAATGGTTGGTGGGGTGACACCAAAGAAAGGTGGTCAAGAGCATTTAGGACTTCCTGTGTTTAATAGTGTTAAAGAGGCAAAAGACAAAACAGATGCAAATGCAACTGTAATATACGTTCCACCTCCTTTTGCAGCTGGTGCTATAACTGAAGCGATTGATGCAGACATGGAAATAATTGTTTGTATAACTGAAGGTGTTCCAGTTCTTGATATGATGCAAGTAAAAAGAAAATTGGAAAAATCAAAATCGCGTTTAATTGGACCCAACTGCCCTGGAATAATTACTCCTGATGAATGCAAAATAGGCATTATGCCAGGTCATATTCACCAAAAAGGAAAAATAGGAGTTGTTAGTAGATCTGGCACATTGACATATGAAGCAGTAGCACAAACTTCTGCTGTAGGTCTGGGTCAATCGACTTGTATTGGTATTGGGGGAGATCCTATTAACGGAACAAACTTTATAGATTGCCTTGATCTTTTTTTAAAAGATCCGGAAACCGAAGGAATCATAATGATTGGAGAGATTGGTGGAACTGCTGAAGAGGAAGCTGCAGAATTTATTAAAAAATCTGAAATAAAAAAACCAGTTGCTTCTTTTATAGCCGGTGCAAGTGCTCCTGCTGGAAAAAGAATGGGTCATGCAGGTGCAATTATTTCGGGTGGAAAAGGCACCGCAGAGTCAAAGTTTAGTGCTTTAGAAGAAGCAGGAGTTCATATATCAAAATCACCAGCAAAACTAGGTGAGACAATCAAAGAAGCTTTAAACTAATATAATTTAGCTTCTTTAGCTCTAAGTTTGGTTAAAGCAAGAACTGTATCAATTGTAGGAGTTGGAACATTTGTAATTTTTCCAAGCTCTTGAACAGATGTGATTAAAGCATCAATCTCCATAGGTCTATCACGTTCTAAATCTTGAAGCATAGATGTTTTATGTTCGCCAACTGCTTTAGCTGCATCAATTCTTCTCTCAACATCAAAAGGCTTGTCTATTCCTAAATTTTGAGAAATTGCATGAGCTTCATTCATCATATTTTTTATGACGGCTCTGACTTCGTCGTTGCTACAAATTTTGACAAGTGTAGATGTTGTAAGTGCACTGATAGGATTAAGAGAAAGATTACCAAAAAGTTTTAACCAGATATCACCTTTTATATTAGGTCTAACAGGTGCTTGAAAGCCTGCTTTCTCTAAAGTCTCAGAAAGTTTTTTAATTCTATCAGTTTCCTCTCCATTAATTTCTCCTAGTTGAAACTTATCTCCCTCTAGGTGCTGAATAACGCCTGGTTTGATAACTTCTGATGCGGGATTAACTATACAGCCGATGATTTTTTCAGGGCCAATTCGATCCCATTGACTTCCATCTGGATCAACCGAAGTAACTTTTTTATCTTTGAAATCAGGGTTAGTGTGATTGTAGAAATACCACCATGGGATACCATTCACACCCCAAACAAATGAAGTATCATCTTTCATAAGAACTTCAAATGCATCAAGACAACCCGGAACTGAATGAGCTTTTAGAGTTACAAAAATATAATCTTGCTTTCCAGCTTTTTCCGCTGTGTCTACACACTTTGGATACACAACTAGTTCTTTGCCATCTTTTCTTAATCTTAATCCATCTTGCTTGATAGCCTGATAATGAGGTCCCCTAGCAATTAAAGTTACATCTGCACCTATCTCAGTAAGTTTTGCTCCCAGATAACCACCAATAGCCCCTGCACCGTAAATACAAATTTTCATTTAAGCCTTTAAATGTTTGATAGCAGCAGCAACACCACTTCCAAGTTCAAATTTTATTCCCACATCGTACATGGCTAATTCTGCGGTAGAGATTGCTCCTAAAATCATCGTGCTGTTTAAATCTCCAAGGTGACCTATTCTAAACAACTTTCCAGCTACTTTATTAAGCCCTCCTCCAAACGAGGTGTTATACTTATTGTATGCTGTTTTAACAACATCAGTAGAGTCAATTCCCTCAGGTACCATTATTGCTGTAACAGTATTTGAATAAAGTGAGGGATCCTTAGCACAAAGTTTAAGACCCCATGCATTAGATGCTTTTTGAACAGCTTGAGCTAAAAATTTATGACGTGCATAAATATTATCGATTCCCTCTTCCATCATCATATCAAGTGCCTCTCTAAGTCCTCTTAGAAGTGGCATTGGGTTAGTATAAGGCCAATAGCCTGTTTCATTTATTTTAAGCATATCATGATAATCATAGTAAGCTCTGGGTAAATTCGATGTTTTTGCAATTTCTAATGCCTTTTGGCTTACACAGGATATAGCTAAACCAGCAGGTAACATAAATCCTTTTTGAGAGCCTGAAACTGCAACATCAACCCCCCATGCATCCATTTCAAATTTGATTGAGCCAATTGAGCTTACGCCATCAACAAATAATAATGCTGGATGATTAAGATTATTCAAAAGATCTCTTGTAGCTTTGACATCATTTGTAACGCCAGTTGAAGTTTCATTGTGAGTTACAAGGACTGCTTTAATTTTATGGTCCTTATCTTCTGATAATATTTTTTCAAATTCGTCATGTGGCGTCCCGGAACCCCACTCTAAATCAACTTCCTCAACATCAATATGTAGTTTTTTACACATTTCTATCCAAAGGTGTGAAAAATGTCCAAATCTAGCTGATAAAACTTTATCTCCCTTACTTAATAAATTTGTAAGTGCTGCTTCCCATCCACTTGAACCTGTACCAGGGAATATAATTGGTTGTGCTGATGTTGTCTCAAAAACTTTTTTTAAATCGTTTATTAGTGGGTGCCAAAATTTATCCATACCGGGTGCACGATGGTCCTCATTTGAAGTATCCATCGCCTGTCTTACCCTATCTGGCATGTTTGTAGGTCCTGGTACGAAAAGTGAAATTTTACCTGGCATAATTT
>CABYTH010000007.1:0-40230 GCA_902521835.1 uncultured Alphaproteobacteria bacterium
TACCCTCATCTTTTATTCTAGCATGGATATTTTTTGGTGAAGCACCTTTTGATCAACTTTTTCCTGGAGTTTTATTAATAGTTTTTGCAGGAATGATTATTATTTGGAGAGATAAAAATAAGAAAATTAATAAACCAAACTAAATGATAAGTTCATTTAGATTTCATAGACTTCATAACAATGGTTCGATCAATTTCTCCAACTAACTCTCCAGATTGCGAATTTATTATAGGGTAGGCCGTATCATCTTCACATATCTGGTCAATTAATGTTTCAATTTTAGCATTTTCATCTATGCATTTTGTTTTATCAGAAAATAATTTTTTTGACTCATCAGAACATTGTTTACGCATAACTTTTCCTGCGCTTAATACTTTATATTTAGGAACATCTTCACAAAAATCTTTAACGTATTTATCAACCGGATTTGCTACAATTTCTTCAGGTGTTCCAACTTGAGAAATTTCACCATCTTTCATAATGGCAATATGATCTCCCATTTTTATTGCCTCTAAAAAATCATGAGTAATAAAAACCATAGTTCGCTGTAATTTTTTTTGAATGTCTAAGAGTTCGTCTTGCATTTCTCTTCTAATCAATGGGTCTAAAGCAGAAAATGGCTCATCAAATATTAAGATTTCTGGTTCAACTGCCATTGCACGTGCTAAACCAACTCTTTGTTGCATTCCACCTGATAGCTCTCTTGGATAATTATTATGCCAACCTTTTAAACCAACAAGATTTAAAGACTCTGTAGCCTTGTCTAATCTTTCTTGTTTTTTTTCTCCCCTAATTTCTAAACCATAAGAGATATTTTCAAGAACTGTACGATGTGGAAAAAGTCCAAAGTGTTGAAATACCATACTCATTTTATTTCTTCTAAGTTCAAGAAGGCTATTTCTATTTATTTTTGTAATGTCAATATCATCAATAATTACTGATCCAGATGTAGGTTCAATTAATCTAGTTAAACATCTTACTAAAGTTGATTTTCCACTACCTGATAATCCCATTACAACAAATGTTTCACCTTTTTGAATAGAAAAGCTGACATCTTTTACAGCTACTACATGTCCAGTTTTTTCTTGGACTTCGTCTCTTGTTAAATTTGGATCTAAATTGTCTAAAATTCTTTTTTCATCATTGCCAAAAATTTTCCATATATTTGAACAAATAATTTTATCCATATTATTCAGGTATAAAGCTATTATAATTGTGAATTAATACTATTAAAATAAAATTATTTTTATAAATTCTTATATAATTGAATAAATATAATTAAATATGTCTTTAGATCAAAATATAGCTACTAAAAATAAATTAAATAAAAATATAATTTTTTACATTAGTATTTTTATCATTGGTGCAGTAGCATATTATCTGTCGATTATTAATGAGGATCCTACTGTATTTCCTAAATCAATTACTGATGAATTTAAATTTACCGCATGGATAAATGCTGGTGAGGATTATTTAAAAGATAACTATAGATGGATAACGAGATTATTTGCCTCTTTTTTACAAGCTGGTTACATGGCATTGGAAAATTTCTTTGTTGAGTCTCCATGGATTTTAATAATGTCCTTAATGGCTCTTCCAGCTTTAGCATATGGTGGTATTAAACTAGCTCTATTTTGTATGTTTACAGTTTATTTCTGGGGCGCTGTGGACATGTGGGAGGTCTCAATGCAAACATTAGCATTAATGGGCTTATCAGTAATTTTATCTGTAATTTTTGGAGTTATCTTAGGAATACTCAGTTCTCAAAGTGATAGATTTGAAAATTTTCTAAAACCTATTTTAGACACCATGCAAGTCATGCCTGCATTTGTATATTTATTCCCTGCAATGTTCTTTTTTGGAATTGGTGGTGCTCCAGCAATACTTGCTACATTAATTTATGCTATGCCTCCAATTATTAGATTAACAAATTTAGGAATAAGACAAGTATCTAAAGAAACAATAGAGTCAGCTGAATCTTTTGGATCTAATAAATTTCAGCTTTTATTTAAAATTAAAATTCCAATGGCCTTACCAAGTATCATGATGGGTGTAAATCAAACAATTATGATGGCATTAGCTCTAGTTGTTCTTGCAACTTTTATTGGTGCTGAAGGTTTAGGTGGTCAAGTATGGCAAGCAATTAGAAAATTAGATGTTGGTTGGGCAATGGAAGGGGGCTTGTGTATTTTATTTATGGCAATAATGTTTGATAGAATAAGTAGTGCTATTAGTAAAGAAAAAGAAACCTTACCAGATGATGTAAAAAAATTTTACTTATTGCCACAAAATCTACACAGAAACCCTGTAGCAAACTTAATTGAATTACCTTTGAGAATATCTGTAATGCTCATAAATATATTTTTTACAACTATTGTTAATGTTTTTGCTAGTTTAATAGCTAGCTTTATTTCTTTTTTTAATAAGTCTCAAAAAGGTTCAGTTAAAAATTTTATAAATCAACGATATTTTTTATTTTCATCATTTTTAATTTTTATCTTTATTTATATTTTTGATGCATACATTTATAGTATAGGAACTTTTCCAGAAACTTGGACAATTGATATTCAAAAACCAATAGAAGATACTGTCAAGGCAATGACTCTTGATCCTGGTTTTATATCATTTGCAAAAGGCATGAAGTATTTTGTTTACTTATATTTGCTAAACCCATTAAATTTATTTCTTACTCAGATACCTTGGTGGTATACAATGATTGTTTTTATACTTATAGGATATGTGACAGTTGGAATAAAGTTTGCCACCATTACCGCAATATTATTAGCCTTTATTGGAGCTACAGGTATGTGGGTGCATTCAATGATTACGCTATCGTCAGTATTAGTTTCAGTTTTAATATGTTTTGTAATAGGAGTACCACTTGGAGTAATAGCATCCTACAATAAATGGTACAGAGATATCCAAAATGTTGTTTTAGATGCAATGCAAACTTTACCTTATTTTTGCTATTTAATTCCTGTTTTAATGTTTTTTGGAGGAAATATAGTATCTGCTGTTATTGCAACAGTTATATATTCTGTGCCACCAATAATAAGATTAACAGCTCTTGGTTTGTCACAAGTTTCAGGGAGCTATTCAGAGGTATCTAAATCTTTTGGAGGGACAGGAATACAAACTTTAAATAAAGTAAAATTTCCACTAGCTGTTCCCAGTCTCGTTATGGGTTTTAATCAAACTGTAATAATGGCTTTTGCAATGCAAATTGTTACGCCATTGATTGGAGGAAAAGGTCTAGGACTCCAAGTATTTAATGCACTTCAAAGATCAGATACAGGAAGAGGTTTATCAGCTGGTTTAGCTATCGTTCTTCTAGCTATTATCATCGATAGGATAACCCACGCCTGGACTAAGAAACAAAGACAAGCCCTTGGATTAGATAAATCCTAATGGGTTTTAAGAAAGATCTTCCCTTAACTAGTTCGCATTGGGGAACTTATAGAGCAAAAGTAAATAATGGGAAAGTCACAGAATTAATAGGATGGGAAAATGATAAAGATCCATCACCAATAGGCCCAGGTATTGTAGACATCCACGATAATCAAACGCGTATTGATAAGCCTATGATAAGAAAAAGTTGGATTGATAATGGACCAGGAACAAATAATAACTTAAGAGGGATAGATCCTTTTGTGGCTGTATCTTGGGATGATGCTGAAAATATAGTAGCCAAAGAATTAAATAGAGTAAGAGAGAATTTTGGTAATTCCTCAATATTTGGTGGATCTTACGGCTGGGCTAGTGCTGGAAGATTTCACCACGCTCAAAGCCAACTACATCGTTTTTTAAATTGCATTGGTGGCTACACAAGATCAAAGTTTACTTATAGTTTTGCAGCGGCAGAAGCAATGGTTCCCCATATACTTGGAAGTTATAGAGCCTATCTTGATACCTGCACTAGTTGGGACTCAATCGAAGAAAATACAGAACTATTTGTATGTTTTGGAGGAGTTCCTTTAAAAAATGGTCAAATAGCTCAAGGTGGAACAGGGAGTCATAACCAAAAAGAAAAACTAATTAGTTCTGCTAAAGCTGGCATAAGATTTGTAAATTTGAGTCCATTGAAAAGTGACTTGTTAGATGAGGTTAAAGGAAAGTGGTTACCTTTAAGACCTAATACTGATGTAGCAATTATGCTCGGTCTAGCGCACACTCTATACAAAGAAAATTTATATAGTGAAATATTTATTAAAAAATACACAGAAGGTTTTGATATTTTCTTACCATATCTTTTAGGAGATTTAGACGGAGTTGTAAAAGATGCTAATTGGGCTTCAGAAATAAGTGAAATCTCATCAGATGAAATTATTTCTTTGGCAAGAGACATGTCCTCAAAGCGAACTATGATATCTGTTAGTTGGTCTTTAACTCGCCAAGATCATGGTGAACAGCCTTTTTGGGCAGCAATTATGTTGGCATCAATGTTGGGTCAAATAGGTTTACCAGGTGGTGGTTTTGGATTTGGTTATAGTGCAACAAATCACATTGGTGGGCAGTTTTCTATTATTCCTGGCGCTGCTTTTCCACAATCTGACAATAAAATTGATAATTTTATCCCAGTTGCAAGGATTAGTGATTTACTTTTAAATCCGGGTGAAACTTTTCATTTTGATGGCAAGGAGTATGAATATCCTGATATTAAATTAATTTATTGGGCAGGTGGAAATCCATTTCATCATCATCAAGATATTAATAAACTTTTGCTAGCTTGGCAAAAACCTGAAACTATCATTTCTAATGAATGGTGCTGGAATTCTTTAGCTAAATATTCAGATATTATCTTACCTTGTACCACTCCACTTGAAAGACAAGATATAATGCTTACCCCAAGAGATCCTTTTGTAATTTCAATGTCAAAATTAGTTGAACCTTTTAAAGAGGCTAAAAGTGATTTTGATATTTTTAAAGGAATTGCAAAAAAAATGGATGTCGAAAATCTTTTTACAGAAGGAAGAGATGAAGAAGATTGGCAAAAATGGATTTATCAAGAAACATCAGTCAAATCAAAGTCATTAAAAAATATTGATTTTCCTAGCTATCAGGAGTTTAGAAAAATAGGGTGGTTTAAAGTTCCACCACCAAAAGAAAATACAATAATGTTAAAAGATTTCAGAGAAGATCCTACTAAATTCCCGCTTTCCACTCCAAGTGGAAAAATAGAAATATATTCTAAAACAGTAGATAGTTTTAATTATGATGATTGTCCTGGTCATCCAACCTGGTTAGAACCCTGTGAATGGCTTGGAAGTAAAAATAAAAACTATCCTTTACATTTAATATCTAATCAACCAAAAAATAAATTACATAGTCAAATGGATCACGGAGGTTATAGTAAATCTTTTAAAATTAAAGATCGTGAACCAATTGAAATGAATAGTGTTGATGCGAGCAGTCGTGGAATAAGTAAGGGAGATATAGTAAAACTTTTTAATGATAGAGGTGCCTGTTTAGCTGGTGTAAACATTAATGATAATATCCGCCCTGGAGTTGTTCAAATTAGTACTGGTGCATGGTACGATCCTGAGAACACTAAAAATTTAAAAACTATTTGTAAACATGGTAATCCTAATGTCCTTACAAAAGACAAAGGAACTTCAAAATTAGGTCAAGGTCCTATAGCACACTCATGTCTCATAGAAGTAGAATTAGTTAAAGATAAAATTTCACCTGTGACAGCATTTGACCCTCCTGTTATTATTCGTGATTATAAATCTAATAGAGTCATTGATAAATAAATGGGAAATTTACAAGAAGAAGCTGATCTAAATCAAACAATTAAAATTAGTGCTCGTAGATTTGAAGAGTCTCCATTCATTCAGCGTACTAATACTTCGAATATGGTTAGAGGCGTCTATGCAGGAAGATACTTTCCTATGAAAATTGATGAAGATCCTTCAGAAAAATATTGGCTTTTAAGACAAAAAGCTCTTTTATTTGATGTTCCAGAAAAACCGATAGAAATATCAGGAAAAGACTCAGTTTCTTTTTTGAATAAAGTGCTGACAAGAGAAATTTCAAAAACAAAAATTGGCAGAGGTTATTATGCTCTTGCCTGTACACCAAAAGGTGGAATTTTCATGGATGGAGTTTTATTTAGATTTGATGAAGAAAAGTTTTGGTACGTTCAAGCGGATGGCCCATTTGAAGATTGGCTTATTGCTCACAGTTCAAATTTTGATATTGAAATAAAAGACCCTAAATCTAGAGTTCTTCAAATTCAAGGTCCGGCATCAATTGATATTATGAAGCTAGCTTCTAATGGAAAGATTGATGAAAATATGCCTTATTTTAGCTCCAATTTTTTTGATCTAGGGGGTCAAACTTTATATGTTTCAAGAACAGGTTTTACAAATGAATTAGGGTTTGAAATTTTTTGTGATGGTTTTAAAACAGACCATTTGGCTCTATGGGACTATCTTATTGAATGTGGTAAACCATATGGTATGCAATTTTCTGCATCTAGAGCTATGACCATTAGAAGAATTGAGGGTGGTATCTTTGGAAATTTAACTGATATAGATACAACAATTACTCCTTTTGAAGCAGGTCTTGGGTATTTTGTGAATATGGATAAAGATTTTATCGGTAAAGATGCTTTAATTAAAAAAGATAAAAGGACTTGTTTATTTGGAATAACATGTAAAACAGCAGTTCCTAAAGCCGGAAGTAAAATAAAAATTAATGATAAACAAGTCGGTTACATAACAGCAGGTGTACCGTCTCCAACTCTCCAACAAGGAATTGGTTATGTAAGATTTTATGAACCAAATGATTATATGAATAAAGAGATAGAAATAATTCTCCCAGATTATTCTTCACACACCGGAGTCGTTGTGGATTTACCTTTTTTCGATAAAGAAAAAAAAATTGTAAAGGGTATAGATAGATCTATTCCCATTAAACCTGATAGTAATTCTTTTGATGCAAAATAATTTCCTTAAAAATAAAAAAATTATTTTATCTGCTGGTGCTTCTGGTATAGGTCTAGCTACTGTAAAATTATTACTATTACAAGGTGCTATTGTATATACTTGTGATATTGATAAAAAAAATATTAATAAACTAAAAAAAAATTCATACTTTAATAAGAAACTTTTTATATCAGAATGCGATGCTTCAAAAGAAGATGAGGTAAAGAAATTTTATAAAGAAATATCAAATAAAACAAAAAAAATAGATGGACTTATAAATAATATTGGAATAGCTGGACCCACATCTCCTTTAGAGAAAATTAAATCTGATGATTGGGAAAAAACTATACATGTAAATGTAAATAGTCACTTTTATTTTACCAAATATGCGATACCTATGATTAAGAAATCTAAAAATGGATCAATCATCAATATTTCCTCTACAGCTGGTATTGATGGTTTTCCTAATAGATCACCTTATGCGGCAAGCAAATGGGCCTTAGTTGGTATTACTAAAACTTTAGCAATGGAATTAGGTAAATTTAATATACGAGTAAATGCAATATGCCCGGGTTCTGTTAAAGGTGCTAGAATGATGAGAGTTATAAAAGCGAAAGCAAAAATGTTAAAGCAATCTGTAAGATCCATTGAAAAAGATTTTGTTTCTATGAGTTCTTTAAAACAATGGGTTTATGAAGATGATATAGCAAAAATGTGTTCCTTTTTAATTTCTCAAGACTCCCTTAGAGTCTCTGGTCAAGTAATTTCTATTGATGGAAATACTGAGAGAATGGATTAGGTTTTTTTTAGCTTTAAATAATCTCTTGTCTCTTGGGGGCTCATAATAGAGGAACCCAACTCATGAACTATTTTTATAGCCTTTTCAACTAATTGTGGATTAGTTGCAAGTTTTCCCTTTGATAAATATAAATTATCCTCAAGCCCAACTCTGGGATTACCTCCAAGTAAAACTGTTTGTGCAACAAAGGGCATTTCATTTCTTGAAATTGCAAACCCTGACCAAATAGCATCTTTAGGCATGACATCTAACATTGCAATCATAGCTGTGGTTTTTGCTGGAGCTCCCCAGGGAATTCCTAAACACATTTGATATAAGGGTGGGTCGCTAAGTAGTCCTTCTTCATAAAGTTGAGCTCCAAACCACATGTTACCTAAATCAAATGCTTCAACTTCAGGTTTAACTCCAATTTCTTTTAATCGTTTTGCTGCCTTTCTTAAATCATTTGGTGTATTGACCGCCAACACAGAACTATCACCAAAATTTAAAGTTCCAGCATCAAGTGTACATATTTCTGGAAGTAATTCCTCTACATGAGATATTCTTTCCATAATATTAGCCATATCAGTATATGGACCAAAATCCATTGGGTTATCTCCTTCACCTATATCTAGATCACCTCCCATACCGGTTGTTAAATTAATAATTACATCAGTGTCACTCGATCTAATTATTTCAACTACTTCCTTATAAAATTCAAATTTTCGACTAGGTGTTCCGTCTTCCTCTCTGACATGAATATGAACTATAGATGCACCTGCTTGAGCAGACTCTATTGCAGATTTTGCTATTTGTTTTGGAGTCTTTGGAAGATCAGGATGTTTTGATGCAGTGTCACCAGATCCATTAACAGCACATGTAAGAAATACTTTAGTTTTCATCATTTTTGATAGTATTACACTTAATCAACTATTAAAAAACATATTTTATAGGGTTTTGTTACCTATTGATGAATAAATTGCATATGTACTTTGACTATTTTTTGCTAATATAAATACTTAATGGGAGGGATAATCTATGAGAATATCTAAAACAATTATTACTTTTATTCTATCCTCTATTCTTTTTACCGCAACATTCAGTAAAGCTAATGCCGAAAAATTATTAGCAGCTATCGCTGACTGGACAGGTGGAGAGATTTCATGTCAAGTAGCTGTAAGCATACTTGAAGATGAGTTAGGATACGAAATTGATAGAATCGTATTTGCCTCAGGAACTGGCTTGTGGGAAGCTATTGCTGCTGGTGATATTGATTTTGCTTGCGAGTCATGGCCTAGTTACGCTGAAGCTGATGACGTTATGTTAAGTGGCGACCTTATCCATGGTGGAGAAGTTAAAATGACTTACTCTGGTGATGGAAGTGTAAAATTACTTGGAACTGTTGGTATTACTGGTATGTCAGATTATTATGTTCCAAAATATTGGGCTGATGCAAATCCAGATTTTTCTAACTTTGCTGATTTAAATAAATTCAAAGAAGATTTTGCGACTATGGAGTCTGGTGGCAAAGGTCGATTAATTGGTTGTCCAGTTGCTGGTTGGAACTGTCATGATCAAAAAAGATTAGATTTACTTGGTCTAGACTTTGTAGCTGATGAATTAGGAACTGAAACTGCTGCTCTTGCTGAAGCGCAAGGTATGTACGATAGAGGTGAACCTTTCTTAATGTATCTTTGGGAGCCTCATTGGTTCTTTGGTGTTAACGAATTAGTAGGTGTTAAATTAGCTCCAAACAAAACATGTGATACCTTTACAGAGGCTAACAACTGGGAAACTTGTGGAGCTGACTATTGGCCAGCTACTGGTTGGGCTGTTGACTATCCAATGAACTACGGTAATCCTGATACATTTGCTAAACCAGAAAACCAAAAAGCACTTGAGTTCTTTGGTAAAATGGCTTTATCAAATGCAGATCAAGCAGCGATGCTCGTTAAAGTTCGTGATGGTGGAGAGCTTAATGATGTTGTTGCTGAATGGAAAGCAAACAATAAATCTACTTGGGAGAAATGGTTACCATAATCCTAGAATAATCTAGATTTTTTATTTTATTTATTAGGCCCTGTATATTGCAGGGCCAACCTAATTACTCCGTTGATATACTTTGACAGACTCACTTTATTCAAATCTTATTGAAACTAATTTAGACAATAATAAAACTTTTTTAATATTAGATGATGGATCCGAGATTACTTATAAAAATTTTATAATTCTTGCATCAAAAATTTCTCACAAATTATCAAAATTAGGGTTAAAAGCAGGAAGTCATATTCTTGTAAAGTCTGCCAAATGTAAAGAGACTTTAGCTCTTTATTTATCATCAATTCTTACTGGATCAGTTTTTTTTCCACTTAATACAAGTTATACAGTTAACGAAACAATCTATTTTATAAAAGACTCAAAACCGTCTTTTCTTATCTGTGATAAATCAGAAATTGATAGCTTGAAACCAATTTGTGATGAAATTGGCTGTAGAATTTTATCTTTAAATGCAAACGGAATTGGAGAGATTACTGATGGTTTAGAAAACCTTGATAGTTTTTTTGAACCAACAAAAAGAACTCATAATGATTTAGCAGCACTTTTGTATACCTCTGGGACTACAGGAAAACCTAAAGGAGCTATGTTAACTGAACAAAATTTAGTTTCAAACGCAAAAGAGCTAATAAATTTATGGAACATAAATCGCAATGATACTTTAATCCATTCACTTCCAATTTATCATACTCATGGATTGTTTGTTGCTATTAATACCTCCATGATAAGAGGGGCTACTATTAGATTTATAAAAAATTTTAATACAGACTCAATTATTGAAGCATTTAATTATTCAACTCTGATGATGGGTGTTCCAACTTTTTATACGAGATTGTTGAATGACAAAAGACTAGATAAGAAATTAACACAAAATATGAGATTATTTATATCTGGAAGCGCTCCATTGTTAAATCAAACATTTAAAAATTTTTATAGAGTAACCGGTCATCAAATACTAGAGAGATATGGTATGACTGAAACTAATATGAATGCTTCTAATCCTTGTGATGGGGAGAGAAAAGCAGGATCAGTTGGTAAACCATTAAAAGATATTAAAATAAGAATAAATAATATTCAAAGTGATAATACAAAATCAGAAAATGATATTGGAACAATAGAAATAAGTGGTCCTAATGTATTTAAAGGTTATCTAAATAATCCAAAAAAGACAAAAGAGGCATTTACTAAAGATGGTTTTTTTATAACCGGTGATATTGGATATTTTGATAATGATGGATATCTATTCATATCTGGAAGAAATAAAGATTTAATCATAAGTGGTGGATATAATGTTTATCCTAAAGAAATTGAAGATATTATTAATCAACACGAATTAGTTTTAGAGTCTGCTGTTTTTGGTATCCCTAATGACGATTTAGGTGAAGTACCTATTGCAGCAATAGTTATGAAGAATAAATTTACAGATTTAAATGATCTTAAAGATTTTTTAAAAAAACACTTAGTGAAATATAAAATTCCATATAAATATATATTGTTGGATGAACTTCCAAAAAACGTAATGGGAAAAGTTCAAAAAAATACTTTAAAAGAAAAATATTCCTAAATCCCAAAAATATTCTTTTTTTTAATAATTTTAATGTATAAGTTTTATATGTCCTCTGCAGTGATATTTGGTGCTACTGGTTTAGTTGGCAGTTATTTATTAAAAAATTTAATAAATGATGAATATTATACTAGCATTAAAATTTTTACTCGTTCAGAAGTTAATATAAAACATCCAAAATTAGAAATTATTAATACAGATTTAAAAAATGTTGAGAGTATTAAAGATCAGATTATTGCTGATTGTTGTTTTTTTTGTATTGGTACAACAAAGAAAAACTCTCCTGAAAGAAGTGAATATAAAAGGGTAGAGCTAGATTTACCCAAGGAAATAGCCCATATATGTAAATCTAACTCAATAAAGTCCTTCGTCTATATCTCATCTGGTTTTGCTGATCCTAATAATAAAGGTGAATATTTAAGGTTTAAGGGCCTAGTTGAAGAGGAGTTGAAAAGATTAAACTTTGATAACCTTAGTATTTTAAGACCATCTTTTTTACTTGGAAAAAGAAAACAGTTTAGACTTGCTGAGAAAATTGGAATACCCATTTTCAAGCTATTAACACCATTATTTTTAGGCCCGCTTAAAAAAATGAGACCAATTCATGCAAAAAAAGTAGCTAATGCAATGTCAAATATTGTAAAGAAGAACTTAGATAATATCACATACGAGTCTGACGAAATAGTTAAGATTAGTCAGCATTAAAGAAAATTCAAATCCATGAAAAAACTAAATGTTGTTTACAATGATAACTATGACATTCCTCTTCCAGAGGGTCATAGATTTGTTGGAACTAAATTTTCTGATTTATATAATTATATCAAAAACTCAAATTTATATACAAATTTAACAATTCATCAAAGTAAGTCAGCACCTATAAATGATGTACAAGTAGTACACAACAGTGATTATGTTTTGAATGTTAAAGAGGGCAATCTATCAAGAGATCAGGAGAGAAGAATAAATTTACCATGGAGTGCTAGATTAGCTAAAAGATCTTTTTTAGCTATACAAGGCACACTACAAACATCTCAATTGGCGTTGGATTATGGTATTGCATGTCATTTAGCAGGTGGAACTCACCATGCATTTAAAGATTGTGGATCTGGTTTTTGTGTATTTAACGATTTAGCCTATGCCTCGATAACTTTACTTAATCAAAAAAAAATAAATAAAATTTTAATATTAGATTTAGATGTTCATCAAGGTGATGGAACTGCTTCTATTTGTGAAAATATTGATAATATTTTTACATGTTCAATTCATTGTAAAAATAATTTTCCATTTGACAAAAAAAATAGCAATTTAGATGTACCAATAGATGATGAAGTAGATGATGTTAAATATATAAATATCCTCACAAAAACGCTTGATCAAATTGAGTCTCATTTTACACCAGATATTGTTTTTTATGATGCAGGAGTTGATGTTCACTCTAACGATGATCTAGGTAATTTAAACCTTACTGATGATGGCATTAAAAAAAGAGATGAAATTGTATGTGAGTATTTCAAAGAAAAAAAAATACCTCTTTGTACTGTTATAGGTGGAGGATACAGCAAGAATAGACAAGAATTGGCATCTCGGCACTTTTCAATATTTGAAACTGTAAGTAAAACTTATTTATGAATTTTTTCGATTAACTCTTTGAATCAACCCAAAAATTATAGCTATAGCCAATACAATCTTTAGGAATTCACTATACAAAAATGGTAATAAACCAAGATTTATTGCTTGTTCAAGACCTACAAAAAACGAAAGGTGACTAATACCACATAAAAATATTACAAATGCACCAGCAAGAATAGTAGCCGATAACTTGATCAAACCTGTGTTTACTTCAGATTTGAGAATATATGCAATCATGAACGCAGAAATTACCATTCCGTATAAAAAACCAAATGTTGGAGAAAAAATGTAGCCAATTCCTCCACCATTAGCGAATAAAGGCAGTCCTAGCACACCTAAAACCACATAAATTAAGGTTGAATAAAACCCAATCATGCCCATTGATGCAGCTATAAAGAAAACCACCAAAGTTTGCAATGTCATAGGAACAGGGTAAAAGGGAATAGAAATTTTAGAAGATACAGTCAGTAAAATCACTCCTAGTATAGTTAAATAGTACTTAGAAAAGAAGTGAGTACCAAAAAGATTTTCTGTAATTGTTCTACTCATCGTGCGATTATCTTACTTTATCTTCGTCCTTATAAAATCTTGGATCAAACTCATCTAATTTTATACCTCTAAATGTCTTATAAAATGAGCCAAATTTATAGCTACCAAGTTGTTCTAATGGTGTATTTGTAAACTTTGCTTTAGCTGCTTCCTCCGACTCAGCCTCTATAGTTACCTGAAAGTCATACGACATAGTCATATCTATAATGAATTTTCTCATAACTAACCTCCTATTAATAATTAACTAAATATCATAAATATAGTGATTTTAACCAAAAAAATATAAAAATATTTAAAATTATACCCATTGGGAATGATAAAATCTTTGATATAAGTTCAATAAAAATGGACAATAAAATTTTAATTATTAATGGCCCTAATCTTGAAATGTTAGGTAAACGCAAAGAGAGTGTTTATGGAAATTTCACATTAAAAGATTTGGAAAACGAGCTACTTAAGGAGTCTGAAACATTAGGATGTAATCTTGATTTTTTCCAAAGCAATATAGAAGGAGAGATCATTAATAAAATAAATGGCTTAGACGAGTCGTACGTTGGTATCATAATCAATCCTGGTGGTTTGACTCACACCTCGGTTTCATTACACGACTCCCTTGAAATTAAAACAATATTTAAAATAGAAGTTCATTTATCCAATATATACTCTAGAGAGGACTTTCGAAGAAAGTCTCTTATAGCACCAGCTTGTGATTGTTCAATTATAGGTATGGGTAAAGATGGATTTATTTACGCATTAAGATATTTAATAAAAAATATATAAATCAAAGCTTAATCTTAAAATTTCATAAATATTTAATATTTTTTTATTAAGTTATTCACAACCAAACTATTCCTGAGACTAATAAATAGTTATATATTGTCATCAGGAACGTTCTAATAGGAGGACATAATGAAAAAACTAATTAGTATTTTTGTACTTTTAGTTTCTTTTGCATTCACTTCAAACAGTTACAGTAAAACCGAAATTCATTGGTGGTATGGTAACAGTGGTTTTTTAGGTGATGTAATCATAGAAATAGCTAATCGATTTAACGAGTCACAAGATGAGTATATGGTTATCCCTACAGGTAAAGGAAGCTATGAGGACAATATGGCAGCTACAATAGCTGCTTTTAGAGCAGGTGATCAACCTCATTATTCACAAGTCTATGATGCAGGTGCAGCTATCATGGTAGCACAAGTTAAAAATGGAGTTGTGATCGGCTTTGAAGAGATGGCTGAAAAATATGGTATTGATGTTGATGCTGATAATTACATTCCTGGTATAAAAAACTTTTATGCTGATGGTGATGGAAAAATGATCGGTGTTCCATTTAATAGTTCTACATGTCTCATGTATGCCAATATGGATATCTTGAACGAAGTTGGCATTGAAGAGGTTCCAAAAACTTACGAAGAATTTGAAGGTATGGCTCAAAAGATACTCGATGCCGGATATATTCCTCTTCTTCAAAGTCACAGTCCTTGGATTTGGACTGAAAATTTCTTCTCAAGGCATAATTTATTGATGACAGATGGCAATAATGGCTATGATGCTGTTCCAACAAAAACACTTTTTGCTGAAACAGAAGCTTTTGTTTATCACTGGACTAAAGTTAAAGAATGGTACGAAAAGGGTTACTATGGCTACAAGGGAAGAGCATGGGGAGATAACCAGGCACCTTTTACTAATGGTGAGGCTGCATTTTGGTTCGGATCTGCTGCTTCTTTTGGGGGTATGAAAGGTGTACTTCCAAACTTTACAACTAACCCAATACCATATTGGGATTCAGTAACAGGCGGAAAAGAGTATCCTACATTTATTGGTGGTGCTGCTAATTGGATTTTAAACGGTCATACAGAAGAAGAGTATAAAGGACTTGCAAAATTTATTGAGTTTATGGGTTCACCAGAAATGGATTTATACTATCACAACATGACAGGTTATGCTGCTGTAACAAAAGGTGGTATCGAATTAGCTGAAACTATAAATTTTTATAGAGCTTCTCCTTATCATAAAGCTGTTGGTGATCAATTAGGTCTTGAAGGTTCAACTATCCCTGGTGGATATAGAGCAGGTAACTGGCCTCAAATTCGTGAAGTAATATACGAAAATGTTGAGCCAATGCTTAATGGTGATATCACTGTTGAAAAAGCTCTAAGCAATATGGATAAGGGTGCAGAAAAACTATTAAAACAGTTTGCTAAAACTCTATAATTTATATTATTTTAAAAAGGAGGATACTTATAATATCCTCCTTTTAATTAATGAAAAAAGTTCAATTTAAATCAAATTATTCTCAATATTTTTTCTTAGCTCCTCAGCTATTAATTTTATTAATTTTTTTATATTGGCCAATTATTCAAACGTTTAAAGATGCCTTTACTATGCAAGATGCTTTTGGGTTTGGTTCTCAGTTTGCTGGTTTTGATAATTTTTTATTTATTTTTTCTGATCCCTCTTATTTCACTGCTTTCAAGTTTACAATTATCTACAGTTTCGTAATTACTCTTATTACAGGTTCAATTGGTTTATTACTTGCTGTGCAAGCTAATAAAGTAATGCATGGGAAAAGTGCTTATAAAACACTTTTAATTTGGCCTTATGCTATTGCACCAGCTGTTGTTGGTGTTATGGCTAATTATTTCTTCAGTGAAAGATATGGTTTACTTCATCATTTATTTAATAATTTATGGGGGTTTAATTGGTATGAAAATGTATTTGATGCATATATTTATGTAATTATTGCTGGCTCTTGGAAACAAATAAGTGCAAATTTTATTTTCTTTTTAGCAGGACTTCAGGCTATTCAAAAAACAGTTATTGAAGCTTCTATTATTGATTGTAAAAGCAACATTCGAAGATTTTGGACAATTACTTTTCCTTTATTAATGCCGACTACTTTTTTCTTAATTATTATTAATATAACTTATGCCTTCTTTGATACATTTGGAATTATAGATACAACTACTATTGGAGCTCCTGGTAGCGAAACTAAAACTTTAGTTTATAAAGCCTACATTGATGGCTTCAAAGGTTTAGATCTTGGAAGTGCTGGTGCCCAATCAATTATGATGATGATAATAGTTCTTGTTATCACAATTTTTCAATTCAGATACATAGAGGGAAAAATTCACTACAATTAATGAAAAAATATATATCTTCAACTATTAATCATTTTATTCTTTCAATAGGTTTACTTATTATGATTGTTCCAATATGGATAATTTTTGCTAGCTCAACACATTCAAGCCTATTTATAAATACTAACGGTTTACAATTTTTTTTAGGAGATAATTTTATTGAAAATTATTCTAGGGTTTTATTTAAACAATCTGGTTTTTTTAATGAAATAACAGCTCTTAAAATGTTTTTTAATAGTTTCGTTATGGCAACAGGTATAGCGACTTTATCTGTAATTACATCACTTATGGCAGCTTATGGTTTAGTTTATTTTAAAGTCAAATATGCGACTATTATATTTTGGTTAATTTTTATTACTTTATTGGTTCCTTTAGAACTTAGAATTATGCCCTCATACATAGTCATGTCAAAATTAAATCTTGTAAATACATTTGCTGGTTTAATTCTCCCTATTTCTGCCTCTGCAATAGCAACATTCTTTTTTAGACAATTTTATAAATCAATTCCTGATGAACTATTAGAAGCGGCTAAATTAGATGGAACTAATAGTCTGAGATTTTTTCTAGATTTTTTAATTCCTTTGTCTAAAACGATGATTGCTGCTGTTTTTATATTTATGTTTGTATTTGGCTATAATCAATATCTTTGGCCATTAATAATGACTACTAGTGAGCAATATTGGACTGTTGTAATGGGTCTTAAGACAATGTACGGATCTATATCTGACCGTTTTGCTTTTGTAATTATGTCAATGATCCCACCTGTAATTATAATTATTTTTTTACAAAAATTATTTATTCAAGGAATATTTCAAAATAAATGAAGTTCAAACCATTAGAAATATTAACACACATAATTCTTATACTTGGAGTTTTATTAATGGTATTACCAATCTGGTTTTCTTTTGCTACTTCAACTCATGATAATGTTTCAATAATGACTGAGGGAATGAAATTTTTTTTAGGTGAGAGTTTTACTTATAATTACAATGAAGTTTTAAATGAAAAAGGGGGATGGTCTGAGGAAGTTACTGCTGCAAGAATGTTTGTAAATAGCTTTATTATGGCTCTTGGTATTGCAACATTGAAAGTAGTCATCTCAGCTATGTCAGCTTATGCATTAGTCTATTTTAGATTTAAATTAGCTGTTCCAATATTTTGGCTAATCTTTATTACTCTATTAGTTCCACTAGAAGTAAGAATTTTTCCGAGTTATAAAATTGTATCTGATCTTGGTCTCACAAATACGTATACAGGTCTTATACTTCCACTGGTTGCTTCTGCCACTGCAACATTTTTCTTTAGACAATTTTATAAAACAATTCCTGATGAATTGTTAGAGTCTGCAAAATTGGATGGTGCAAATAGTTGGAGATTTTTTATTGACTTCTTATTACCTCTCTCAAAAACAATGTTAGCAGCTATGTTTATATTTATGTTTGTCTATGGATATAGCCAATATTTATGGCCTTTAATAATGACTACTGACGAAAAATATTGGACAGTAGTGATGGGAATGAAAATTATTTTTACAGAAAACTATGAGGGTGTTGCTTTACCTAGAACAGGTGAGAGATTTGCTTATATTATATTGTCAATGCTACCACCTGTGTTAGTTGTTGTAATTCTTCAAAGATGGTTTATCAAAGGATTGATTCAAACAGAAAAATAAAAATGAGTTTTTTAGAATTACAAAATATTACTAAAATATATCCTAATGGCACTAAAGCTGTTAATGAGACCTCTTTAAATATTGAAAATGGAGAATTTGTTGTATTTGTTGGACCTAGCGGATGTGGTAAATCAACGTTATTAAGAATGATTGCAGGACTAGAGGATATTACAAATGGGGAAATATCTCTAGATGGTAATGTTATCAATAATATTGATCCGTCTGAAAGGGATGTAGCAATGGTTTTTCAAAATTATGCACTTTATCCTCACATGTCAGTATTTAATAATATGGCTTATGGTCTTAAAAATAGAGGAATATCTAAAGAAGAGATCAATAACAAAGTTAATGATGTTGCTAAACTCTTGGAAATAGATCAATTACTCACAAGAAAACCAAGTATGCTTTCAGGAGGCCAGAGACAACGAGTTGCAATGGGAAGAGCAATAGTTAGAAATCCAAAAATATTTTTATTTGATGAACCATTATCTAACTTAGATGCAAAATTAAGAAATCAAATGCGTTTGGAAATCAAACGTCTTCAAAGACAAATGGGCGTAACAAGTATTTTTGTTACTCATGATCAAACAGAGGCGATGACACTAGGAGACAGGATAGTAGTAATTAACAATGGTGTTGTTGAACAAGTTGGTACACCTAAAGAGATATATTCTAAACCAAACACTAAATTTGTTGCTGAATTTATAGGATCCCCACAGATGAATTTATTTAATTGCAAAATTGAAAATGGCATAGCTCATATAGCTGATATAAAAATTAACCTTAATAATTCTACAAATATCGATGATGCTAGTTTAGGTATAAGGCCAGACGATATCCTAATTTCAGATAATGGACAGCATACTTGTGTAGCAAACCTAGTGGAATATTTAGGGTCAGATATGATTATTTATTCAAAAATTGGTGATCAAGAGTTTAGTTGTAAATTGTCTTCGAAAATAAATCTAAATGCAGGAGATACTTTTAAATTTGATATATCTAATACATTAGTGCACCTCTTTGATAACACTTCGGGTTCAAGAGTATAAGTTTTACAAAGTTTATTTTGGTAAAATACAAACTGGAATTGGGTTCATTTTATGAACGTTATTTTTTCTAATCTCAAGATACTTTTGTCTATTTGATGATTTCTCATTAAGCATTGCCTCTTCAATTTCAGAGTAACTTAAACCAACTTGATCTTCATCAGATCTTCCATCAGTCCATAAACCATCTGTTGGGGCTGCATCTATTATGTCTTGGTTTATATTTAATACCTTCCCCATATCCCATACTTCTGTTTTGAGACAATCTGCGATTGGAGAAATATCAACTCCTCCATCGCCGTATTTTGTATAGAAACCAATTCCAAAGTCTTCAACTTTATTTCCTGTACCAACAACGATTCCGTTATTGCTAGCTGCTATTTGATACAAAGTCATCATCCTTAATCGAGCCTGTGAATTTGCATAACCGTGTTCTGAGTCATTTTTATCAAGAGCTGACTTAAAACTTTCAAATACAAGAGAGAGGTCTATTTTAAAGTCCGTTACATTACTAAAATTCTTTTTTAACCAGTCTATGTGATTTATACCTCTTTCATTAGTTGTTTTGTGATCAAGTATTGGCATGTTCGCAACAAAAGTTTTTAAGCCTGTTTTTGCTGACAACGTACTTGTAACAGCAGAGTCAATGCCTCCTGAAATACCAATAACTAACGCTTCAACATTATTTGAATGTGCATAATCTTTTATCCAATTTGATATAAATTCAATTTTTTCTTTGGTATGCATATTTTGTATTACGTTAGCTTAATATCAAAAGTTCAACTATTTAATTGATATTTTAATTCATTTTATCAATCAATATATGATAAAATTTTATAAATTTTGTATATATAGATATTTATAAGAAAATTATGTCTTTTAGGGTACTCAAATTTTTAATTAAACACTTAATCAAAACAAGATCTGTTATTATAAAATTTGAGGGAAATGAACATCTTATTGACAACGGCACAGATCCGTTAATTTTACAGATCAATAATAAGAAATTTTTAAATAAAATTTTTTATGCACCTTCTCTCGTGCTTACAGAAGGATATATGGATAAGGATTACGAGTTAAGCAATTCGACTTTTTATGAGTTTTCTGAATTACTTATTGAAAATTATAATAAATACCTTGAAAAAATATCAAATACGCTAATATTCAGAATTATTTTAATCATTAATCCACTATTTCAGTTAAATTTCATTAAGAGTTCAAAAAGTAATGTCGCAAGTCACTACGACTTATCTGATAGGTTGTATGACTTATTTTTGGATGAAACTAGGCAATATTCATGCGCATACTTTGAAAATGAAAACGACTCATTAACACAAGCTCAAACTAACAAAATGAGCAGATTAGCTGACAAATTATTATTAAATTCCAATGATAGAGTTTTAGACATAGGTTGTGGTTGGGGATCACTTAGTAGACATTTTGCAGATAATCATGACTGTAAAGTAAAGGGTGTTTCATTATCTGAAGAGCAAATTAAATACTGTAATGACCAACTTAAAAAGTCAGATAAAAAAGAAAATTTATCTTATTCTTTACAAGATTATAGAGATGAAGAGAATTCTTATACAAAAATAGTTTCTGTTGGAATGTTTGAGCATGTAGGAAAACCTTTTTACAAAACATATTTTAAAAAAATATATAATTTATTATCTGATGATGGCATAGCGGTAGTACATACAATCGGCAATATTAGAGTTCCGAAAATGACTCCTGCTTTTATTAGAAAATATATTTTTCCTGGTGGCTATATACCATCTTTGTCTGAGATAATGCCAGCTGTAGAAAAATCTGGTCTTATAATCTCAGATATAGAGGTTCTTAGATTACATTATGCTAAAACACTTTCTCATTGGTTTAAAAATTTTAAAAAAGAAGAAAAAGAAGTTCTTAAATTATATGATGATAGATTTATAAGGATGTGGGAAGCTTATTTAAATTTAAGTGAATTATCATTTACTAAAGGTGATAATGTGATTTTCCAACTAGTTTTAACTAAAAAAAGAGACTCATTTCCTTTGGTAAGAAAAAAAATTAATTAAATATCTCTGTTTTTGAATTCATATTCAATTATATTTACTTAATGTCATATGAGCAAAAAATTATTAATTATTTTGAAAAGAATTATAAGAAAATAGGTGATGATTGTGCTTATATAAACACAACAAAACAATTAATCTCTTCTGATACTTTAGTTGAAAATAAGCATTTTGATTTAAAGCATTTTACTCCTCAAAACATAGCACACAGACTTTTTCTTTCAAATTATAGTGATATTCAATCCTCAGGTGGCGTATCTAAATATGTTTTACTAAATATTAGTTTCCCAAAAAAAAACTATAAGTTTGTGCAACAAATCATCACTAATTTTCACAGAATATGTCTTAGAAATAAGGTCAAGATAATAGGTGGAGATACCACTTCTTCTGAGAAAATATTTTTATCTTTAACAATTATTAGTGATAAAATTAATAATACTAAAATAATAAAGAGATCTAATGCTAATATTGATGATAAAATTTATACATTTTCAGGTATTGGATATTCAAAACTAGGATACTTAAGTTTATATAGTAAGTTTAAATTACCTAATAATTTAAAAAAATTATCAGTAAAACAATTTTTAAAACCTAAAATGTATATTTATCAAGATATATTTAAGCATCTAAATATTACAAGTTGTATGGATTTATCAGATAGTCTTTTATCAACTTTAGAAACTATTTCTTTGAAATCCAAAAAAAAAATTAAATTAAATAATCTCAACTCTGTTAATTCTAAGCTTTATAAGTTCTTTAAAGAAGAAAAATATATATCACTTATTTTATCCAGTGGGGAAGAGTATGTTCCAGTTTTTACCTCACCTAAAAACTTATTATATTTAAATAAAAAAAAACTTTTAATTGAAAGGGGTATTAAGATTATTTGTATTGGAAGTGTAGAAAAAGGTAAGGGTGTAAATCTAAAAAATTTTAATCTTGGTAAAGTAAAAAAATTTGACCATTTTAAAAATAATTACTCTCTTTAATAACTCTTTTAATATTTATTAAGTTGATTTTATTTAAATATATCTCTTTATATATATTACTGTCATTTTCTGCTCGTGTCTTTCTATAAGCTCTATCGTAATGATATTCAATTAATGATTTCACAAACTGAAAATATTCCTTTTTTTTTAAATTAATTTCAATAAGTTTAAATTCCTCTTTTGGAATAATTTTTTTTAATACAATAAGTGCATTTTTCATTAAATCCGGTGAATTTGTAAAATATTTATAATCTTTTAAAATGAATTTTACCCTCTCGTTTAAATTACTCTTTATTTTTACATTTTTACCCAAAGGCATATTTTTCCAGATTTTACTTGGAATACTTAACTTTCCCACTTTGATACTTTCTGCTTCAACCCATATATTTTTTTTTGAATTGAAAGAGTGAAGTTTTTCATAAATCAATGTTTCAAATAATTTTTGTGATGGTTGAACAGTATTGGGTATATTTCCTAAAATAGAGCCTTTATGTTTGGCCAAACCTTCAAAATCGATCACTTGATATTTTTTTGATAATTCTTTGATAAAAAGTGTTTTTCCTACACCTGTTACACCCATAATTTGGTTAAATTTAAATTTATCAGTATTATTTTCAAAAAAATCTACTACATAACCTCTGTACGTCTTATAGCCACCCTCTAATAACGTTACGTCGTAACCGATTTGTTTAAGAACTAAATATAAACTAAGTGACCTGAGACCACCTCTCCAACAATAAATTAATGTTTTATCTTTTTTATCAAATTTTATTTTATTAATAATTTTGGAAATATTTGCACTAATAATACTTGCTCCTTCTTTTTTGGCTAAAAAAGAATTCTCTTTATATTTCAATCCTATTTCATGACGTTGTTTATTTGTTAATACAGGATAATTTATTGATCTTGGGATATGGTCATCATCAAACTCTAATGGGGTTCTTACATCAATTATAGTATTATAATCATCGATAGTAGTACTTTTATACGATGTTTTATTTATGCGCATATTTTTCATAATTTTTTTTATAATATATCCATATTACCTCAACTCTAAAGTAATAAATCTAAAATATGAAATTGATTGGAAATCAATTCACCTAGCTGACTTATTCTGGAAAATTAAAATTGAAGACAATTTATATGAAATTGATTTCACAATTAAAAGTTATGGCATGACTGACAAAATTTATGGGTATGAGTCTATCACAAAAGTTACTGGAGAAATTAAAGATGATAACTTCAATCCCATGATTTACAAAAGTAAAACAAAAAGCTCTAGACAGGATAGATTTGAAAATATTATTTTTAACAAGAATGGTACTATATCAAATATTGAAATTTCAAAAGAACTCTCCAGTGATCAGATAAATTTGCAAAATAATTTAATCAATGATTATCAATTTTTTACTGATCCGATATCACAATTAGTTCAATATTTTATTTTCCAAACAGATTCAAAAAGGTTAATTATTGATGGAATTAACATTTATGAATTATTATCAATTACAAAAAATACAGAAAACTTAAAATCTAATAATCCTTCAATATACAAGGGAAACGTTGAAGTTATAGATTTAGTATTTCCTTTTTTTAAAGGTCTTTATAAAGAGAATAAAAAAAATAATTTAGAATTTATAACGGTTTATTCATTTGAAAAAGAAATAATTAAAATTCCTGCTAAATTTAAAATTAATTCAAAAAAATTTAAAGCTAATCTTCATTTGAAAGAATATGAAATTCTTCAATAATGAAAGTAACAAAAAATAGATCAATCTTAAAAACTATAAGTTATAGAATAGTCGGTTTTATAAATACTTTTCTGATAAGTCTTTTTGTTATTTCTAATGGTTCAGAAAATTTTGATGCAACTTCTCCTTTCTATGTAGCATTAATTGTTTTAATTTTAAAAATGATTACATACTATTTTCATGAAAGAGTATGGAATTTATACAAATATGGCAGACTTAATCAAAAAGTAATTAGACTTAGATCATTTTTTAAGGCACTCACATGGAGATTAGCCGCATCTACAATAACATTTATTTCTGCTATGTTTATCACATCAAACTTAGATTGGACAAAATCCATTGTCATTTTTGAAATAATGAACGGTATATTAATTTATTATATTCACGAGAGAGTCTGGAATAAAATTCAATGGGGTAGAACTAAATTATGAATTTCATATTTAAAATTGAAAATAACCTTATGGAGCTTTTTAAAGGTAATTTACCTTTATACAAAAGTTATTGGATTTATTACGTGCTTATCAATTTCCTTATTTCGGCACCACTATTGCTCGTTACAAAAATACATATACAAAATTTTATTTATACATTTTCATTATATCTTGTATTAAATCTAATCTATTACTTTACATCTTGCATTGGTGTATGGAGAAGTTCTCAAAAATATAAAGGTAATAAAATACTATCTTTTTTAGCTAGATTAATCGTAGTAATAGGCATATCTACAACTATCTTAGAATTGAAGACTATCCTAACAATCATTTATAGTTTTTGAATGTTTAAAAGCCTTCAAATATGAAAAAAAATCCATATTATCATTTTCATGGATGATGAAACACAATTAAAAGTTAGAAAATTTCTGAAAAGGTTAGGGATTAGTTCACAACAAGAGCTTAATCAATTTATTGAAAATAACCCTGACGTGAAAGATCTCTCAATAAAAGTATCTTTTGAAATTAATAATAAAAATGTTTTTGAATTTGAAGATAAAATAAAAAATTAATATAAATGAAAAAAATTCAAAACCATTTTATTAGTGGCATATTAATTGTTGCTCCATTAGCTTTATCTATTTACGTTGCATGGGTAGTAGTTGGTATTGCAGATAAAATTTTTAGACCTTTCATACCTCTAAATAAATTTGGTATTCCATCTGAAATACCTGGTGTTGGTTTAATAGTTGCTTTTTTATTTTTTACAATTTTAGGAGCCATAGCTGGAAGTTTTTTTGGAAAACTTTATCATCGAGTAGTTGATGCTGTTTTATCTAAAATTCCTGGCTTAAACTCAATCTATAACACAGTAAAACAGATTATTGATACATTTGCTACGACACAGTCTAATGCCTTTAAAGAGGTAGTTCTTATTGAATATCCTCAAAAAGATATTTTTGCTCTTGCATTTTTAACAAGTGAAACAAAAGGGGAAATAGCAAAAAAAAAAAATCAAAAAATGATAAATGTTTTCATGCCATCTACACCTAATCCAACTACAGGTTTTTTAATGTTTGTTCCATTATCAAAATGTACCAAACTTAATATGTCTGTCGATCAAGCTATCAAATACATCATTTCTGCAGGATTAGTTACACCCAAAGCACCGGAAATTAAAAAAGCTCTTCCTAAAAAGAAAAAAATTAAAAAGTTAACTAAATAATAGTTTTATTGCTTCTTGCTGCTTAAAAAACATAAGTAACTTATATATATCTTTTTTAAATTTTTCATTTTCATACTCTTTTTTTTCAATTAATTTTTTTACATATTGAAGTGCATCTATTATTAGCTCTTGATCATGATAAACATTTACAAACTTGAATAATGAGTCACCACTTTGACGATATCCTAATATGTCACCAGTGCCTCTAATTTCGAGATCTTTTTCGGATAATTTAAATCCATCTAAGTTTTCTCTGAATATTTTTAGTCGATTTATTGTATTGTCAGGCAAATCCTTGCCATATAATGCAAAACAATAGCCTTGATTGTTACCTCTTCCTACTCTTCCTCTTAACTGATGTAATTGAGATAAGCCAAATTTTTCTGCATTTTCAATTACAATATAATCTGCATTTTTATTATCTATACCTACCTCTACTACAGTAGTAGCAACTAATATTTTTATATTTCCTTTTTGAAAATTTTGAATAATTCTTTCTTTTTGATCACTCTTAATTTTACCATGTAACATTTCAACTTCTGAACCAAATATATTCTTCAAAGACTTAAATCGTGTTTCTACATCTTTATACTTTTGTGTCTCTGATGCTTCAACTAAAGGACAAATCCAGTAAACTTGCGATACATTTGAAATTTTTTTCTTTAACAAAATTTCTATATCTTTAATTTTGTCAATGTTCGATACTTTAGTTATTATCGGTCTTTGAAAAGCTGGCTTTTCTTTTAGTATTACCTGTTCTATTTCACCATATTGAGCTAATGCAAGTGTTCTTGGAATAGGTGTGGCAGACATTAATAGAATATTTGTGTTTATTCCTTTTTCAGCTAAATACAGTCTTTGTTGAACACCAAATCGATGTTGTTCATCGATTATTACATATGCCAGGGATGAGAAATTTAAATTTTCTTGAAAAATAGCATGAGTGCCAATAATAAAATTAAAAATACCTTTTTCTATTTTTTCATAAATTTCACTTTTATTTTTACTACTTCCAGTCAGCAATATAGGATTAACTTCTTCATTATCTAAGTGATTTAATACATTACTGTAAATTTGATTAGCTAATATTTCTGTAGGTGCCATGTAGGCAACTTGTTTATGTTTTTGAATAAAAGGGATTGCTGTTAATAAGGATACAATAGTTTTACCTGAACCTACATCACCTTGTAATAGTACTGTCTCTCGATATTGAGTATTATTATAATTATTTATATCATTTATGATTTTATATTGATTTTTTGTCAACTCAAAAGGTAGCTCATTTATCAATTTTTCTTGTAAATTAAAATTAAGATTTAAACTTTCATTTTTTCTTTTTGTTTTTTCTTTTAAGTATCTAATAGCAAAATAATTTGATACTAATTCATCAACTGCCAACCTTTTTCTAAAATTCTCTCTACTTTCAATATCTTCTTTTACAGAGGGAAAATGCATTTTTATTAATGATTCATTGAAACTTGAAAAATTATATTTTTTTACAATATTTTCGTTCAACCATTCATCAAATTTATTTAAATGATTTTTTGCTTCATTTAAAACTATTCTGATATCTTTTAATGTGATACCCCTTGTTAAAGGATAAATATTTTCAAAAGTTCTTAACTTATCCTCATTTTCTATCTCTTCTATGTAATCAGGGTGTGCTACACTAAGATTACTTTTATAAAATGATACTTTTCCACTAATAATAAATTCCTTGTTCTCAGGATATTTTTTTCTAAGAAAATTCCCTCTTATTGAAAAATAAATTATGTTTATAATTAAAGATCCTTTTTCACATTCAATCACGTAGGGTAGTTTAGGATTGAAAGGAAAATGATGTTTTTTTACCTTAACGAGAGTGGTAATAGTTTGTCCTTTTTCAAGATTTTTAAAGTCAATATCCTGAGTACGATCTATTGATCTAGTCGGTAAATTATAAAATATATCAATAACTGTGTTTATATTTAGATTTTTAAAATAGGACGCTTTCTTTGGACCTATTCCTTTAAGTTTTTCTACATTCTGATATAAAAAATCGAAACTATTGTCGTTCATGAATAATTACTACAAAGATAAATTAAAAAAAATAAAATATCGATGTCAAACATTAGGTATAAAAGAATTAGATGTAATTTTTGAGAGAATTTATTCAAAACTTGAAAACACTAATGATGAGGCTCTAATTGATCAATTAGATGATTTATTACAAAATGAAACACAATACATATTTGACGTATTTTTTAATGAGTCTTTCAAAGAAGATAGAATTAAGTACCTTAAAATTATAAATTTATCAAAATAATATTGGAAAATCCTATTTCTAAATTTGGCAATAAATCAATTTTATTATGTGAAGATGATAAGGTAGCTCTAGACTATGAAAATATTCTAAATATACATTATCCCCATAAGAAAATATGTTATTTTCCAGCACATGACTCATTACCGTTCAGTTCTGAAAGTTCATCATCTGATATTTTACTTGAGAGGTCAGAAAAATTACAGAAATTAACTCATAATGATATAATAATAATAACTTGCAATAATCTTTTAAAAAAATTTCAGTTAAACGAAGATGCTAATCATTTTTTAACATTAACTAAAAATCAAACTATTGAAGCTAATACAATTTTAGAAAAATTAGTTGAATTTAATCATTCAAGCCAAGCAAATGCTTATAATAAACTCGAATTTTCTCTAAGAGGGGATATTTTAGATATTTATAACAGTAATAATAATCCTTATAGAATTTCATTCTTTGATAATGTGATTGAAACAATAAAAGAATTCAATCCTCAAACACAACTTACTTTCAAAGATGAGAAAGAGAGGATTGATATATTTAACCCTAATATTGAGTTATTAGAGCCAAGTACTAAAGATAGTTATTTTGAGGATATCGTTATGGGATATTCCATTTATACAATTAATAGAAGTGACATAATATTAAAAGAAAAGCTAAATTTTCTTAAAAAAATTTTTGATCAAGTCCAACCTGAGATCCCTTTTTCAAATTATTATTTAGAAGATAACAAAATAAAAAATTATAAATTTACAAATATATTATCTAGCTCACCTAAATCATTAAAAATTACATTAAATACCTCTTTAGATGAATTTTCTAAAATGAGTAATAAAATATATTTTCATTGTGGAAAAAATTACTCATCAATAGAAAACGAATTTCTTCAAAAGAAAAATATTGAACCAAATTATGGTAATAATTTATATTTCTATAAATCTGTAATCTCAAAAGATTATCTATTTGATGGAATCGTACACCTCAATAAAAACACTCATACTACGAAAAAAACGAATTTAGACACTATAATCAATTTTAATGATCTTTCATTAGGAGACGCAGTTGTTCATCAAAAACATGGTATTGGTAGATTTATATCAATTGATAATATTGAAATTAATAATCGAATTAGGGAGTTTATTAGATTAATTTACCGCGGTAACGACAAGCTTTTACTACCAATTGAAAATTTAAACTATATCTCAAGATATGGGTTTGATGATAATAATCTACTTCTTGATAAATTAGGCACGAATGATTGGATTTTAAGAAAATCTTCAGTTAAGAAGAAAATTCGTTTTCTAGCTAATAAACTTTTAAAAAATGCAGCAAAGAGATCCACTATAAACATCAAAGAGTTTCAATATAATAATTCTGATCTTGAGAAATTTAATCAACAATTTCCATTTATTGAAACTGAAGACCAATTAAACTCAATTGAACAATCTTTAAATGATTTAAAACAAGATAAACCATCTAATCGCCTTATATGCGGCGATGTAGGATTTGGTAAAACTGAAGTGGCTTTAAGAATTGCGTGTGCAACATATTTATCAGGTTTTCAATTTGTAATAGTCGTTCCCACCACATTACTAGCAATGCAACACACTAATACATTTAGCGAGAGGTTTTCAATTTTTAACATTAAGGTTGCATGTCTATCTAGATTTACTTCGTCAAAAGAAAAAAAAGAAATTTTAATTTCATTAAAGTCAGGTGATATTCAAATTCTTATTGCAACACATAGTCTTTTTATAAAAGACATAGAATTTAATAATTTAGGCACACTGATAATAGATGAAGAACAAAAATTTGGTGTCGATCAAAAGGAATATTTGATCAACAAATACCCAACTATTCATTTATTTTCATTGTCTGCCACACCTATTCCTAGAACACTTCAGATGTCTTTATTAGGCTTAAAAGATTTAAGTATTATCGGAACACCTCCATCAAATAGAATTAGTATAAGAACTTATGTTCAAAAATATGAGTCTGTTGCCCTTATTTCAGCAATAAAAAATGAATTAGAGAGGAACGGACAAATTTTTATTGTTGTACCAAGAATAAGCCATATTCCTTTTGTCGAAAATGAAATTAAAAAATTAAATATAGATCTTTCTTATGGAGTAGGTCACAGTAAAATGAAAGAAAAAGATATTGAGGATGTGTTCATATCTTTTACAAAAGGTGAGATACAGTGCCTTATTTCTACAAATATTATTGAGTCTGGAATAGATATTAAAAATGCAAACACACTAATAATATTTAATTCTAATTTGTTTGGTTTATCTCAATTATATCAATTGCGAGGTAGGGTAGGTCGTTCAAATAAAAGAGCATACGCCTATTTATTTCATGACAGTGAAAAATTAATCAATAAAACAGCTCTAAAGAAACTTCAAGTTTTAGCTAATTATGAAAATCTAGGATCAAATTTTCAGTTAGCTAATGAGGATTTAGAAATAAGAGGCGCAGGTAATTTACTAGGTGATGAGCAAAGTGGTCATGTGAAAGATATTGGAATAGAGCTTTACCAAAGTATGTTAAAAGATGAGGTGGAAAGACAAAAAAATAATAATGCAGAAATTGAAGATGATTATGATGAATTTGAATTCGATGCATTTTTTGAGTATTACATTCCAAAGAATTACATATCTGATGATATTTCCAGGTTGATTATTTATCGTAAATTTACTAATTCAAAGAATATTCAAGAGCTCAAGAATGTTTTAGATGAGATATATGATCGATATGGTAATTACCCAGTTGAAGTTACTAATTTATTTAATTTACTAACTATTAAAATTAAATCTCTTACCCTTGGTATTTCAAAAATAAATATAAAAAGAAACTTTATTGATATTACTTTTAAAAAAGCAAGTCAAAAAACACTAGATGATTTAATTCAAATGGCACAAGAAAATATTATCAAAATGCAAAGTTCTAGTTCTATTCAGATCAAAAATAATGACAGTAAGGACTTATTTTACACTATAAATCTTTTCTATAAAAAGTTAGGATTAAAATGATGGAAGATCATCAACTCCCAAAAACTAATGCAGAGTGGGCAAACTATTATGAATCTATAATAGCCGAACTTACTGAAAATCAAAAAAAAATAGGTGAACCTATTTCAATAGATGAATTTTATGAACTTCCTATAAAAAGGAAACAGAAATATATCAAAAAACTATATTTTAAAATTGGCGATGCAGAGTAATTATATTCCAAATATAGATTTATCTAATATTATTGATAAAGATCTTAATAGTGATGCTGCTAAACAAGTATCAAAGAATATAAAAAAAGCATCTGAAGAAATTGGTTTTTTTACAGTTACAAATCATGGTATTCCAATTTCAAAAATTGATAATCTTTTAAAGACTTGCAAAAAATTTTTTTATTTAAATGAGGAAGAGAAACTTAAAATAGCACCAAAAAATGGAATCCTAATACAAAAACAGTTTACAGGGGTTATTTTCCTAGTTCTGTAAATGGTAAGGAAGGTTTAGACATAGGAGATCCACTTTTAAAGCAAAATATGGTTGATTTGTTAAAGAAGGAAAAATTTGAAGTTAATCATGATATGTCTTTTCTAGATCCAGACTGGCAAATTACGATAAATAATTATTTTGATGACCTTCATAATTTAGGAATAACAATATTTAAATCTATTATATCTTCATTTTCCTCAAATTTATCATTAGCTGAAAAGGCTTTTCAAAGACCCAAAACATTATCAACTCTAAGATTTAATTACTATCCCAAACAGGATAAACCTGTTGAAGTCTCTTCACAAGACGGTGTTGCTTTAGGTTGTGAAACCCATGTAGATAGTGGAATAATGACTATTTTATATCAAGATAAAAAAGGCGGCTTACAAGTTCAAAATAGACATTCATTGGATTGGTACGATGTTCCTCATGATCCAAATGCTTTTGTAATTAATACAGGTTTAGCTTTAGAGTGTTTAACAAATGGTCAAATGAAAGCAACTAATCACAGAGTTCTTTTTAATCAGGAGGAGCGTATTTCGATACCTTTCTTTTTTGAACCCTCTTATGATTTCATTTTAGACCCAAAACATTTGGATATTTATGAAAATATCAATTATAATGTCGATAATTATGAAAATTTTCTCACTAACTCGCTTAAAAAATTTGTTGAATATGATAGACCTGTCTAAATTATCTTTTTTATTTTTGTTTGCATTTATAACAGCATGTGGTGGTTTTAATACTGGGGTAAAAAAATCTGACACCCAAAAAGTTAACACAGTTAAATATGGAACTCTTGTTGCAGCTGAGCCTGTTAAAATTACTGGAGAGAGTTCTGGTTTAGGCGCTCTTACCGGAGGTTTAGTAGGTTTTGTCGTGGGATGTGGAGAGGGTATTTTTGATGATGACTGCAGAGATGCTGCTGCTGTGGTTGGAACCATTGGTGGAGCAATAGTAGGTTATGTCGCTGGTTCATCATTAGGAGATCATACAGGATTTCAATATGTTGTAGACGTTGATGACACAGATGATGACATTTCAATAGTTCAATCTGGATCAGAACAAATTCCAATTGGTTCCAGGGTAACTATTGCTATTGGTACAAATACCAGAATTATCATATCTGAATAGACATAAATAAATCATGTTTATTGCTATGAATCGATTTAAAGTCAAATTAGGTGAAGAGACTTATTTTGAAGAAATATGGAAAAATAGAGATACACACTTAAGTGAAGTTCCTGGTTTTAAAAAATTTAATTTAATAAAAAGTGAGTCTAATGAAGAATATACACTCTATGCATCTCACAGTGAATGGGAGTCAAAGCAAGATTTTATTAATTGGACTAAATCAGAAGCTTTTAGGATGGCTCATAAAAATGCTGGTGAACATAAAACAGTATATTTGGATCACCCACAGTTTGAAGGTTTTGAGGTAGTAATTTAAGTAAATATCACCTATTTTTTATCAATGGACATAGTAAATCACGAGATATTATTAAGTAGTAATATGTTAGGGACAATGTTCTTTGCTTGCACTATTTATATAACATTGGTTATAGCTAGGTATGCAACTCTTGCAAAATTAATTAGAGACTCTCGATCTAATATTGAAACAAATAAATTAAGATTTAAAAGTCAAAGTGAATATTCTTTTCATATCTTGCATTATGAAAAAAGACTTAAATTATTACGTTACACACTTTACTTATCTCTTTTTGGAGGGATAGCATTGTGCACAAGCTTATTATTTTTGTTATTAAATTACAGCTTCATCTCTGCTATAAGTTTTGGTATTCATCTTTTATTAGTATTATTGGCATTAGTCACTCTTGTATATGAACTAGCTGTATCTTTTGAGGCTTTAACTGAGCATTTAGACATAATGAGAACTTTAAAAGATAAATTTTAATATATAAATAATATTCGAACTGTTCGACTATTTAATTTCTGTCTTTTTTTTATTTTTTTCCTTTTTATCTTATCGAAACATATACACTGCCACCCATACTTAAAACTTTACCGTAATCCTCTAGTAACTTTGCAAAATCTGGGAAATAATCATTTTTACTTGCATTTTCGACATGTCTTTGAACACTCTCCATAGATGCAAATTGCTCATTTATTGTAAATAATGTGTTTCCAGTTTCGCCCTTACTAGGATCGGTAGGGTCTTTAAACTCTGGTGCTTTAGTAAAGTAAGCATTTAATAAATGATCTGTTCCATCAGAATAAAATTCAGTCATCCATTTTCCATGAGTGCTAAAAATATTTTCAACTTCAGCAGCTTTATCATTTGGTACAGAATAGGAAAGATTTATACATACACGATCAGTCATTTTTTCTCCTTTTAAATAAAAAAATAATAATACTTATACATTTTGAAAATTGAAAATAGATCAAATGGCGGAAGGACTGGGATTCGAACCCAGGAAAGAGTTGCCCCTTTGCCGGTTTTCAAGACCGGTGCTTTCAACCGCTCAGCCATCCTTCCGATGTCATAAACGTCTAGAATGTATATATTACGTTATTTTTAAATCAATCGTAATTTTATATTATTAGTTGATATATTCTTTTGCCACTCATGTTATGTTTTTAAGTGATTTTAAGTAATCTTCCAACATTAACTTTTTTTTATATTTTATTAGCATATTTTATTGGTGGCGTTACCCAAGGTATACTTGGTGTTGGACTAATCACAGTTGTAATTTCTTTACTCTCATTTGTCGTGGATGTAAAAGAAACAATAGCTCTTGTGATAATACCAACAATTATTACTAGTTTTTTTCAGATGATAAATGGAAATAATTTGAGGAAAATTTCTATTGATACGAAATTTTTTTTAATTTTTTCAACTCTAATCATCATTCCAGGAGTAATTTTACTTAAAATACTGCAATCGGATTTAATTTTAATATTTATAGCTATTTTACTTTTTGTTAATTCTTCACTTTTTTTATCAAATAGAATTATTTCAATACCTAATCATAAAAGTTCAATAATTCAATCGATAACAGGATCTTTTAATGGATTTATTATTGGTCTAACAAGTATTTATACCATGCCTTTTGTATTTTTATTACAATCACTAAAATATGATAAAGAAAAAACTGTTCAATTTATGGGATTGGCTTTTTTACTTTATAGTTTAATGCAATTTTTTTCTTTTACATTTTTAAAGCTAATTGATATGAGCACAATTATTCCTTCATTAATTGTATCCATACCAGTTGTAATAGGTTTTTTTTTAGGAAAAATAATTAGAGGATACGTTTCAGAAATACTATTTAAAAAGTTATTTTATATTATGTTATTATTGATGAGTGGGGTAATTTTAATTAATGGTGTTTTGTAATTGAAACGAACTAATTACCAGTGGTTCCGTCTATTCTATTAGTACTGTAAATAGCACCTAACATAAATACAACAACTGAAGCGGGAAATAAAAGATAACCAATCGTGTATGTATCTGGATAATACTGCATACCTATGTACAGAATTATTGCTTGGAGTAGGCAAAGTAATAGAAATATGTAATTGGTTCCAATTCTACTTAAAAGTACAGCTAAGGGTTTCAATACAACTATGACTGCTGCACAAACAAAAATTATTGCTGGGATAACATTTAACGATAAGCCCATTGACTCGGCATATGTGTAGTCCTCTAGGGACTCCCAAGGCAGGACCATGGATAGGAACATCATAATAACAGCCGAATAAACAAATTTTTTGCCTGTATTAGTCAAAATCATATGTTATTTATAACAAATACAGCCTTTTTAGCAAAATTATTATGAGATTAGATAACTGCTTAAATTTTAAAGATTTCAGGAAGTTAGCCAAAAAAAAACTTCCATCTCCCGTATTCCATTATATCGATGGCGCTGCAGATGATGAAGTGACATATAGAAGAAATACATTGGCCTTTGATGATGTTGATTTAATACCAAACGTATTAAGAGGTGTAAAAGATATTGATTTATCTACAACTATTTTTGGAAAAAAAATAGATTTGCCTTTTTATTGTTCACCAACGGCTCTCCAGAGAATATTTCATTACGAGGGAGAGAGAGCTGTAGCTAAGGCAGCTCAAAAATTTAATACCATGTTTGGTGTGTCTTCTTTAGCAACGGTAAGTGTAGAGGAGATTTCGAAACTAGTGGATACACCAAAGATGTTTCAATTTTATTATCACAGAGATAAAGGATTAAACAATTCAATTCTTCAAAGAGCAAAAGATGCTAATTTCGATGTTATGGCTTTGACTGTTGATACTATAACAGGCGGCAATAGAGAAAGAGACATAAGAACTGGTTTTACATCACCTCCTAAATTTACTTTATCAAGCATATTCAGCTATGTTACTAAACCAACATGGGCAATTAATTATTTAACTAAAGGTAAATTTGAACTACCACACCTTCAAGATTATGTAAAAGAGGGAACTAATACAGCAATTTCAATTGGTAATTACTTTTCTACTATGCTCGATCAAGATATGAATTGGAAAGATGCTGAAAAATTATGTTCTGATTGGGGTGGCCATTTCGCATTAAAGGGAATACTAAGTGTAGAAGATGCAAAAAGAGCAGTGGATATTGGATGTACTGGAATTGTCGTATCAAATCACGGAGGAAGGCAATTAGATGGTGCGAGATCACCTTTTGATCAGTTAGCTGATATAGTTGAGGCAGTAGGAGATAGAGTAGATGTAATTTGTGAAGGGGGTATCCAAAGAGGTACTCATATGCTTAAAGCTTTGTCATTGGGAGCTAAAGCTTGTGCTGGAGGAAGACTTTATTTATATGCATTGGCAGCTGCTGGACAAGTAGGTGTAGAAAAAGCTTTAAGTATTTATAAAACAGAGTTGGAACGAGATATGAAGTTGATGGGCTGTAAAAAAATATCTGACCTTTCTACCAATAATATTAAATTTAAGTAAATTAAATTATAGTTGCTGTCGTTGTCACTAATCTTAAAGATTTTATAATATAAACTGTTTAATAGAATCTTATGTTCATCAAATTATTATTAAAATCAGTATTTATATATTTATTTACTCTAAATTTGCATGCACATGACCCAAAAAATTGTGACGTGCTGCAAAACTATGATTTTTCTGGTTTTGAAAGCTGGAAAATTGAAGTTGTAAATAGATCGAACGAATTTGGGCTAGATGAGGATTTTGTATCAAAATTAATTGCACCATATGAGGTAAATAAAAGAGTTATTGAAAATGATAAGTGTCAGCCAGAATTTACTTTAACTTTTTCGGAATATATTGAAAAAAGAAATTCTGATACAAGAATTCAAAATGGAATTAATAATAAAAGTAAATACAGTAATTTATTAGATAAAATTGATAATTATTATAATGTTCAATCAAGATTTATTTTATCTATATGGGGTTTAGAAACTGCTTACGGAAAAATTACAGGCAATTATCCTGTATTAGAAAGCCTTTTAACCATGTCATATGACGAAAGAAGAAGAAGATACTTCACTAAAGAATTATATAACGCTCTTAAAATTCTCGAGCAAGGACACATTAATGTTATTGATTTCAAAGGCTCTTGGGCAGGAGCTATGGGTCAAAATCAATTTATGCCTTCAAGTTTTTTAAACTACGCTCAAGATTTTAATAATGATGGCAAGAAGGATATTTGGACTGACACAGAGGACTCACTCGCTTCTATTGCAAGATATTTACAAGGGGTAGGGTCAAATAAATGGGATCCAAATTACACTTGGGGTAGAGAAGTTATCCCCCCAGAAAATGTTAAATCTTTAGAGCCTAAATTGTTTGTAAAAAGAGAAAAAGGTTGTTTAGCAGTAAAAAAATTATCAAAAAAATTACCATTAAATGAATTTAGACTAATGAATTTTAAAAAGATGAATGGTAATTCTCTAGATAATTTAGATATTAATAGCTATCTATTAAGGATGGGTAGGGAAGAGGGTGATTACAGGTATTTTATTGTTTATGATAATTATTTAAATATCCTCTCTTACAACTGTTCTAATTATTATGGTCTTTCAGTTGGATTATTAAGTGATAAATTTAAATAATATTAATAAAATACTGTTTTTACTGTTTTTATCATCATGTACAATAACGTCTATTGAAACTGTCGATGATAAAAAAATAGAAGAAGAGGTCGCAACTCAAGAATACTTTAAAAAATCAGAAGTTATTACATCACCACTTGATGACTACAATATTGAGCTAAATGTTATGGAAAAGTTTGTTATAGATGAAAGAATTAAAGGTAATAATATCCATCATTCTAATTTGCCTATACCAAGCGTGGTAAAACTGTCAGATCCCAGTAACCTAGATAACAATATCATTGTTAGAAATATTAAGTTAGATACTGAAAATAGGCTTTCATTAAGTCAAGAAATTATTGATAAAATATCACTTAATACAAAAGTATATTTAGAATATTTAAAAGATGAATCAATAATTCTAAGAAATGTTGTTGACTCAAAAGAAGAGAGTAAGATAAAGATGGATGATACAGAAATTTCATTTGAACAGTTAGATCAAGATCAAACTGAAATTAGTGAAAAACTTGATTATGAGAAAATTAAAACTCTAGATATTAAAAATTCTAAGAAACAAAACACTATATTAGTTGAAATTTATAAAGATATAAATTTAGCAAAGCTTAAAACTAATAAAATTAAGAATTTAGGATTGTTTTATGAAGAAAATGAAGAGGGAATTAAGGTTTTTGCTGGCCCATTTCTAAAGAGTGATATAAATCTTAAGTTAGATTTTCTGATTAAAAATGGATATTTGAATGCAAAAAAAACCCCTTAATTTATTTTTTATAGCAATAATTATTCTATTTCCTAAACAATCTCTTACTATTGAAAGTTTGGCAAAAACGGCCCTTGTAATCGATTTATCAACAAACGAAGTTCTTTTAGAAAAAAACTCTAAAGCCAAAACATATCCATCAAGTATGACCAAGATGATGACCGCTCTTGTAGCCTTTGAAAAAATCAAAAATGGTACTTTATCATTAGATCAAGAGTTTTTAGTAAGTAAAAAGGCATGGAAAATGGGCGGATCAAAGATGTTTATAGAGGTAGACAAAAGAGTAAAAGTTTATGATTTGTTACTAGGAATTATCGTTCAGAGCGGAAATGATGCCTCGATTGCCTTAGCAGAGGGTATATCTGGCTCTGAGGAAATTTTTGCTATTGAAATGAATAATTTAGGTAAAAAAATAGGACTCACAGAGACTAACTTTACAAATAGCAGTGGCTGGCCTGATGACAATCATTACACAACAGCTGAAGATCTTGCTAAAATAGCACAGTACACGATTGAAAATCATTATGAATTATATCAAATGTACAAATTAAGTGATTTTACATACAGCGGGATCAAACAAGATAACAGAAATCCACTCCTATATACATTTGAGGGGTCTGATGGCTTTAAAACAGGTTATACGGAAGCAGCTGGCTACGGTTTGGTTGGATCTGCGGAAAGAGGGGATAGGCGCCTGATTATTGTTCTAAATGGACTAGACTCTTCCAAATCAAGGGCCCAGGAGTCACTAAGATTAATGGATTGGGGTTTCAACAATTTTCAATTAGTAGATTTTTTTGAAAAAAATGAGGTTATTCAAGAAGCTGATACTTGGCTAGGTAAAGACGACAAAGTAGACCTAGTTGCTTTTAACGATATAAGTGTGAGCATTCCAAAAGCACAATTATCTTCTGCTAAAGTTAATGTGATAGTAGAGGAGCCTATTGCAACTCCTATTCAAAAAGGCGACCAAATAGCCAAACTTCAAATATCGTTTGCTGATAAGAATACTGAATTTCCTTTATTTTCAGGTGAGGATATAGAGCAAAAGAATTTCTTTTCAAGAATATTTTCAGCTATTTATTATATCATTCTTGGATCTAACTAAATAATATCATATAGAATGAAAGTAATCAGTTTTGAAGGTTTCGAATATTCTGGAAAATCGACACAGATAAAACTTTTAAAAAAATATTTTATAAAAAATAATATTAAATCTACTTTTACTAGAGAGCCTGGAGGTAATAAAGATCTAGAAAAGATAAGAAATGTGATTTTAAAGTCTAATTTTGATAATTTAAGTTTAATAATGTTTTTCTTCGCATCCAGATTTGCATTATTATCTTCAATTAAAAAGAATGATTTTATTGTATTTGATAGATTTTTTGACTCTACTTATGCTTATCAAAAATATAATTCTAGAGAAAAAAAACTTATTATCAGTTTAATTAAGTTAATTGATAAGAAATTTATCCCAAAGATAACTTTTTATTTGAAGTTAGATAAAAAAAATTTAATAAGAAGGAAAAATAAAAGATTATATTCAAATAAATTTGATAAAAAATATTTTGGACAATTCTCAAGAATTCAAAAAAATTATGAAGAAATATCTAAAATAAAAATAGGTGAACGTAAGTTTGTTGCTATTGACGCATCATTATCTGCTAATGAAGTACATGACAAAATCATATTAAATTTAAAAAAATGCAAATTGATAAAGTAGTAAATACTATAAAATCTGAGAGTAGTGGCTTTTACCTATTAGAGACTACTAATAGTGA
>CABYTH010000008.1:0-40053 GCA_902521835.1 uncultured Alphaproteobacteria bacterium
TATGATAAAATTAATAAAAATAACTTATCCAATTTCTATTTTTGTCAATTTTATAAATCAATTAATTCTAAAAATAAAGCAGACTTTTTTTGCCAAAAATATGATATTAAAGATATCCCATTATTAGATAAATCTCATGCCCTATTTAAATAGAGAACAAATCATAACTCTTATTAGGAAAAAACAAATTTTCTCTAACAAATCATTAACAAATAATCAGATACAACCAGCATCTCTTGACTTAACTTTATCTGACAAATGTTACAGAATAAAAGCTTCTTTTATTCCAAATAATTTAAAAATATCAAAAGTCATAAAGGAATTATCACTTACAAAGATTGATTTGAATAATAATGTACTACTCGAAAAAAATTGTATTTATTTATGTGAATTAAACGAAAAATTAAAACTGCCTCAAGATATAATGGGAAAATCAAATCCAAAAAGTACAACAGGTAGATTAGATATATTTACACGCGTAATAACTGAAAATTGTAGAGAATATGATTTTGTTAATTATAATTACAGAGGCAAATTATATTTAGAAATCATACCCCAGTCATTTAGTATTATAATAAAAAAAAATATTTCTTTAAATCAAATAAGATTTTTTAAAGGTTCAAATATTGATCTTAAAACTAAACAAGTAAATATTTCAGTATCAATTCGAAAAAATCAAATAACTGCATATAAAGCAAAAAAAATTACATCGGCAATTAATTTAAATAAAATTAATTTTTATAAATCTAGCAAATATTGGGAAAAAATAATTCCTAAAGATAATTATTTTATTATTGAAAGAGATGAATTTTACATACTTAGATCTAAAGAGTCGATTAAGATAAAAAATAATCAAGCTGCAGAACTAGAACCATTTAAAGATAGTTTTGGAAATTTTAGAGTACACTATGCTGGTTTCTTTGATCCCGGATTTGGAAATAATAAATATGGCACTCCTGCGGTTCTTGAATTACGAGCATACGATACACCATTTATAATTAGAGATGGTCAACTAGTAGGTCAATTAAATTACTATGAAATAGAAGAAATCAAAAAAGAGAGCTATGGCATTAAAATCAATTCAAATTACTTTAATCAAAATTTGAAGTTGGCAAAACAATTTAAATAGAGAGTTTATATAAGAGTTTAAATTTATAATCTATCAGGTATATTGTTAAGGATGTTAGATAAAAAAATTAATCAAACTATTGATGCTTTAATTAAAAAAATCAAAGATAATAATTTAGGATCTATTAAATTATCAAATAAAACAAATACTATTGAAATATCCAATATAAAAATAAACCAAAATAACAGTGAAAATAGCCCAAGCATTTTAACAACGAATAACCAGAAAAATAAGAATGAAGTCAGTGATATTTTAATGAGTATTGATAGTCCTATGGTAGGAATAATTTATCTTACTCCAAAACCAAGTTCACCACCATTTGCCAAAAAAGGTCAAAAAATAAAAAAGGGTGATACTATTTGCTTAATTGAAGCTATGAAAACCTTTAATGAAATAAAATCTGATAGAGATTGTACAATTAAAACCATAATGGTTAAAAATGGTGAGGCTGTTGAATTTGGTCAACCCCTCTTTGAAATATTGTAATTGTTTAAAAAAATATTAGTAGCTAACAGGGGAGAAATTGCAGTTCGTATTATAAGGGCATGTAAAGAACTAAATATCAAGACAGTAGCTATACACTCTAATGTAGATACAGAAGCAATGCATGTAAAACTTGCTGATGAAAGCATATGTGTCGGAAGTGCGCTCCCTAATGGGAGTTATTTAAATATTCCCAGTATAATTAGTGCTATTGAGATAACAGGTGCTGATGCAGTACATCCCGGTTATGGATTTTTGAGCGAAAATGATAAATTTTCAAAAATATTGAGCTCACACAAAGTCAAATTTATAGGACCGAGTTCTAAATCTATTTTAGAATTAGGCAATAAAAGTAATGCTTTAAGTTTGGCAAGCGTTTTTGGATTACCTATTCTTGGAGATAAAAATTCCAAAAATATAGAAAATACAAGTGAAGCACATAAAAAAGCTAATGAAATAGGACTACCTATTGTTATCAAAGCTGCCTATGGTGGTGGTGGTAAAGGAATGAGAGTATTTAATCATAAAAATGAAATAGATAAATTTTTTTCTCAATTAAAAGCAGAGGCAAAAAATTATTTTGGTGATGACACTATGTATGCTGAAAAATATTTAACAAATGCAAAACATATAGAATTTCAAGTAATATCAGATCCTAAAAATAATTATGCAGAAATAGTTGGTCAGAGGGATTGCTCTATTCAACGAAAAAATCAAAAAATTATTGAGGAAATACCCTCCGATTTTGTGAAAATAAATAACATACAAAAAATAGAAAAAAATATAAAGGATTTACTCCTTGAGAATAAGTATGAAGGTTTAGGAACCTTAGAATTTTTGTACCAGGATAATGAAATATTTTTTATTGAAATGAATACAAGATTACAAGTTGAACATCCAGTAACTGAAGAAGCTTTTGATATTGATTTAGTCAAGTATCAAATAATGGTCGCAGCAGGCTATAAATTAGATTTGACTAATTTAATAAAAAGAAATCATACAATTGAATGTAGAATAAATGCAGAAAATGCAAGAGATTTTTCTCCAAGTCCAGGAACAGTAAAATTTATTAATGTACCAGGAGGTAGAGGTGTTAGAGTAGATACAGCCTTGTATACAAATTACAAAGTAAACCCTCACTATGATAGTCTGGTATTAAAAATAATATCAAAAGGCAAAGATAGGAATGAAGCTATATCAATTATGAAAAGATCTTTAGATGAAATTATTATAGATGGCATTGATACAAATATAGAATTGCACAAATGGATTTTAAATCAAAATGATTTTATTAACGGCAAATATAATACAAATTGGCTAGAAAAAAATATTGCTAAATTTAGTTAACAGTCAATTAATGAAATTTCATATATTTTGTTAGAATACAAATTCAGTTTGTCAGTATATTTAAAAAACCACCCAATAAATATGTTATCATCTTGGGAAATCTTTATTAAAGCAGCAGTATCAAGATATTTATCAAATTTAATATTTTTACAAGAAATTAATTCAAAAGATAAATTTCTAAATTGGTATGTCTTTGAAAATTCAAGTTCATATTTTGATGATGAAGATTTGTCTAATATTAATAAGTTAGTATTATTAATTTCAGTTGCTTGTAATTGATGAAAAAAAATACTATTTAAAAATAAAGTTATTAATAATTTCTTCCAAAGATACTGCATCAATATTATTAGCTGAGTAGTCATTATTTTCCAGTAATTCCTCACTATTTCCTAGTTGAATTTCAATGTACGAAGATCCAATAAATCCATTATTTGATATTTTAAATACAGAGTCATCAGGAATATTAATACTTTTATCGATAGAAGATGTAATTATAGCCATGTATGAAACCTGATCTAATTTAATATTTAATACCTCCCCTACTTTTACTCCATTAATTTTAACATCATTTCCTATAGTCATGTTTCCTACATCAAAATAGCTTGAGTTAATTTTGAAAGTCTCGTTCTTATTTAGAAGATTTATTTTAGATGAATAGTAGAAAATACTAATAATTGATAAAATTAATATTATTAATCCAAGAACAAATTCAATATTTATCTTTTTATTCATTTAAACCATTTAAGTATCGAAGGAATGTATCAACTGAATATGAGTCTTGAGTTTGATTAAACACATATTGTGAATTTGATTTATCAAAAAAATCTCCAAATCCTGGTTCGATAGATAGAGCTTTTTTTCCGAAAATACCATCACTTTTGATTTTTAAAATTGAGTCATTGGGAATGTTATAATCATTGTCAATAAAACCTTTTATAATAACTCTATTAGATGATATCGTAATATCACTCACATCTCCTACTTTCACTCCAGCTATTTGAACTTCAGAATTATAATTAATGCCTTCAACATAATTAAAAGTAGCAACAAAAGGTATTGAGGCTTTATGATTAGTATTTTTAAATAAATAAAAAAATATAATTAAAAAAATAATAAAAATAATACCAATTTTTAAATGATTTTTTGGATCATTAGAGTCAATTTCTTTTATTATTTTGGTTGCCAACTATTATAACCCTTATCATTTGTCTCTTTATGCTTTACTGAATGCTTTTGAACTCTTCTTTTGACCAGACTTTTTTGATTACTTTCCTCTGCTTCAAAGCTAAGAATTTCATCAGAAGTATTATGTAACCAATTATGAAATTGTGTTGGTAATGAGTCAGGACCAAAACCAGGTGCATAAACTACCCATCTTTTAGAAGAATTATTTTTGTCATTGTAATATTTATTACCTAGCGAATCTTGGTGAACAAGATTACCATTAAAAAAAGAATATAATTTAAAACCTAGGGACATGCGAAATTATAACAAATTAATAAGATTATGAGAATAATACTTATTACGCTTATTTTAACAGTCAATTTATCACATCCCTTATTTGCTAAAATTGCAAGTGTAATAGGTGATCCAATATCACAAGAAATATATTTTGAGATTAATAAGGATACAAAAAATTATCCTGCGTCACTTACTAAAATTATGACACTTTATATTTTATTTGATGAGCTAAGATTAAAAAATATACAAATAAATGATCGAATTTATTTTTCTAAACATGCAACTTATCAACAACCCTCTAAATTAGGTATAGCAGAGAAGGATTTCATCACTGTAGATGAATTGATTGACTCATTAATAATCAAATCCGCGAATGATGCAGCTGTTGCAATAGCTGAAAAAATATCTGGTACCGAAAAAAAATTTGTAAATAAAATGAATAATTATGCAAATAAACTAAATTTAGATAACACAAATTTTGCAAATCCTCATGGTCTGCCCAACAGAGCTAATTTATCTACTGCTTATGACATGTTTAAATTAAGTTCAAAAATAATTATTGATTTTCCTGAGCACTTACATCGATTTAAAAAAACAAAAGTTCAAATTGATGGTAAGAATTATACAACTCATAATACATTATTAAAAAAGTATGATCATTATATTGGTTTAAAAACTGGTTATACAAGAAAATCTGGGTTTCAGATATCACTATTATCAGTTAATGATGATAAATATTTATTAGGTATATATTTTGGAGGAAATTCAGCTAAAGAAAGAAACAATAAAATTAATTTTCTTATGAATAAATATAGAAATAAAGATGCATCAAAAAATGAAGAAACTAAAAAATTAACTGTTAAAAATGAAACAAAAAATAAAAGTAATTATACAGTCCAGACATCCTCTTTCAAAAAGATTAGTAAATCAAAGATGCATATTACATTACTTAAAAATAAAATAAAAATACTCAGAAGTTTTGAGCATCAAATTAAAAAAAATGGTAGATATTTTATAAGTTATATTAATGTTGATGATCAAAAAACAGCAAAAAACTTATGTAATGAAATTAAATTATATAAACTAGACTGTTTGATTAAAGCTAGTTAATTCTTTTATGTCCAATGAATATGACTCAAGTATTGATATTAATTTAATTAATTCTTCCTTAAATTTATCTTTAACAAAGTGTTCAAGTCTAAATACTATACAATTTTGAGTATTTGAAGCTCTAAGAAGAAACCAAAAATTTTCAGTTTCCAGTCTTACACCATCAATTGTAATTAATTTGGCTGAACTATCGTAGTGTTTAGGAATATCCTTTACTATTTTATCTAAAAGACTAAATTTAATTTTCTCATCACAATATAATTTTATCTCAGGTGTAGAGAATGATTTCATATAAACACTCGTTAATTCATTTAATGTTTTTTTTGTATTATTAAGTATCTTAATTAATTTCAAAGAGGCATATATGGCGTCATCATATCCATAATATTTATAGTTATAAAAAATATGCCCACTCATTTCGCCTGCTATATCTGCATTTTTTGAAGATATCATCTCTTTGATTAAAGAATGTCCAGTTTTTGACATATGAATGACAACACCATGATTTTTAAGTGTATCAAAAAGTATTTTACTACATTTTACGTCAGCTATGGCGACTAAATCTTTTTTTTCTTTTGTAAGATCAAGAGACAAAAGTAAAAATATGATATCTGAGTATATTAATTCTCCTTTATTGTCCAAAATTCCAATTCGATCACCATCACCATCGAAAGCAATACCCAAGTCAAATTGTTTTTCTTTAATATAGTTTGATATCTGAGTAATATTTTTCCTTATTGTTGGGTCAGGATGATGATTAGGAAAATTACCATCTATACTTCTATTCAAAATAATATTAGTTCCTTTTATAGAATTAATAATTTTATGTATTATTGGTGCAATGGCTCCATTTCCTGGATCCCAAACTATTTTAAGTTTATCTAGATGATTAAATTGTGAAATAATTTCTTCTGTATAAGGAGTAATTACATCTTTGAATGTTAATTTACCCAATGTTGAGGATAATGAAGCATCATCTAAATCATTTAAAGATTTTATCTTTTCTCCAAAAAAGGGTTTATTATTAATAATAATTTTTAATCCATTATATTCTTTTGGATTATGAGAACCTGTAATCATTATTAAGTTAGGAATATCTAGTTTTTTTGTAGCATAATAGCTCACTGGAGTTGGTATTAATGAAATATCTACTACATCAACACCATGTCTTCTGAAAGTATCAATAAGTTTATTTTTAATTTCTAGAGAAGATAATCTTCCATCATGACCTAAAATAATTCTAGGAGTATTAATATTTGAAATTATATTTGAGATTTTTTTTGCAATATTTTCTACATCCTCTAATTTTAATGATTTTTGGTAAATACCCCTAATATCATATTCCCTAAGTATTTCAGCGTTGATCATCGAAATAAACTATAAATTTAATATGTAAGTTGCAATTGATAAAAATGACAGAAATCCAAATACATCTGTAAATGTTGTAAGTACAATACCAGAGGCTAAAGCTGGATCTATTTTCATTTTATTAATTGTTATTGGGATAATTATGCCTACCAAACAAGCAAAACCTAAATTTATTAAAATGGCAAAAGATATCGCAAAAGCTAATACAAGACTATCAAACCAATAATAGGCTATTAATCCCATTATTAAAGAAAGTGCAAAACCATTGATACTCCCTATTAAAAATTCTTTTACAACCAATTTAATATAGTTTGAATTGTTAATATCTTTTGTGGCAATAGCTCTTACGTATATGGTCATAGCTTGCGTGCCTGCATTACCACCCATTGAAGCTACTATAGGCATCAAGACTGCAATCGCTATCATTTGCTGTAATTGGTCTGAATATATATCTATAACAAGAGATGCTAATATAGCTGTCAATAAATTTAACCCTAACCATATAAATCTTGAGGTGGCAGATGTAAAAGCACCTTTATAAAAGTCATTTACAAACAAACCTCCCAACTTTCTCATATCATCCTCTGACTCTTCGTGATCAATTTCAACAACGTCATCAACTGTCATGATACCTATCATTTTATTCTCTAAATTTACTACAGGTGCCGAAACCAAGCCATACTGTCGAAAGGTGTAGGCGATATCTTCAATTTTTTCATCAGATTTAATAACATGTATGTCTTTATAAATAATATCTTTTAATTTTTTTGATCTTTTTGATCTTAGTACTCTTCCGGAAGGGATATAGCCTATAGGAATGTTTTGGTCATCAACAATAAATATATTATAAAAATCTTTAGGTCCTCTTCGGGTATTTCTTAATTGATCAATTAGTTCACCAACAGTTAAATTAGATTTTATCGAAAGATAGTCTCTATTCATAAGCCTACCAGCAGAATTTTCATCATACTGTAAACTTTGTTCAATTCTTTCTCTTTGCTGAGATCCAAGCTTGGAAAGTATTTGAACTAATTCTTTAGTTTCAAAGTCGCCAAGGATTTCAACCGCATCATCTAAATCTAAGTATTTAATTAAATTAACTAATTGTTTATTTGGAATCATATGCAAAATATCGTCACGCGTTTCTTCTCGTAAGTAAGCAATAAAATCTGGGTGAAAGTTTTTAGTATTAGTTCTTAGTATAGAAGACTGTATTTCGTGTGGGAGACTTTCAATACTATCTGCTTGATCTGCTGAATGAAGAGATTTTATTGACTCAATATATTCTTTTTTATTAAATTTTTGCATTTATATTATAAATATGGTGCGGACGAGAAGACTCGAACTTCCACAGGATTTGATCCCACAGCGACCTCAACGCTGCGCGTCTACCAGTTCCGCCACGTCCGCAATTAATAGATTAATTAATAAAGAATGATTGAAATAAAACAACTAAAAGGGCAAAAAAAATATCAAGAAGTTACAAAATTAATGAATAAACATATTCAAAAAATGTCTGAAAATATAAAAGAAGAGGAAATATGGTTCTTAGAACATCAAAATGTCTTTACTGCAGGAAGCTCTACTCCTAAAGAATTTAAAATAGATAAAATAAATAAGATCCCAGTAATTAAAGTTAATAGGGGTGGTAAAATCACTTTTCATGGCCCCGGCCAATTAGTAATTTATCCTTTAATTAATTTAAAAAAGAGAAAAAAGAATATTATAGATTACATAAATTCATTAGAAGACATATGTATAAATGCATTCAAGAGAAATGATATTAAACTTTTTAGAAAAAAAGAAAAAAATAGAGGTTTGTGGGTTGAAAATAATAATGAATTAAAAAAAATCATATTTATTGGTCTTAGATACTCTAAAGGCATCATTCATCATGGGTTATCAATTAATTTTGATCTTGATTTAGATAATTTTCAAAAAATCGATCCTTGTGGTCTTAATTCCAAAGATATAAGTAGCTTAAAAGAATTAAAAATAAATTATAATAAAGGAAAAATATATCAAGATCTTAAAGAAGAATTTATGAAAGTATTTTATTAGGGTTTATTTTAAACTTATAAAATTTCCCATCTAGCTTAAAAATAATTTTATAAGAACAAAGAAGAAGTTTATTAAATTTATTGCCAGAAAACTTTTTATCACCAATTATAGGATTTTTATTAAGATAGAATTGAAGTCTAATTTGATGTTTTTTTCCTGTGAATAATTTAATCAAATAACAATTTTTATGATTACCTAATTGAATTTTTCTGTAAGCTAGTTTTAATTCCTTCTTATCAGAATTATAGTTAATCAAAGTATCAGTATTTTTATTAAATTTATTATTAGTTACTGAAATATAGAATTTTTTGATTTGATTATTTAAAAATAAAGATGAGATTTTACTAGCAGTAATTCTATTTTTTGCAAAAATCATTACTCCTGAGGTGTCTTTATCTAATCTGTGAACTATATATAATTTATGTTTGATTACATTTTCATATAAATCTTTTAATGAAATAAATACTTTAGATCCTCTTTGAACAGAATATCCATTAATTTTGTTAATAACTATAAAATCATCGTTTTGAAATATTATTTGATCTTTAAAAATCTTTTTTTTATCTTTATTAAGTTTAATAGTATTTGATAACTCATTATTGATCTCAAATTTATAATATATATATACAACATCACCTTTTATTAATGGCGAATTAGCTTTAGATTTTTTGTTATTAATTTTTATTTTGTATTTTCTAATTAATCTTTGTAACAAAGATAAAGGTATAGACTCAAAATATTGAAATAAAAACTTATCTAATCTTTTATAACTTTGATCTATCTTAATTTGCAAATCTAAGACTAATCATATGAAATAAATAAAAGAAAATAAAAGATATAAAAATGTTAAATGAAAAATACATTAATGCTTTGATAAAAGATTTATCAGAAACAAATGAAAATAGTTCAATATTGAAGGAAGATAGAGTAGTAAAACTACCAAATAATCCGACATAAAAAAAGATATATAGTGCACCATTAAATTTATTTAAAAAATAACCTGCCATAGCAGATCCAATGATATTTACTAATATTGTTGCTGTGGGTAGTCCTAAAAAAGTGAAGTTTAAAATAATGAAGAAGTAACGAAGGCTTGATCCTAATATAGCACCTATCACGAGCGCTAAATAAGATGACATAGATTTTTATTTTACGAACTGAATAATACTTGTGTGAGCAAAATCACCAAATCTGTTGCCTTTTTTAATAATGCGAGTGTATCCACCATTTCTATTTTTTTGCTCTTTAGAAATTTCAGAAAATAATTTTTGACAAGCTTCCATATTATTAAAAAGCTTGGCTAATATATATTTTCTATTACTTAAGTTATCATTTTTAGCTTTTGTAACTAATTTCTCAATAAAAGGTCTAAGCTCTTTAGCTTTTTCAGTTGTAGTAGTTATAGTCTCGTGCTTGATGAGACTAATAGATAAGTTTTTTAATAGAGCTAATCTATGAGAAGAAGTTCTATTTAATTTTCGTTGTTTAAGTCTGTGTTTCATTATACTTTAAAAGGGTCTTCATATTTTTTTGATAATTCTTCTATATTTTCTGGAGGCCAGCCAGGTAAATCCATTCCCATGCTGAGACTCATGGAAGACAGAACCTCTTTTATCTCATCGAGAGATTTCCTTCCAAAATTAGGTGTTCTTAACATTTCTCCTTCAGTTTTTTGAACTAAATCACCAATGTAAAAAATATTATCATTTTTTAGGCAGTTAGCTGATCTAACTGAAAGTTCAAGTTCATCAACTTTCTTAAGTAAATTCTTATTGAACTGAGGTTCGTTAGATGATTGTAATTTTTTTCTTTCATCTTCTGTAGGCTCTTCAAAATTGATAAAGGGCTTAAGTTGATCTTGAAGAATTCTTGCAGCTAAGGCAGCAGCATCATCTGGGGATACAGTACCATTCGTTTCAATATCAAGGATAAGCTTGTCAAACTCAGTGTCTTGTCCAATACGAGAGTTTTCAACGTTAAATGATACCCTTTTTACAGGACTATAAGTAGCATCAAGCATAATTTGTCCTACACTTTTATTCTCATTGTCTTTATTTTTTTCCGAAGATATATAGCCTTTGTTTACATCTAAGAATATTTCTAGGTTTACTTCTCTATTAGAGTCAACATTCATAATAACAGCATCTTTATCAATAATTTCTACTTCTGGGTTTTCTTCAAAATCTGCGGAAATAACCTCTTTTGGACCTTTAATATTTAGACTTAACTTTTGAGTATGATTACTTCTGGAATTAAAAGTAACATTTTTGAGATTCATAATAATGTCAGTCACATCTTCTCTTACACCCTCTATCGTAGAAAATTCATGAAGCACACCATTTATTTTAATTGAAGATATAGCTGTACCTTGTAATGAGGATAAAAGCACTCTTCTTAGTGCATTACCTAATGTTGTACCAAAACCTTTTTCTAAAGGTTCTATGACTACCGTGCCAAATTTCTTGTTATCACTTATTTTATAATCAACTTTGTTTGGTTTGACCAAAGTTATCCAATTATTCTCTATCACTTTTAACTCCTATTAAATTTTAGTTTATACTCTTCTTTTCTTTTTAGGTCGACATCCATTGTGTGGAAGCGGTGTAACGTCTTTTATATTGTTAATAATAAATCCTATATTCTGTAAAGCTCTTAAAGCAGACTCTCTACCTGATCCTGGACCTTTCATGAGAACATCAAGTTTTCTCAATCCAATATCGTATGCTTTTTTTCCAGCTGCATCAGTTGCAATTTGAGCAGCATAAGGAGTAGATTTCTTTGATCCTCTGAATCCCATAGAGCCACTCGATGACCAAGATACTGCATTTCCACTGATGTCTGAAATTGTTACTATTGTGTTGTTAAAAGAACTTTTGATATGAACAACGCCGTTTTGGCCAAAGTTTTTTTTTGATTTTTTCTTATCAGAGCTCTTTTTTTCGTTTTTTGCCATTTTATTTTGTTACTTTTTTCTTTCCTGCTATAGCTACGGCTTTACCTTTTCTAGTTCTAGCATTTGTATGTGTTCTTTGACCTCTCGTTGGGAGTTGCTTACGATGTCTTAGACCACGATAACAACCTAAGTCTTTTAATCTTTTAATATTTTGGGATACTACTCTTCTAAGGTCACCCTCAACAGTATAGCTTTCATCTATAGATTTTCTTATTTTTGAGATTTCATCCTCAGAGAAATCTTTTATTCTCTTTGTTGGGTCTAAGCTATTTGCTTTTAAAATATCCATAGCATGCTTAGGACCTATACCATGAATATATGTTAGAGAAACTAATGCTCTTTTGTTAACTGGTAAATTTACACCTGCTATTCTTGCCAATTGAGAACTCCTGAATGGGTGAAATTATTAAAAAAGCATTTAAAAGTCAATATAAATTACCTCAATTAAATCCAAGTTTATCAACGATTTTAGCAGTTACAGAACTAATTTCATCGTTAGCTTGTATATCAGTTACTTGATAATTTTTTTTTAATGAATTTAATATTTCTTGATGAGATTTTTTATAAATTTGTAGTCTCTTTTCAAAAAAACTGTCATCCGCCCTAGACTCTTCCAAAGACCTTTTTTTAATTCTCTGAAGAAGCTGATCATCATCAACCTCAAAGTTGATAATACTTAAAACTTCGTTCACAAATATTTCAACAAGTGAGTCAGCTTGTATTGAACTTCTAGGAAATCCATCAATTAAAATCTGTTCGTTTGTAAATGTGTTAACTTTTTCTTTTAATACTGAAATTACAACTGTGTCTTCAATTAAGTCACCGTTATCCATTTTATTTTTAATCTCTTTTCCCAAAACACTCTGGTCTTGAGATTTCTCTTTCAACAGTGAGCTAACAGTTAAAATATTAAGATCAGGTAAAATAGTATCTTTTAAAATATTAGCTTGTGTGCCCTTACCACAACCAGGGGGGCCAATAAATACTATAACCATTTACTTTTATAAATTTTGTTTTTACTTAATAATTTTTCATATTGAGATGAAAATAATTGTGTTTGAATCTGTGAAAAGAAATCCATTGCCACAATAACGACTATCAAAAGACTTGTTCCTCCTAAATAAAAAGGAACTGATAGTCTAGCAATTAAAAATTCTGGAATTAAGGCAATTAAACCTAAATAAATAGCACCTACAAAAGTTAACCGATAAATAACGTGTTCTAAGTAAGTAGCTGTTTGCTCACCTGGCCTGTAGCCTAAAACAAAACCTCCATTATTTCTTAAATTTTCAGCCTGTTCTTTAGGGTTAAATACGATACTGGTATAAAAAAATGCAAAGAAAACAATCAGACCGAAGAAAAAAGCCATATAAAGTGGTTTTCCATGAGATAAGTAAAATCCTAAACTGGATAAGAAACCGGAACTTTCAGGTGAAAAATTAGAAATAGTATTTGGAAATAATAGCAACGATGATGCAAAAATAGCAGGAATAACACCAGAAATATTTAATTTAATTGGTAAATAAGAAGATTGACCGCCAAATACTTTATTTCCTACTTGACGTTTTGGATATTGAACTAATAACCTTCTTTGAGCTCTTTCTATAAATACAATTATTACTATTAGTATTAGAAGTAAAAATATTATTGATATAATTGCAATAGCTGATAGGGCTCCAGTTCTTCCAAGTTCAAATGTGTTGAAAATAGCAAAAGGAAGATTTGCTACGATTCCTGAGAATATTATAATTGAAATTCCACTTCCAAATCCATTTTCAGTTATCTGTTCACCCAGCCACATTAAAAATATGGTTCCAGATGTCATTGTTATGACTGCAGAAATTTGAAAGAAAGCCACACTTCCCAAAGTTGGATCCACTGTATCTGATAAATTTAGTATACCATTTGAAATACCATAACTCTGAAAAAGTCCTAAAAGTATTGTTAAATATCTTGTGTATTGTTGAATTTTTTTCCTACCTTGGGTGCCCTGTTCTTTAAGAGCTTTTAAACTATCAAAAGATGACTGCATTAGTGTCATTATAATAGATGCTGAGATATATGGCATAACCCCTAACGTAAATATAGACATACGCATTAAAGCTCCACCAGAAAACATGTCGAATATTCCTAAAATTCCCCCACGATGTTGTTCAAATATTTGTTCTAAAACAGCTGAGTTAATACCAGGGACTGGAATATATGTTCCAAGACGATAAACAGCTATTGCGAATAAAACAAAACCTAATTTTTTAAATAAGCCTGAGCTTTTTATTGCTTCGCTATAGTCAATATTTGGTACTTTTATATTCATAATCTAAAATTATGATGTAGATCCACCTAGTTCTTCTATTCTTTTTTTGGCACCAGGAGTAACCTTAAAATTTTTAAATTGAAGTTTTTTTTTAAACTGAATTGAGTCGATTAGTTTAATTGATTTTTTATGATCTTTCTTTTTTAAGAAACCCTCTTGTATTAAAAAGTTATTATCAATTAAAGAGTTTTCTTTAAATTTATTAAAACTTACTAAAGACAAAGTTAAAGATTTAGGATTTATTTTTTTTAATGAATTAAAACCTCTTTTTGGGGTTTTTCTATAAATAGGCATTTGACCACCCTCAAAATTTCTAACAGCAACACCTGACCTAGATTTTTGCCCTTTGTGACCCCTACCAGCTGTTTTTCCTAATCCAGAACCGATTCCTTTACCTTTTCTTTTTCTGTTTGTTTGGCGTTGTTTTGAAATTTGATTTATCATTCTTAGTTTTCTCTTTTACTAATTACAGAATTTATCTCTATGTTTCTTCTGGCAGACACTGATTTTGGTGTATTGATACTCTTTAATGCTTTAATTGTTGATCGAACAATGTTGTGTGGATTTTTTGTTCCAATAGCTTTAGATACAACATCCGAAATACCCAATGCCTCAAAAATAGCTCTAGATGGGCCGCCAGAGATTATACCTGTTCCTTTTGGAGCAGATCTTAAAATTACTGTGCTTGAAGAAAATTTGGCTTTTACATCATGGTGAATAGTCCTACCCTCTCTTAAAGGAATTCTAACCATTGTTTTTTTAGCTTCTTCAGAAGCTTTTCTGATTGCTTCAGGTACTTCTTTAGCTTTTCCTGATCCAAAACCAACTCTACCTTGTCCATCACCACTTACAACAAGGGCAGCAAATCCAAATCTTCTTCCACCTTTAACAACTTTAGATACTCTTCTAACTGAAATAAGCTTTTCTATTAATTCTTTATTTGTATTGTTTTCCAACATTAAAACGATAAACCCTTTTCTCTTGCTGCATCAGCTAATACTTTAAGCCTTCCATGATACTTATATGACCCTTTATCAAATTTTACTTCTTTAATACCTTTTTCTATAGCTAATTCGGCAATTTTTGAGCCAACGATTTTAGCTACATCAGTTTTTTTTTGTCCCTCAGCTTTCTCTAATTTAACTGAAGAAAATGAACATAGTGTTTTATCATTACTCTCAGATAATACTGAAGCATAAATGTGTTTGGAGGATCTAAAAACTAAGAGTTTATGTTTTTTTATATTATTCAATTTTTTTCTAACTCTTAATTTTCTACGAACAGCTCTAGTTTTATCTTTATTCATTATTTTTTCTTACCTTCTTTTCTATAAATTCTTTCACCTTCATATCGAACACCCTTACCTTTATAAGGCTCTGGCTTTCTAAATGACTTGATTTCAGCTGCAACTTGACCAACTAATTGTTTACTTGTACCAGTAACTACCACAATATTTTTTTCAACTTTTATAGAAATACCCTCAGGAATTTCAAAGTTGATATCGTGACTAAAACCAAGTGATAAGACGAGCTTCTTTCCAGAAACATTAGCTTTGTATCCAGTTCCAATTAGTTCAAGTCTTTTTTCAAATCCTTTTGAATTACCAATAATTTCATTCTTAACATTTGCATAAATAGTTCCAAGAAGTGCTTTATTTTCTCCAGAGAAATGTAAAAGATTATCTTTATGGTCAACTTTAATTCCAACAGGAAGAACAGTTGATGATTTTCCCAACTTACCTTCAAAATTAATTTCATTATCATTCATAGAAACTTTTATATCTTCAGGAATATTAATTGGGTTTCTTGCTAATCTTGACATATTTTAGAAAACGCTTATTAGCACTTCCCCTCCTACTTTTTTTTCCCTTGCATCGGAGTCAGACATTACGCCCATTGAGGTTGATAAAATTGTGGTACCTAAACCTCCAATAGTCTTAGGAATTTCTTCTACAGAACTATAAACTCTACATCCTTGTTTTGTAATCTTTTCGATTTTGTTAATTAACGGTGAGCCTTTATAATATTTAAGTGTAATTGAAATATCTTTCTTTGTATCACCTAAAATTTCAAAGTTTTCAATATATCCCTCTTTTTTTAACACATCACAAACATTAACATTTAATTTTGAAAATATCGCTTTAACTGAAACTTTATTGGCTTTTTGGCCATTTCTTATTCTAGTAATCATATCTGCTAGAGTGTCACTCATACTACCAACTCGCTTTCGTTAAACCTGGTATTTGACCCTTACCAGCCATATCTCTGATAGCTATTCTAGATAAATTAAATTTACTATAAACACCGCGCGGCCTACCAGATAGGAAACATCTGTTTCGGTATCTTATTCTTGATGAATTTCTAGGTAATGACTCAAGTTTCATTTGTATCTTTACTCTTTCTTCAAATGGTAAATCTTTATTAGATAAAAGACTTTTTAATTTTTTTCTTTTTTCACTGAGTCTATCGATCAGTATTTTTCTATTAATATTTTTTTGTATTGCGCTTTGTTTTGCCATGGTTAATTCATAAATGGAAAATTCATTAATTTTAAAAGTTCATACCCCTCTTTGTCATTATTTGCAGAAGTGGCAATAGTGATATCAAAACCGAAAATATTTTCAACATTTTCAACGCTAATTTCAGGAAAAATAATATGATCTTTAATACCTATGGTAATGTTACCTTGGCCATCAAATGACTTTTTGTTATAACCTCTGAAGTCTTTAATACGAGGCATAGCAATATTTACAAGTCTATCATAAAACTCCATCATCATATTTTTTCTGAGAGTAACAGAAAGCCCTACTGGCATTCCTTTTCTAACTTTAAAAGAGGCAATAGCTTTTTTTGACATTCTAACGACTGGTGATTGACCAGTTATAAGAGATAAATCTTTTTTTATTTTTTCAATAGCTTTGTTATCCTCTTTAATAGCTCCGATACCCGCGTTGATTACTATTTTTGATATTTTTGGTACAGCAAGCTTATGAGATATTTCTAGATTTTTGGTTAACTGGTCAGAGACATTGAAAAGTTCTTGAACTGAATTTGTCATTAGTATTTATCTCCTGATGATTTTAAAATTCTAATTTTTTTTCCACTATCAATTTTGAAGCCTACTTTAGAAGATTTTTTAGATTTCGAGTCATAAGCCAAAATATTTGAAATATGAATTGGCATTTCTTTGTCAACAATACCACCTTTAGACTCTTGAGATGGCTTTTGATGTTTTTTACTTACGTTAACTCCAGATATCACAACTTTATCAGCGGAGTTTATGATTTTTGAAATCTTTCCAATCTTACCTTTGTCTTTACCAACTCTCACGATAACTTCGTCACCTTTTTTGTATTTTTTAATCATTATAATACCTCAGGAGCTAAACTAACTATTTTCATCATATTTCTTTTTCTAAGCTCTCTTGTAACTGGTCCAAAAATTCTTGTTCCAATTGGTTCATTTTGTTTATCTAAAAGAACAGCTGCGTTAGAGTCAAATTTAATTGATGTACCGTCTTCCCTAATTAACGGCTTTTTTGTTCTTACTATAATAGCTCTTTGTACTTCACCTTTTTTAACTTTAGATCTTGGAATAGCATCTTTCACTGAAACAACAATAATGTCTCCTATTCTTGCATATCTTCTTTTTGATCCACCGATAACTTTTATGCAGCTTATTAATCGTGCTCCAGAATTATCTGCTACTTGTAAATTTGACTCTGCTTGTATCATTATTTAATAACTTCCCATGATTTATTTTTAGAAATAGGTCTAGTTTCTTGAATTCTCACAGAGTCTCCAACAATAATTTTATTGTCACTGTCATGAGCAAGGTACTTTTTTGAGACTCTTATTATTTTTTTATAAACAGGATGGGTAGTCTGTCTTGTTACCAAAACAGATATGGTTTTGTCACCAGATTTTTTTACAACTTTTCCAGTTAAAATACGTTTAGGCATTTTTATTTAGCCTTTCTTTAGTTAAAAGTGATGCGATTTGCTTTTTAACTTTTTTAAATTGAGAGGTATCTGTGAGTTGACCGCTTTTCTTCATAATTTTAAGGTTAAATAACTCTTTTTTTAAACTATTTATATCTTTATCAGCCATTAAAATTGATCCAATGATACGAATGTTGTTTTTACAGGTAATTTAGCAGATGCTAGTTCAAAAGCTTTTTTTGCTAAATGCTTGTCAACACCATCGACCTCAAACATTATAGTTCCCGGTTTTACTCTGCAGACCCATCTATCTATTGCGCCTTTTCCTTTACCCATTCTAACTTCTGCAGGTTTTGCTGTGACTGGTACGTCTGGGAAAACTCTAATCCAAAGTCTTCCAGCTCTTTTTAAAAATCTAGTGATAGCTCTTCTGGATGCCTCAATTTGCCTTGCTGTTACTCTTTCAGCATCTAATGATTTAAGTCCATAATAACCAAATGTTAGTTCATAGTTACCTTTGGCACTACCGTGTATTCTTCCTTTGTGCTGTTTTCTATATTTTGTATTCTTCGGTAATAACATTAATTAGTTTTCTCTTTTTTATCATCTGATCTATTTGTTGTATTTTTACTCTCGCCTTTATAAAGCCAAACCTTAATTCCAATAATTCCATAAGTAGTTAAAGCTCGAGCAGTTGCGTAATCTATATCAGCTCTAAGGGTATGTAAAGGTACACTTCCCTCAGAAAACTTCTCTGATCTTGCAATTTCAGCGCCGCCCAGTCTACCGCCACATACAATTTTAATGCCCTTTGCACCAAGTTTAATTGCCGATAAACCTGATTTTTTCATCGCTTTTCTAAAAGCAACTCTCTTTTCAAGTTGTCTCGCAATAGAGTCTGCTACTAATGATGCGTCTGTTTCAGGTTTTTTTATTTCTTTTATATCTAATGAAATGCTCTTGTCAGATAATTTAGAAAGTCTATTTCTAAGTTTTTCAATATCAGCACCTTTTTTACCAATAAGAACTCCTGGTTTTGAAGTGTGAATTATAATTTTGAGATTTGCAGCAGCTCTTTCAATGATAACCGAACTTATTCCTGCTATTGAATAATTCTTTTCTATATAATTTCTAATTTTATGATCTTCTTTTAAGAAAGTAGAGTAGCTTTTCTTTTCAAACCAAGTTGATTGCCAATATTTATTAATACCTAGTCTTAACGAGGTTGGGTTAACTTTCTGTCCCATTATAATCTCTCCTCTAAAACTAAAGTTAACCTAGAAAAAGGTTTAATAATTTGAAAAGCTCTACCTTTACTCATTGGTCTAAATCTTTTCATCCTTAAACTTTTGCCAACGTAAGCTTCTTTAACAAAAAGTTTGTCAATGTCTAAATTGTTATTATTTTCTGCATTCGCTACAGCAGAATTTAAAGTTTTAAGTACTTCTTTACTTACCCTTTTATTTGAAAATTTCAAAATATTTAAAGCTGCATTAATATCTTTTTTTCTTATATCTTTAACAATTAGGTTTAGCTTTTGAGAGCTAGTTCTTATCATTTTATTGATTGCTTTTACTTCTTTAGACATAATTATTTTTTACCCTGAACCGCTTTCTTATCCCCTGAATGACCCTTAAAAACCCTAGTAGGCGAAAATTCACCAAGTTTATGGCCTACCATGTCTTCAGTTACGTAGACTGGTATAAAAGATTTACCATTATAAACAGAAATAGTTACTCCAACAAAATCAGGTATAATTGTTGATCTTCTTGACCATGTTTTAATTGGGGATTTTGAACTTTCTTCTTTTGATTTTTTAACTTTTTTGAATAGAGTTACATCAAAGTAAGGTCCTTTCCATACAGATCTTGCCATTACTTTTTAGCCCTTCTTGATATGATCATCTTAGATGTAAATTTAATTCTTCTTGTCTTCTTACCTTTTGTTTTCATGCCCCATGGCGTTGAAGGGTGCCTACCACCCGATGTTCTTCCTTCTCCTCCACCGTGTGGGTGATCAACAGGATTCATTACAACACCTCTAACAGTGGGTCTTATACCTAAATGTCTTTTAATACCGGCTTTACCTATTTTTTTGTTTTTATTATCTTGATTAGATACTACCCCTATCGTAGCCATACATTCACCATGGACTAGTCTGGTTTCGCGTGATGAAAGTTTAACCATTACATATTTTTCTTGTTCTCCTAGCACCTGTGCAAAGGATCCTGCTGATCTGCATAGTTTACCACCAGCTCCTGGTTTTAATTCAATGTTATGTATAGAGGTACCAGTTGGTATATTTTTTAACTTCATCGCATTACCAGATGATATCTCTGCTTTGGCAGATGAAATAACCTTATCACCAGTTTTTAAATCAGTAGGAGCAATAATGTATTCTTTTATATCTTGATAATTAATCAGCGCTATAAAGGCACTTCTATTAGGATCGTATTCTATTCTCTCTACTGTACCGATTTTATCGAAAGTATTTCTTTTAAAATTTACTAGTCTGTATTTCTTCTTGTGCCCACCAGATCTATGTCTAATTGTAATCTTACCAGTATTGTTTCTACCAGAATTTGGTTGTAGGTCTTCTATTAAAGATTTTTCTGGGCGTCCCTTAAACAGCTGTGACTTATCGATCTTAACTGTTTTTCTATAAGAAGGTGTTGTTGGTTTGTAAGTTATCAGTCCCATATTAAACCTTGCCACTCATATCTATGGTGTTACCCTCTTTTAGAGTAACTATTATTCTCTTTAGCTCTGATCTTGTACCTCTTTGACCCTTAAATACTTTGGGTTTGCTCTTAACATTTAAACTATTTAGCTTTTGAACTTTAACTTTGTATATGTCTTCTATTGTCTTTTTTATAATAATTTTATTTGCATCATTTCTGACTTCAAAAATGTACTTATTAAATTGAGCATTAGCTGTGGATTTTTCTGTAATGACAGGTTTTTTTATTAAATTAAGATCCATTTTAATTATTACCTATGTATGAGTTATAAATTGTTGATGTTTTTGAAAATAAAACCATATCTGATTTTAATGCTGTATGGACTGAATAACTTTTATCTGAGAGAAAAAATATTTTTTTGTAGTTTTGAAATTTAATAATCAATTTATTTTCAGTTAAATTGCTAAGAACAAAAACAATCATTTTGTTTGGGTTTTTTTTTAAAAAATCAGAGATATTTTTTTCATCTAATTTTTCCTCATCAAAAACATAAAGTGATTTATTATTACTTTTACTTACTATTGATGAAACTATAGCGCTTTTTTTGACTTTTTTATTAACTTTATAGGAAACCACATGGAATTTTGGTCCAAAAGCTTTTCCCCCACCTCTTCTTTGCGTTGTTTTTTTGTTACCAGCTCTTGCATTTCCAGTTCCCTTTTGTTTAAACAGTTTTTTTCCTGAGCCTGCAACTTCAGATCTATCAAGGCTGTGATTATTTCCTTGTTTATGGGAATAGATTTTTTGTAATGATAAATGTAAAGCTTTTTCTGATATATTTTTATCTTTCAGTGTAATTTGTTCAAACATTTATTTAAAAACTTTCACTATAGATTTATTTTTTCCAGGAACAGATCCTTTGATAAATATTAATTTTTTATCTTGATCAATTAAAAGTACCTCTAAATTTTTAGTAGTTGTTAATTGATCACCTAAATGACCAGCCATTTTTTTTCCTTTGAACACCTTACCTGGATTCTGATTTTGACCTGTTGAACCATGAGCTCTATGAGAGATAGAAACACCGTGTGTTGCTCTCATACCACTGAAATTGTGTCTCTTCATAGCGCCGGCAAAACCTTTACCAGTTGATTTTGACTGTACTGAAACTTTATCACCAACTTTAAATTTAGGATCAATTGAAGAACCAACCTCTAGGAGTTCCTCGTCAGAATTTATTCTTTGTTCCTTAATTATTTTTTTTGGATCTAAATTTAATTTATTGAATTCTTTTAATTGAGGTTTATTAAGTTTTTTTGGTTTAAGAAAACCTATTATATTTGCAAGATAACCATCTCTATCAATAGTTCTATTACCAACAACAGTACAACTATTGTAATCAAGGACTGTTGCAGAAACTCTAGTACCGTTTTCATTAACAAATGAAGTTTGGCCAATTTTAGTGCTGATGATCATAATTAATTATTTTTTTATTTTTATATCGACATTAACGCCAGATGCTAAGTCAAGCTTCATAAGTGCATCAACTGTTTGTGGCGTAGGTTCAATGATATCCATCATCCTAATGTGTGTTCGTAATTCAAACTGCTCTCTACTTTTTTTATCTACATGTGGAGATTTATTTACTGTTACTCTTTCAATTTTAGATGGCATTGGAATTGGTCCAATTACTTTAGCACCAGTTCTTTTAGCTGTCTGAAGAATATCAATTGAGCTTCTATCTAAAATGTTATGATCAAACGATTTTAATCTTATTCTAATATTTTGATTTATCATGATTATGCCAGTTTAGATTTAATTTCCTCTTCAACATTTGAAGGTACGACATCATAATGTGAGAATAACATTGTATAACTTGCTCTTCCTTGGCTCATTGAGCGTAGATTATTAACATAACCAAACATATTAGCAAGAGGAACTACAGACGAAACTACTTTAGCATTACCTCTGTCTTCCATTTTTTCAATTTGACCTCTTCTTGAATTTAAATCACCAATAATGTCGCCCATGTAATCTTCTGGAGTAACTACTTCAACTTTCATCATTGGCTCAAGTAATTTTGGTCCTGCTTTTCCAACAGCTTCTCTGAATGCGGCTCTTGAAGCTATCTCAAAAGCTAATACAGAAGAGTCAACATCATGAAATGCGCCATCATGAACTTCTGCTTCAAAGTCTATCACGTTATAGCCTGCTATAACTCCATTTTGAGCAGCAAAATTAATACCTTTTTCTACTCCAGGTATATATTCTTTTGGAATATTTCCTCCAACTACTGTGTTAACAAATTTAACACCAGAATTTCTCTCTAACGGTTTGAATTTCATTTTTACTCTTGCAAATTGGCCAGCACCACCAGATTGTTTTTTATGTGTATAATCTACTTCTACATCTTTAGTAATTGTCTCTCTATATGCAACTTGAGGAGCTCCAACATCTGCTTCAACTTTGAATTCTCTTTTCATTCTATCAACTAAAATTTCTAAATGAAGTTCACCCATACCTTTAATAATTGTTTGTCCAGACTCTTCATCTGAGGTAACTCTGAAACTTGGATCCTCTTGAGCTAGCCTTCCTAAGGCTTGTCCCATTTTTTCATAGTCAGCTTTTGTTTTAGGCTCAACTGCAACTTCAATAACAGGATCAGGAAATTCCATTTTTTCTAGGATAACTTTTTTTGATGGATCACATAAAGTATCACCGGTGGTTACATTCTTCAAACCAACTAAAGCAACTATATCACCTGCCTTTGCATCTTTAATTTCTTCTCTAGTGTTTGAGTGCATTAAAAGCATTCTTCCAATTCTTTCTTTTTGATTTTTTGATGAATTAAGTATGGTTGAACCTGAACTTAGGTGTCCACAATAAAGTCTACAAAAAGTTATTTGACCAACAAAAGGATCAGCTGCTACTTTAAAAGCCAAGGCTGCAAAAGGTTCTTCAGGAGTATTAGGGATTTGTAATTTATCATCTGAGCCTTCTTTTATACCTTCAACAAAACCTATGTCTTTAGGAGAAGGTAAATAATCTACAACAGCATCAAGTAATGGTTGGACACCTTTATTTTTAAAAGCTGTTCCACACAAAACAGGAACAAATATAAAATCGATTGTTCCTTTTCGTATGCAAGCTTTTAAAGTATCAACAGATATTTCTTTTCCCTCTAAATAGTCCTCTAGTGCTTTATCATCTGCTTCAACTGCATTTTCTATTAACTCTTCTCTTTTTTTCTTAGCTTCCTCAATTAAATCATCGCTAATATCAGTAACATCATATTCTGCGCCGAGACTATCATCTTTCCAAATAATTGATTTAAAATTGACTAGGTCAACAACTCCTTTGAAATCTGCCTCTTTTCCAATTGCCATTTGCAAAACAAGAGGATTAGCTCCCAATCTATCTTTAATAGATTGAACATTCATTTCAAAATCCGCGCCAAGTCTATCCATTTTATTGCAAAAACAAATCCTTGGAACTTTATATCTATCAGCCTGTCTCCAGACTGTTTCTGATTGTGGCTCAACTCCTGCAACACCGTCAAAACATGCGACGGCTCCATCTAATACTCTTAAAGATCTTTCAACTTCAATTGTGAAATCAACGTGACCTGGCGTATCAATAATATTTATTCTGTGATCATTCCAAAAACAGGTTGTAGCAGCTGAGGTTATTGTTATACCTCTTTCTTGCTCTTGTTCCATCCAATCCATTGTTGCAGCACCATCATGAACTTCACCTATTTTATGAGACTTTCCTGTATAATATAAAATTCTTTCGGTGGTTGTAGTTTTACCCGCATCAATATGGGCCATAATTCCGATATTTCTATATTTACTTAAATCCATTTTTACCACCTATAATGAGCGAATGCTCTGTTAGCTTCTGCCATTTTATGAACTTCATCTTTTTTCTTTACAGAATTGCCTTTATTTTCAAAAGCATCTATTAGTTCATTTGCTAACCTCTCTCTTTGGGTTTTCTCGTTTCGTTTTTTTGAATTTGTTAATATCCATTTAAATGCTAATGCTTGAGCTCTAGTGCTTCTAACTTCCATTGGTACTTGATATGTAGCTCCACCTACTCTTCTGGATTTAACTTCAACAGATGGTTTGACATTATTAATAGATTTTTGAAAATACTCTAAAGGATCGTCGCTTTGATTGTTTGATTTAATGATATCTAAGGCACCATACACTATTTTTTGGGCTATTGTTTTTTTGCCCCCTACCATTACCTCATTAATAAATTTGTTCAGAACAACACTGTTGTAAATAGGATCAGGTAATACTTGTCTTTTCTCTGCTGCTCTTCTTCTTGACATGATTTAAAATTAATTTTTTGGCCTTTTTGCACCGTATTTAGATCTACGTTGTCTTCTTTTTTCAAGTCCTTGTGTGTCCAAAGTTCCTCTTATTATATGATATCTTACACCTGGTAAGTCTTTAACTCTTCCTCCTCGAATTAGCACTACAGAATGCTCCTGTAAATTATGTCCTTCTCCCGGAATATATGCTGTAACTTCTTGACCATTAGTTAACTTGACCCTAGCAACCTTTCTTAAGGCTGAGTTAGGTTTTTTAGGAGTGGTAGTGTAAACTCTAAGACATACTCCTCTTTTTTGAGGACATGACTTAAGAGCAGGAACTTTATTTCTCTTAGAGACTTTATCTCTAGATTTCCTTACTAATTGATTTATGGTCGGCATAGTTCGCAGAATATATTTATAGTATTAAGTATAGTCAACATCTATTTAGAGGTTTCTAGCTGTTTTAATAGTGAATTATCGCGGATTTTAGCCTCTTTTCGCAGAGCTCTAATTACGTTACCTGTACCAGCTGGAATTAATTTACCAACAATCACATTTTCCTTAAGACCAGTTAATTTATCAACTTTTCCATTAATAGCTGCCTCGGTGAGAACCCTTGTAGTTTCTTGGAAGGAAGCCGCAGAGATAAAGGAGTTAGTTTGAAGACTTGCCTTTGTAATTCCAAGGATCATCATTTTATAGTTGACCTCTTTCTTACCTTCTTTTTTAAGTGAATTATTCTTTTCTATGACATCAATTTTATCTTTTATGTCACCAACTAAATATTCACTGTCACCAGCATCGATAACTTCAACTTTTTGTAGCATTTGACGAGTAATGCACTCAATGTGCTTGTCATCAATTAAAACACCTTGTAAACGATATACTTTTTGAACTTCTCTTACCATATATTCAGCTAAAGCCTCAATTCCAAGAATATTTAAAATATCTGTTGGAGCTGGAGTGCCATCAACAATCATGTCACCTTTGTTTACCTTATCTCCCTCATTAAAATAAATATAAGTGCCTTTAGGAATTAAAAACTCAACAGGCTCTCCTTCTTCAGGATTAATAATAATTCTTCTTTTGCTTTTTATATCCTTTCCAAATTCAATTGTTCCAGATATTTCTGCTAGAACAGCAGGATTCTTTGGTTTTCTTGACTCAAAGATATCAGCAACTCTTGGCAGTCCACCAGTGATATCTTTTGTTTTTGAGGACGCTCTTGGAATTCTAGCTATTACATCACCAGCAGTAACTTCTTTTCCTTTTTCAATATTTAGAACAATACCAACACTTAAATCATATGTAGATAAATTTTTTGATTTAATAGGATTGCCATCTTTGTCAGTTATCAATAGCTGTGGTTTAAGATCTTGTTTTCCCTGAAAACTTTTCCAATCGATTATAACTTTAGAGGAAATACCGGTAGTCTCATCAAACTTTTCTATAAAAGATACACCTTCAACTAAATCACTAAAATCTAATTTTCCAGATTCCTCAGCAACGATGGGTACAGTGTAAGGGTCCCATTCAAGTAATAAGCTGTTAAGCTTAACGTCAGCACCATTTTTGACCAATAAAGTCGATCCATATGGAGCTCTGAATGAAGAGACTAAAGTTTTATTATTATCAAATATTTCAAGCTCAGAGGTTCTATTGATGATAATTTCATTTCCAGATCCATTAACGACAGATTTAAGATTTTTAATTTTAACTTTACCATCGCTTGGTGATTCAAAATTTGACTTTTCAGCAGAAGAACTAGCAACACCTCCAACGTGAAATGTTCTCATTGTTAACTGAGTGCCAGGCTCACCAATTGACTGTGCTGCAATAATACCAACTGCTTCGCCAGTATTTACAGGTACTCCTTTTGCTAAGTCTCTTCCATAAGATTTGGCGCAAATACCATGTGTTGTTCCGCAAGTGATTGGTGATTTAATTCTAACAGATGTAATATTTTCTTTTTCTAATAATTCAATTTCTTCGTGTGAAATGTAAGAATCATTTTTTAAGATCACATCACCTTTTTTGTTTTTGACATCATCGGCAAGATATCTACCAAAAACTCTTTCAGTCAAAGGTATAGAGACCTCACCAGACTCATAAATAGTGTCAACAGTTAAACCATTTTTACATGTGCAATCTTTACATGTTATTGTTAAATCTTGAGCGACATCAACTAGTCTTCTAGTTAAATAACCTGAACTTGCAGTTTTAAGAGCAGTGTCAGCTAAACCTTTTCTAGCACCGTGAGTAGAGTTAAAATATTCAAGAACTGTCAGGCCATCTTTAAAGTTAGATGTAATTGGATTTTCAATAATCTCTCCCGATGGTCTTGCCATCAAACCTCTCATACCCGCCAACTGCTTTAGCTGAGCCTCAGAGCCACGTGCACCAGAGTCAGCCATGATATATACAGAATTAATTTGACTGTCTTTATTAGATGAAACAGTTTTCATCATTGCTTTTGCAACTTTGTCTGTGCATGTAGACCACAAGCCTACAACTTTATTATATTTTTCTCTTTCAGTAATAAGACCCTCTTGATATTGATTTTCAAGGCTATTTACTAGTTTTTGAGTGTCTTGAATTAAAATGTTCTTTTCCTCAGGTATGACTAGATCATCTTTTCCAAATGAAATCCCTGCTTTTGCAGCATACTTAAAACCTACATTCATGATTTGGTCAACGAATATGCATGTCGCTTTTTGACCTGTGAATCTGTAAACATTATCCAAAAGATTACTAATATCTTTTTTTGTTAGAACTTTATTAATGACATCAAAAGGTAAATTTTTGTTCTCAGGAACAGTTTTAAAAAGCATAACTCTGCCTGCAGAAGTTGTATATTTTCTATATTCAAAACTATCATTTTCTGAATTGTATATTTTAGCTCTATATAAGATAGGTGTGTGTAGCTCTATTGTTTTGTTTTCTAATGCGAATTCTACTTCTCCTATATGTGAGTAATACTTCTTTGCATCTTCATTTTCATTAATCAATGATAAATAGTAAATACCCAAAACTATATCTTGACTTGGAACAATAATCGGTTTCCCACTTGAAGGTGAAAGAATGTTGTTAGTACTCATCATTAAAACCCTTGCTTCTAATTGAGCTTCAAGACTTAGAGGTATGTGAACTGCCATCTGATCACCATCAAAATCAGCATTAAATGCGGTACAGACTAGTGGATGTAATTGAATAGCTTTACCTTCTATTAAAATTGGTTCAAATGCTTGAATACCTAATCTATGCAATGTAGGTGCTCTATTTAAAAGAATTGGATGTTCTCTAATTACTTCATCAAGTATGTCCCAAACCTCGGGTCTCTCAGATTCCACCATTTTTCTGGCAGATTTAAGAGTTGAGGCGAAACCATAAGATTCAAGTTTATTGTATATAAATGGTTTAAATAACTCTAAAGCCATTTTTTTAGGGAGACCGCATTGATGAAGTTTTAACTCTGGTCCTACTACAATTACTGATCTACCAGAGTAGTCGACTCTTTTTCCTAATAAATTTTGTCTGAATCTTCCCTGTTTTCCTTTTAACATTTCAGATAAAGATTTAAGAGGTCTTTTATTAGTGCTTGTGATAACTCTCCCTCTTCTTCCATTATCAAAAAGAGCGTCTACTGACTCTTGAAGCATTCGTTTTTCATTTCTTACAATAATGTCTGGAGCCCTTAAATCTAAAAGTCTTTTTAATCTGTTATTTCTATTTATAACCCTTCGATACAAATCGTTTAGGTCAGATGTTGCAAAACGCCCACCCTCAAGAGGTACTAGGGGTCTCAACTCTGGTGGAATAACAGGAAGCACTTTTAAAACCATCCACTCAGGTTTTATGTTCGAGTTTTTAAAGCCTTCCATCACTTTCATTCTTTTTAAGATTTTTTTCTTTTTAGTTTCAGATGAAGTAGCTTCGCTTTCTTCAACAAGTTTTTTTATTTCAGCTTCTAAATCAATTTTAGATAGAATTTCTTGAACAGCCTCTGCACCAATTCCATGCTTAAAGGAGTCTTCACCAAATTGATCAATAGCCTCCTCTAATTCTTCATCAGTAAGTAGCTGATTTTGGCTTAAACCAGACATTAGAGGGTCAATTACAATGTGGCTTTCAAAATATAAAACTTTTTCTAGGTTCTTGAGAGTTATATCAAGGGCAAGACCAATTCTACTAGGTAATGATTTTAAAAACCAGATATGAGCAACTGGGGCTGCTAATTCAATATGGGCCATTCTCTCTCTTCTAACTTTGGAGAGTGTAACTTCGACACCACATTTTTCACATGTAATGCCCTTAAATTTCATTCTTTTGTATTTTCCACACAAACACTCATAATCTTTTGTTGGTCCAAAAATTCTTGCACAAAACAAACCTTCCCTTTCAGGTTTAAAGGTTCTGTAATTAATTGTTTCAGGTTTTTTGATTTCACCAAAAGACCATGATCTTATTTGCTCTGGGCTTGAGACGGAAATCTTAATCTGATCAAAATTGAGAGTTTGATTGTTTGTTTTAAATAAGTTAGTTAAATCTTTCATTATGTGCTCTCCATATTTGCTGTGGGGTCTGTTTCTATTAATTCAACATTTAATCCAAGAGATTTTAGTTCTTTAACTAAAACATGAAATGACTCAGGAATTCCACTTTCAAAATTATAGTCTCCTCTAATTAGTGCTTCATAAACTTTTGTTCTACCAGCAACATCATCAGATTTAATAGTTAAAATTTCCTGGAGAGTATTAGATGCTCCATATGCTTCTAAAGCCCATACTTCCATTTCTCCAAATCTTTGGCCACCAAATTGAGCTTTGCCACCTAAAGGCTGTTGTGTAACAAGACTGTAAGGGCCAATGGATCTAGCATGAATTTTATCATCAATTAAGTGATGTAGTTTTAATATATACTTATAACCAACTGTTACTTTTCTTTCAAACCTATCTCCCGACCTACCATCGTATAAATAAACTTGTCCGCTGTTATCAAATCCAGCTTTGTCTAGTAGATTTGTAATTTCTTGGGTATTGGTTCCATCAAAAACTGGTGTGGCAAAAGTTACACCTTTTTCTAAATTTCCTGCTAATTCAATAAGCTGATCATCATTCATATTTGTAATTTCAACATTTGAATCTTTATTCTGCTCATAAAAATCAGATAAAGACTCTTTTAACTGAAATATATTTCCCTGCTTTTTAGCCATATCTAGGCTTTTGGAAATTTGTTTACCAATACCATAGGCCGCCCAACCTAAATGTGTTTCTAATATTTGTCCAATGTTCATTCTACTAGGAACCCCTAATGGGTTTAGTAAAACATCTACAGGAGTTCCATCATCTAAGAATGGCATGTCTTCAATTGGCACTATCTTAGAAATAACGCCTTTGTTACCATGCCTTCCAGCCATTTTATCACCAGCTTGTAGTTTTCTTTTTACAGCAACAAAAACTTTAACAACTTTTAGAACACCAGGTAATAAATCGTCACCACTCTGAATTTTTTCAATTTTATTTTGAAACTTTTTATCTAATAAAATTATAGCATCGCTAAAGATTTTCTTCTGGGAGGTAAATGTTTCCATTGAGACACTATCGTCTACTTGAATTTGTTCCAGAATTTCAATAGATTTTGAACTTAAAATATTCTCTTCAATTTTACTTCCTTTTTTAAAAACGTCTATCATTGAACTGGAAGTTTTATTTTTAAAAATATTAATTAGATTCTGTTTATAATTGTTCTCTAAAATATTTTTTTCATCATCTCTATCTTTAGCTAATCTATCTATTTCAACTCTTTCAATGGCTATTGTTCTTTCATCTTTTTCAACACCTCTTCTTACTAAAACTTGAACGTCTACTACAACACCAGAGTAGCCAGTTGGCAATCTTAAGGATGTATCTTTAACATCTGCTGCTTTTTCTGAGAAAATAGCTCTTAATAACTTTTCTTCTGGTGTGATAGGTGAGTCTCCTTTCGGGGAAACCTTTCCAACTAGAATATCTCCTGGTTTAACCTCGGATCCAATATAAACTATACCTGCTTCATCAAGATTAGTGATGCTTTCATCACCAACATTTGGCATGTCTCTTGTTATTTCCTCAGGACCTAATTTAGTGTCTCTACATAAGACTTCAAATTCCTCAATATGTATTGAGGTGTATCTATCTTCATGAACAACTCTTTCTGACATAATTATAGAGTCCTCAAAATTGTAACCGTTCCATGGCATAAAACCTACAAGAAGATTTCTTCCTAAAGCCAGTTCTCCCAAATCTGTTGAAGGGCCATCGGCTATAATGTCTCCTCTTTCAACATAATCACCTATTTTGACAATTGGTTTTTGGTTAATTGCAGTACTTTGGTTAGATCTTTGAAACTTTTTTAAGTTATAAATGTCTACTCCACTTTTATCTTTGCTAATATTTTTAGAGTCTGATCTAATTACTATTCTAGATGAGTCAACTTGATGAACATAGCCGCTATTTTTAGCAATCACAACAGCACCACTATCTCTTGCTACTTTTGATTCAAATCCAGTGCCAACAAGAGGTGCTTCACTTTTAACAAGAGGAACAGCTTGTCTCATCATGTTTGAACCCATTAACGCTCTATTAGCATCATCATTTTCTAGAAATGGAATTAAAGAAGCAGCTACAGAAACTAATTGTTGAGGGTTGACATCCATGAAATCTATTTCTGAGGGATCACAAAATATAAAATCACCCCTTCTCCTACAGCTAACTTGTTCTTCTGTAAATTTGCCATTTTCATTAATTGGACTATTTGCTTGGGCTATTGTGTAACTTTCTTCTTCATCCGCATTCAAATAAAGAACTTCATCAGTTACTGAACCTTTAACAATTTTTCTATATGGTGTTTCGATGAATCCGTATTGATTAATTCTCGCAAAAGATGAAAGACTGTTTATAAGGCCAATGTTAGAACCTTCAGGCGTTTCAATAGGGCAAATTCTACCGTAGTGGGTAGTGTGGACATCTCTTACCTCAAATCCTGCTCTCTCTCTAGTTAGACCACCTGGGCCTAATGCAGAAATTCTTCTTTTGTGCGTAATCTCACTTAATGGATTTGTTTGGTCCATAAACTGGCTTAATTGGCTTGTACCAGTAAATTCTTTCAAAACAGTTTGTATTGGTTTAGAGTTTACAAGATCTTGAGGCATAATCGACTCAATATCAACAGTCCCCATTTTTTCTCTAATTGCTCTCTCCATTCTTACTAGTCCAATTCTGTATTGGTTTTCAATTAACTCTCCAACTGATCGAACACGTCTGTTTCCTAGATGGTCTATATCATCCTTACCGGCGCTCTCTGTTTTCATATCAAAAAGTTTTTTTGCAACAGCTAAAATATCTGATTTACTTAAAATTCTTGTTTTATTTCCCTTGTCTAAAGATAAGTAAGTGTTTAGTTTCACCCTACCCACTTCAGACAAATCGTATCTGTCTTCACTAAAAAACATATTTTGGAATAAAAAGTTACTTGCTTCTAATGTCGGTGGTTCACCTGGTCTTAAAATTTTAAAAATATCAAAAAGGGCCTCTTCTCGTGAGTTATTTTTATCAGAAACAAGTGAGTTAATAACACCCAGGTTACCTGTCGCTTGATTTGCGTTTATAACAGAAAATTGATTTATTGATAGTTCTTCAATTCTTTTAAAAAACTCTTCAGTTAATAAGGTTCCTGCCTCTGCATAAACTAATCCATTGTCATAATTAACAATATCATTTGATAAATAGAAACCATATAAATCCTCTTGTTTGAAAAAGAATTTATTAATTTTTTTATCTTTAATTTCTTTTAGTAGCTTTAAAGATAATTTAACATCTTTAAAAGCAACGACTTCATTTGTATTGGGATCTACAAGATTAAATGGGAGATTTTTATATTTAAATTTGTTTAAGTCTAGATTAACAATCCATCCGTGTTTGTTTTTCTTAAAATTAAAAGTCTCATAAAAGTATGTTAATATTTCCTCTGAGGTCATTCCAGAAATTTTATAGATATCCGGCTCAACTTTATTTTGATTACATTCTCTTAAATACTTTTCTGAAGCCTTTGATGGTAATGCTTGTAAAATAGTAGTGGATATCATTTTCTTTTTTCTATCAATTCTAAAAAAAAGGTTATCTTTGTGATCAAATTCAAAATCTAACCAAGAACCTCTATAAGGAATTATTCTTGCGTTATATAAGACCTTTCCACTCGCATGGGTTTTACCCTCATCATGGTCAAAAAATACACCAGGTGATCTATGTAATTGACTAACAACTACTCTTTCAGTACCATTAACAACAAAAGTGCCGTTATTTGTCATTAAAGGTAAATCACCTAAATAAACTACTTGTTCTTTAATATCTCTAAGTGATTTTTCTTCAGTTTCTTCATTGATATCCCATATTATTAGTCGAAAAGTAACCATTAGGGAGGCAGAGAAAGTTAAACCCTTTCTTCTACACTCATCTACATCATACTTAGGATTATCAAGATAATAGTCTATGTAGTGAAGCTCAGATTTGCCTGCATAGTCTTTTATGGGAAAGACAGAGTTAAAGACTTCCTGCAAGCCTGTATTTGAACGGTTCTCTACTGATTTTCCTAATTGAAGGAATTTGTCATAGGAAATTTTTTGAATATCTACTAAATTTGGAACTTCAATCGTTTTACCGATTTTACCAAATGAATAGCGAATTCGTTTTTTTTCTGTAAAGCTAAGTGGCATATTATATAGAATCTTAATAATTAATTATTTAAGTTCTACTTTTGCGCCTGCGGCCTCTAGCTGTGTCTTCATAGCTTCAGCCTCTTCTTTCTTAACTCCTTCTTTTAAAGTTTTCGGAGCACCCTCAACCATGTCTTTAGCTTCTTTTAAACCAAGACCTGTAATCGCTCTTACTTCTTTAATAACATTAATTTTTTGATCTCCAGCTGCTGTAAGCACAACATCAAATGCATCTTTTTCTTCTGCTGCATCCGCTGCAGGAGCTGCTCCACCTGCTGCTACTGCTACAGGTGCCGCAGCAGTTACACCCCATTTTTCTTCTAAAAGTTTTGAAAGTTCTGCTGCTTCCATTACTGTTAGTGTTGATAACTCATCAACAATTTTATTTAAATCTGCCATTTTTTTGTCTCTCCCTAATTAGTCTTTTTTGTTTTGTAGTATTGAAATGATATCCTGATCTGGTCTTTGTAATAATCTTACAAGCTTTGAAGCAGGTGCATTAATCAATCCAACTATTTTTCCTCTTATTTCTTCAAGAGAAGGTAAAGTTGCAACCTTTGCTATATCCTCTTTTGAATATAACTGGTTATCAAAAAAAGCTGCCTCTGCAGATAGCTTTTTTAAATCTTTTTCAAATTTTTTACAAACCTTTGCAGTTCCAACTGGGTTATTTGTAAAAATTAGTAATTTTTGATTACATAAAAAGTCAATTAGACCTTTTTTTTCTTCATCTTTATTAACAAATATTTTGACAATATTATTTTTAGATACTTTAGTTACTCCATCATTATTTCTAATTTCAGTTCGAAATTCGATCATTTCTTTAACTGACATCTCTGAGAATGATGCAACAAATAAAGCGGAATAATCTTTTGACATTTGATCAAGGTTTTCAATATATTGTTGTTTTTCGGCTTTATTCATTAAATTTCAATCCTTAAACCAAAACCCATAGAAGAAGATAGATAAACAGAATTTACGAAGTTTCCCTTGATCCCTGACGGTTTTATTTTTTTTATTTCTTCAACAAATGAAGTTACGTTTTCAGTTAATTTACTTTCGTCAAAACTAATTTTACCTAAAGCAGCATGAATGGTTCCTGCTTTATCATTTTTATATGCTACAAGTCCTTTATTTATATTTTCAATTGTACTTTTTATATCATTAGTTACGGTGCCTGTTTTAGGATTAGGCATTAAACCTTTTGGACCTAAAATTTTAGCAATTTTACTTACAACAGACATCATGTCTGGAGTAGCTACAATTACATCCACGTCAATCTTTTTTTCAAGAGTAGCAACCAAATCATCTCCTCCAACATGTTTAGCACCAGCTGCTTTAGCCTCCTCTCCAGCTTTTCCTTGAGCAAAAACTGCTACTTGAACTTTTTTTCCTAGACCATGGGGAGGTATAAAACTACCTCTGACATTTTGATCAGACTGCTTAGAGTCAATACCAGTATTGATTGATACTTCTAAAGACTCATCAAATTTAACATATTTTTTATCTTTAATAATTTTAACAGCATCAGATATTTTGTATGACTTTGTAAAGTCTATACCTTCGATTTGTTTTTTTTTGTTCTTAGTTAAATTCATTATACAATTTCCATTCCCATTGACCTGGCTGATCCGAGTATTATTTTTGATGCTTGATCAACATCATATGCATTAAGATCTTCAAGTTTTTCTTTTGCTATCTCTTCTACCTGTTTCATTGTGACCTTACCTAATTTTGATCTACCAGGTGTTTGACAGCCTTTTTTTATTTTTGCAGCTTTTTTTAAATAAAAAGTGACAGGTGGTTTTTTTGTGACAAAATCAAATGATCTATCTTTGTATGCTGTAATTACAGTTGGGATAGGCGCACCTTTTTCCAAATCTTTTGTCTTATCGTTAAACTGTTTACAAAAATCTTGGATGTTTAATCCCTTTTGACCCAAAGCAGGGCCAACAGGAGGTGCAGGATTAGCTGAACCAGCTGGAATTTGTAATTTTATGTATCCTAAAATTTCTTTAGCCATGCTATTAGCCCTTAACCACTTGTGAATAATCTAGTTCTAAAGGTGTCGGTCTCCCAAAAATTGAAACGGACACTTTAAGCTTTTGTCTTGAACTGTCAACCTCTTCTATAATACCACTAAATGAAGCAAATGGACCATCAGACACCTTAATCTGTTCACCAACTTCATACTCAAATTTAGGTTTAGGATTATCAACACCTTCTGTAATGTCTTGTAATAATTTAGATACCTCTCGTTCAGATATGGCAATTGGCTTATCTTTCGTGCCAAGAAAATTTGAAACTTTTGGTATATCTCTTACTAAATGCCAAGTGTCATCGTTCATTATCATTTTGATTAAAACATATCCTGGGAAAAATTTTTTTTCAGAGTTAACTCTGACACCCCTTCTTACCTCCACTACTGCTTGAGTAGGAACAGATACTTCAGAAATTGAGTCTTCTAAATTGACTTTTTTTGCCTCATCTAAAATTGAGTCTGCAACTTTTTTCTCAAATCCAGAGTGGCAGTGTACAACATACCACTTTGATGTATCAGTATTTTCAACCATTAAATTATCCTAGAACTATTCTCACAATAAAAGAAAAAAATTGGTCTAAGAGCATTAAAATAATTGCAGCAATACTAATTACGACCAAAACGATACCTGCTGATGTGAAAGTCTCTCTTTTGGAGGGCCAGGTAACTTTAGATACCTCCTGTCGAACTTCTCTTAAATATTTAGCAGGATTAAATTTCATATATTTATTTATATTTTTGGCAGGAGTGGCAGGCATCGAACCCGCAACCTCCGGTTTTGGAGACCGGCGCTCTACCAGTTGAGCTACACTCCTTCATATTAGTATTACTGCAGAGAATATTTTTATTCGATAATCTCTGAAACAACTCCTGAGCCAACAGTTCTACCACCTTCACGAATAGCAAAACGTAAATTGTTATTCATTGCGATAGGAGCAAGTAACTCAACTTCAAGTGTAATATTATCTCCAGGCATTACCATTTCAGTACCTTCAGGCAATTTAATTGAACCAGTAACATCAGTGGTTCTAAAATAAAACTGTGGTCTGTAATTTGCAAAGAATGGAGTGTGTCTTCCACCCTCTTCTTTACTTAAAGCGTAAATCTCTGCTTTAAATTTTTTGTGAGGTTTAATACTACCAGGAGCTGCCAAAACTTGGCCTCTTTCGACCTCTTCCTTTTTTGTTCCACGAAGAAGGGCACCAATATTATCTCCAGCTTCACCTGAGTCTAATAGTTTTCTAAACATCTCAACTCCAGTACAAACTGTTTTGGTTGTATCTTTTAAACCAATAATTTCAATTTCTTCACCTGGTTTAATAACACCTTGTTCAACTCTTCCAGTAACAACAGTACCTCTTCCAGAAATAGAAAATACGTCTTCAACTGGCATCAAGAAAGGTTTATCTAATTCTCTTGTAGGAGCAGGAATATACTCATCAATTTTTGACATTAATTCAATGATTGAGTTTTTACCAATATTTTCATCTCTGTCTTCTACAGCCGCAAGAGCTGATCCTTTAACGATTGGAATATCATCACCAGGGAAATCATATTTTGATAGAAGCTCTCTTATTTCAACTTCTACAAGCTCTAATAATTCTTGATCATCTACTTGATCAACTTTATTTAGGTAAACAACTAGTGCTGGTACACCAACCTGTCTAGCTAAAAGAATGTGTTCACGTGTTTGAGGCATTGGACCATCAGCTGCGTTAACAACTAAAATACCTCCGTCCATCTGAGCAGCACCAGTAATCATATTTTTTACGTAGTCTGCGTGACCTGGACAGTCGACGTGAGCATAGTGTCTTTTATCAGTTGAATACTCGACGTGCGCTGTTGAAATTGTTATACCTCTCTCTTTTTCTTCAGGTGCTTTATCAATTTCATCATACGCTGTAAACTCTGCACCACCTTTTTCTGCCAAAACTTTTGTTATTGCTGCAGTAAGTGTAGTTTTACCATGGTCGACGTGACCGATAGTTCCGATGTTGACGTGTTCTTTCGATCTGTCAAATTTTTCTTTAGTCATTTTAAGTTGTTACCTCTTTTTAATATCTATTACTTAATTTTTTTAATGTACTTGGAGCGGGTGAAGGGAATCGAACCCTCGTAGCCAGCTTGGAAGGCTGGAGCTTTACCATTAAGCTACACCCGCGATTTAGCGGGTAACCACTTCAAAACATCCACAAAATCAAATCCTTGTGAGTTCCGATAAACTACTAATTTTTCTTTAAAATTCAATAAGAAAAGTGAAAAAAAGTGGTGGAGGGAGTAGGATTCGAACCTACGTACACTTGCGTGAACAGATTTACAGTCTGCCGCCTTTAACCACTCGGCCATCCCTCCAAAGTGTTTAAAAATCAGGTGTTGATTAATAGATAATTGTCTTTGAAAGTCAATAGACTTCCTTAATTTTTACTGTTATTTAAAATAATGTTTATTTCAGGGGCTAATTCTTGCACTAGTTGTATAATTCATAATCCCGATAAAATTATTGAAATTTTTATAAATATTGAAAGACAATCAGCTTTTGCAGAGTTAATAGAGCAAAATAAACTAAATAATAAGACAAGGTTACTAAAGAAAAACGATTTTAATAGACTTGGTATTAAAAATGATAGATTTATCAACGATATAGTTATACGAAGAGAAAAGTACAAACCCTCCAATTTAGAGGATATTATTATAAACACCAAAAAATCTCTTATTATTATTGCCGATCAGATTACAGACCAAAATAACCTTGGAAACATTATAAGAACGGCTCTGTTGATTGGAGCTGATGGTCTATTACTTTCAGAGTATTCTTCGGCAGATATTAACGAGGTAACGTCAATAACCTCGTCTGGAGCTGTTGAAGTGTTGAAATATCACGTTTCTAAAAATATTAACAGAACAATAGAATTTCTAAAAAAATCTGGCTATTGGACTTATTCCTTAGATATGAGTGGTGAGGAAATGAATAGAGAATTTAATTTTGATAACAAATCTGTCATCATCGTAGGAAATGAAGGAAAAGGGATTAGAAAAAATATTTTAGCAAAAAGTGACTTTAAAATAAGTATCCCTCAAAAAAATGTTGATGGTATTGATAGTTATAATGCAGCAAATTCTCTAGCAATTGCTGCATATCATTTCAAAATTAGCACTTTTTAAATATTGTTTATTCTAGATTTTAATATAAATAATAACACAATGCCGGCTTAGCTCAGTTGGTAGAGCAGTTGATTTGTAATCATCAGGTCGGGAGTTCGAGTCCCCCAGCCGGCACCATTGATATCATTTGTATTTATTATAAATATTTTAAAAAAAGTAAGTAAAACTTATCAAATAAAATGTGGTGTAAAAATATCTTTTAAAACTCTAAATCATCAAATGATACTTTTTTATGTAATTTGATTTCTTCTTTAGTATCTGTATCAAGATAGATGAATTTCTGAAAATAACTTATTAAATTTGAGTCATCATCTCCTTGATATAAATAATTTTGAAGTAAACTTGAGTCTATAAATTTTTTCTTATTTTCTTTGTTGTTAGACATGGAGTAGTATGGCCCAAACCACATTGATGATAGATTAGTTAACCAGATAACATTATTACCAAATTTAATTATATCTTCAGGAGAAGATGAGCAAGTTTTTCTTCCAGATTGATTGTAACCAACTCTTTTGTTTTCTTTGATAACAATCGTTGGGTCAGCAACAGAGTCGATAATTACCTCAACAATTTCATTTAAGTTGTGGGTACCTGTAAGTTTATCGTTTATCAAATTAACACTCTGTATATTTAAATTCCACAATGTGCTCATAATTGCACTTAATATATGTAAATTATAATGAAGTGAACATTCACCTCTTCTACTTTCAATTTTAAATAGTCCACTTTGAGTTTTATTTAATTTCATATTTTTCAAAAAAAAATTTATTGATTTATTGAACGTCTTTGAGTCGTTTATCACAATAGATGTAAGAAGTCTGAGATTATTTGCATAAAAACCATGATTACCATATGTAGACTCTCCTACATGGTTTGAAGAAAAAGCATATTCATTTTTCTTTACTAAATCTTTAAACATTCTTTCGATAGTT
>CABYTH010000009.1:0-39626 GCA_902521835.1 uncultured Alphaproteobacteria bacterium
GTTACTTGATCTAGAAATTTATGATGAGGATGTAAATTTTGATTATGTGATAGACGTATCTAATTCACAAATTACTAAGAAATTATTTTCAGAATTGATGAATTCCTCTTATGGCCAATATCTCTCTTTTATTGAAAACACATATTTACCTGAACTAGAAATGAGCAAAAAAGATTTGAGACCTTCTGTTGATCTAACTTATTCCCTAAGTGAGAGTGATAATTATTCTGCAGCGATTGATCATAGAAGATCCTCATCTTTGTCACTATCTCTTAGCGTTCCTATTTATGACGGCTATAAAGATGAAAATAATTTTAATATTGAGGAATATAATTATCAAAAAAAATTATTAGAACATAAAGACTTAAAGAGAGACTTACTTAATACTTACTTAGAGTCTTGGAACAATTATGATTTTTATTTAAATAAAATAAATAACCAAGAAAAAATAATTGATAGCTTAGAATTAAAATTACAAGGAAACGAAATATTATATAAAGCCCAAAAAATAGATATTACACAACTTATTGAAAGTAAGAATGAATTAAATGATGCACACAATATTTTATTGGATTTGAAATCCTCAAAAAAATATTATTTAATAGACATTCTGATATTAAACGGGGATTTGAATACAATTATTAATGGATTGGGATAGACTTAAAACATTTTATCACGTAGCTACAGCTGGTAGCATCTCCAGAGCTATGGATACTATTCACCTTAGTCAATCTGCTATTACTAGACAAATTCAATCTCTTGAGCATAGTTTAAAAACCAAACTATTTAAAAGGCACACAAAAGGTATAACGCTCACAGAGCAAGGTTCTTATCTTTTTGAAGAAACTGAAAAAATTTTTGCTGATTTAAATTCAATAGAAAAAAAGATAGTTGAGTATAAGTCAGTTCCCACTGGCAACCTTTCCATAAATACCACAGTTGCTTTTGGATCGATGTGGCTTAGCCCAAGAATTAATGAGTTTATTCATGAATATCCAGAAATTAATCTTAAACTAAACTACTCTGAAGATGAGCAAGATATGCTTCGCCAAGATTATGATATTGGTTTATGGATGCGAAAACCAAGACATTTAGATTTAGTTTCAAAGCACATAGCAACAATCAAATACCATATTTACGGATCGGCGAATTACATTAATGAAATGGGTATGCCTTTAAGAAGATCAGAACTTAATAGCCACAGATTAATTACATATGGCATCGGAAAACCATCCCCCCTTTCTGACACCAATTGGATACTGAAAACTGGTGTTAAAAAAAACCAAAAAAATAGAAGACCTCATATTACAATTAATAATCTATATGGTTTATTAGTAGCCGTAGAAACTGGTGCGGGATTAGCTGCATTACCTGATTATATGGCTCAACATAAAGCCCATCTTGTTAAAGTATTGCCAGATATAGAAGGACCAAGTTACGATGTTCATATGGTTTATCATGAAAATCTAAAAGGAAGTTTAAAATTAATAGCTTTTAGAGATTTTCTTATGAATAAAATAAGCCAGTGGAGATTTTGACTATCAAAATTTTCTTTTTTTATTAAAAATATAAATAAAAAAACATGAATAACTTATTAAAAACATACAAATTTAGTAATTTTAAAGTTGTAAAGGGTAATGGTTGTTATTTATACACCTCTGATAGAAGAAAATTATTGGATTTCTCAGCAGGAGTTGCAGTCAATTCTCTTGGCTATAATCACCCAGTTGTAAGAAAAAGTTTACAAGATCAAATAAAAACTGGCATTACTCATTTATCGGGTTCTCAAATGCATGAGTTCAAGACTAAATTATCTAAATTATTATCTGAAAATTCTAACAAAGGTGATGTGTTCTTTTCTAATTCAGGTGCAGAAAGCATTGAAGCTGCATTAAAAATAGCAAGAAACTATGGAAGTAAAAAGGGCAAAGATGAAATTATTGCTATGACTTCCTCTTTTCATGGAAGAACAATTGGAGCCTTATCAGTCGGCAGTAATAAAAAATACAAATCTGACATAGGGCCTGTTCCAGGTAAAGTAAAGTTTTGTAAATTTAATGATGTCTTTCATCTCAAAAAATTAGTAAATAAAAAAACGGTAGCAATAATAATAGAATTTGTTCAAGGAGATGGTGGAATAAATATTTGCAGTAAGAATTTCGCTAAAGCTATAAAAGAGATATGTATAAATAAGAAAGTTTTACTTATCGGAGATGAAATACAAGGCGGTATAGGTCGAACTGGAAAAATTTTTGCATACAAACATTATGGTGTTAATCCGGATATTATAACCTCAGCTAAAGGATTAGGTTCTGGTATTCCTATTGGCGCAACAATAGTAAAAAAATATATATCTAAGATGATTTCAACTGGTTTTCATGGTTCTACATTTGGCGGTGGTATGCTTCAAACTAGAGTTTCATATAATGTATTGAAATCTATAAACAAAAAGGCTTTTTTAAATAAAGTGAAAATTAATGGTAAATTTTTATCAAATTTACTTAAAAAAATGCATAACGATCATAAAGATAAAATTGTTGATACCAGATGCTTAGGTCTCATGGCTGGTATAGAATTTAAAACGAATGAAATTGCCTTAAAAACATTTACAAAAATGGCTAATAATGGACTTATCACTACACTTATTCAGGGTAACATTATAAGAATAACCCCTCCTCTAATAATTAACAAAAAAGAGTTAAATAATGGTTTAGATATAATCTCAAAATCGTTGTAATTTTTTTTTTTTTATTTATAAAATATTTAAAAAATATTAGTTTAATGATTAGATTATTCATTTTAATTCTATTTTTATTACCAAAAATTTTGTTTGGACTAACTATTGGCGATGATGGAAAAATTTCTAATTCCTCAGAGGAGTCAACATCTAATTTAACAAGTTCTAATAATGGTGATGTTTTTCTTTTAAAGAATGCAGGACTTTCAAATCAAGATACGACCTTGAATATTCCAAATGGTTCAGAACTTGGCAGTAAAAATATAAAAAATAGATACTCAATTTATAAAAATATAATGAACAAATTAGACTACAATATCTTATCAGTCATAACTGATGGTACTAGGTTTGGTGAAACAGCACTAATTTTTAGATTAGGAAAAGATTGCATAGGTATTAAAGGAGACTGTGAAAGACTCGGAGGGGCATATACAAGAGCAGAATTTTCTCCTATTAACTATTATGGGAAATTTAAGGATAATGTTTGGACATCTTACTCTATCAAAATTGTAAGTAAACCTGAAGATTGGTCACCTGAATTTGTAGCTATTCAGCAATGGCATACTAGAAATGAATTCACACCACCAATGTTTATGTTTGGAGTAAGAAAAGAATTTGGACTTGTTATGAGAAGTGAAGCTAGTATGGGTATGCAAATTTTTAAAGATAGTAACCCCTATTGTCTTGGTGATAGATTTGGAGGTGGAAGTTATTGTCAGGTTAGAGATTTTGAACTTTTAGCCCTAGAATGGAATGAATTTAAAAAAGGTGAATGGATTGATGTAGTTCAAAATATTAACTTCGATGATAATCCTGAAAAGGGATATTTTAAAATATGGATTAACGGTAACTTGATAATAGATCATAGGGGTACTACAAACTGGAGTAAACTTAAAGGTTTCAACACTAATGAAGATTTGGTTTGGGATTATAAATATGGTTTATATACAAAATCTAAAGGTCATGAAATGGCTGTCGCGTATGATGAATTAAGTTTAGCGAGGTCTTGCGAAAAGCTTAATATTGAGAATTTAGGATATAGTTGCAATGAGTTAACAAAACAAACAGCACCTAAAGCATTAGCTGTTGTTGACATAGAATGGGATTATTCTAATAATACAAAAGTCGCTGTAGCTAATAATTCTCAAATATTAATAGACAAATCAAAGTATCAATCCATCGCATCAAATGAAAATTTTGAAGACGGCGATTATGAGTTAATGTGGTATTGGAAAATATATGATGATAATGGAAAACTAGAACAGGATGATTATTTAGGTTCTGATCAAGCAACTATTAGTAATGGAATACTAACATTTACCAAATTAAATAAATCATTTGAAATGGAAAATGATATTCAAAGTAAGAATAGAGAAAAAATAAATTTCAAAACAGAAGATGGTTTAATTTTGATTAGTGCAAATTTAGACCTAGCCTCAGATGGAGAGACTGAACCAATGGCAATTGTTGGTTCCACCTCTAAAAATAAAGATGGTAACTATTATGCTGAAGGTCCTTGGGATGATGAAGGAAAAGAAATTATAGGAATTGCTTTTAAATTAAAAAATTAGTACTCAAGTTCATTTTTTTGGAAAACTGTACCGATGCCCTCCTCAGTTTCAAGTTCAGTTATTAAGGCGTTTTTTATTTCTCCACTAATAATATGAATCTTTTGAATACCCTTGTTTAAAGCCTTTAATGAATTTTCAACTTTAACAACCATACCTTCAGATATGATATTTTCTTCAAAAAGTTTTTTTGCAACATTTTCATCAACAGAAGAAATTCTTTTTCCCTCTAAATCTTTAATATATGCAACATCTGAAATAAAAATTAGTTTACTTGCAGAAAGATTAATCGCCAATTCTGTAGCTATTGTATCTGCATTTACATTCAATACTTCAGATGTGTTTTTATCTAAAACTAAACTTGGCATAATAATCATATCATGTTCTTTAAATAGGTTTTTAATTTGTAAAGCATCAACTGAAACGACGTCCCCTACTTGACCATAATCAATGTTATCAACTACATCTCTTCTTTTTGCTGCAATAAAGTCTTTCTTTGAAATAGGAATTGGAAAATTTCTGATATTATATCGTGAGCTCAAACTAAAAATATCTATTAAAATTTGACCAGATATTTTTTTGGCTGCCTCTATGTCTGTGGGAGATGTTACTCTTCTACCATTTATTTTTTTTGGCTCAATACCATGTACATTGATCATATAGTTATCTAGCTGTCGTCCAAATCCAAAAACTAAAACAACTTTTAACTTCGAAATAGAATTCAATAATTCTTTTATGTCGCTTATAACATTATCGATATTATCTTGGTTATCACAAATCTTACCACTTACTTTTATGACAAGAATGGAATTTTGTAATATCGATTGGTAAAAACTTTGATTTTTCATTATAGATATAAAGGTATCATTTGTTTTAATCCCAAAGTTTGATCAAGATCAAAGATTATATTCATACACTCAATAGCGTTACCTGAGGCACCTTTAACTAAGTTATCTAAACAAGCCTCTACAACGAAGTGTCTCTCATCTTTATAAGACATTGAAATATCACAATAATTTGAACCTACTACGTTAGAAAGCTTAGTATTATCTTGTACTCTAATGAAAGGAGATGATTTAAAACAATCAATTAAAATGGAATTTAAGGACTCATAAGTTGAATCTTCATTTATTTCTATATGACTTGTAAGATATATACCTCTAGAGAAAGGTCCTGACATTGGAACAAATGATAGAGTCTCCTTTAAATTTGGAAAAGATTGATAAATTTCTGCTAAATGTCGATGTGAATTTATGTTGTATGAAAAAATATCTTTAGATCTTGTAGAATGATGATTTTTCAAAGAAGGATTTTTACCACCACCACTTGATCCAGTAATAGCAGTAATAGATACTTTTTTAATTATAGATTGAAATGGTAATAAAGATAGTTGAGCCGTTAGCGCAAAGCAACCAGGATTGGATATGTTAGAAGATTTTTTTATGTCATCGATTGAATTTTCAATAAATCCGTATTGAAACTTACTTTGAATGTCAGCATCAAAATTTGATTTGTAATATTTGTTATAATCCTCTTGATTAGAAATTCTAAAATCTGAACTTAGGTCTATGATTTTAACTTTTGATAATAATTCTTTGACATATTCATGGGCTGAACCATGAGGTAGTGATAAAAAAACACAATCAAGATTTTTAAAATCATCAAGATTAGATGTCTGTAAATCTTTTAAATTATAAGACTGTAAATGTGGAAATTCCTCATCTATTTCCATTTCTCTTTGAAAGATTTTTGATAATTTTACTTCGGGATGTACAAAGAGAATTCGTATTAACTCAACACCTAAATAACCATTTGCTCCAATTATGCCTACTTTAATCATTATTAATCCTATTAATTATCTTAGCAAAAACATTGACATGGTTAGTTGAATTATAAATATTTAAAAAATCTGAATTAGGTATAGAAAACTTATCAATTGATTGTTTATAAGCAGATACATTATTAGTTACAGGGCCACTAATTATCAGTAATTTGTTATCTAAATTATTTGATTTTAAATTTTCTATAATATTTACTGCTCCTGATACGTCATAAGCGCAAATTACAATAACTTCAATTGACTCTGTAATATCAGTATTTTGAATTATTTCTTTAGTTCCATAATCGCCATGATAACCATCACCTAATTCCATTAGAATTATCTCAGCGTCCTCAGACATATTGCTAATAATTGATACTGAACAACTTTGTATGATTTTTTTATCATTCATACAGGTACTCGGCAGACCGTAATCTACAAAATCTGATGTTTTATAAGCACCATTATCCTCATAAGAATATAAATCTTTTTGTGAAGCGGTACCTGCTAGTTTACATGCATTAATTTTCTTAAAATAATTACTAAGAGTTTTGATTATAAAGGATGTAACAGTAGTTTTACCAGAGTCAATACCTGTTCCTATGACTGCAATAGATGGTACTTTTGTTTTAATTTTCATTTCTTTAATTTTTGAATAATCTACTAGATTCAATTGTTTGTTACTATTATCTACAACCGATCCAAGGACTTCACATTCTGTAGCTGGTCCCAGAAGAATATTAAAATCTTTACAATTACCAATTACTCCTCCTAAATTTAAAATGTGAATTTTATCGTGTTTATTTAATTCAGTTGGAACAGAACCTGTCATTCCTGAAGAAGCAATTCTATTACCCAATGCACCAACAATAACATCTCCCTCAGTTAATTCAGTAATTCTTCCAGAGACTAACTCCAATTTATTATAATTAGGATTAACTGAAATTACTTTAACAGCAATTAATTGACCTTGATTACAATCAATTACATCTGAAATACTCAATTCATCAATATTATTGATGTTTTTGAGAACAGAGCCTATTTTTTTTGTGTTAATCATCTTAAGGTTGGTTTTATATAATTATCAAGAATATAAGCAATATTTATTTAATTTGAAATATGAGTAATTATTAAACTAAAGGCTAAGATTACGTACATTTTTAGCTGCTTGTCGTATTCTTTGCTCATTTTCAACTAGTCCTATCCGAACAAAACCTTCACCATATTCGCCAAAAGCAATGCCAGGAGAAACAGCTACATTTGCTTTAACCATTAAATCTTTTGCAAATTTTAAAGATCCTTTATTTTGGTACTTTTTAGGGATAGGTGCCCATGCAAACATACTAGCCGAAGGACTAGGTATATCCCATCCAGACCTTGACATAGACTCAACTAAAACATCTCGTCTACTCTCGTAAGTTGCCCGAATACTTGATACACAGGTTTGAGGACCATTAAGTGCTGTTGCTGCTGCAACTTGTACTGGTGTATAAGCACCATAGTCTAAGTAAGATTTAATTTTTGTTAAGGCTTCAATTAGTTTTTTATTTCCAACTGCAAAACCTATTCTCCAACCAGCCATAGCATAAGTTTTTGACATAGAAGTAAATTCAACAGCAATTTCTTTAGCTCTATTTACTTGGAGAATTGATGGAGGTGGTTTCTTATCAAAATATATCTCTGCATAAGCAAGGTCTGATAAAACATAAACATTATACTTTAAGGCCATCTTAACTATTTCTTTATAAAAATGTAAATCAACTACTTGAGCTGTTGGATTAGATGGAAATGATACAATTAGAGCTACTGGAGATGGAGTGCTATTTCTTATAGATCGATCTAATCTTTCAAGATAGGTTTCTGGATCAAAAACTCCATCTTTCATTGTCTGTAAATGTCTTAATGATGCACCTGCAATAATAAATCCATAAGGGTGTATAGGGTACGAGGGGTTGGGAGAAATAATAATGTCTCCTGGTGTTGAAATTGCTTGAGCTAAGTTAGCTAAGCCCTCTTTGGAACCCAAAGTTACTATAACTTCACTATCAGGATTTAATTTTACACCAAATCTTTTCTGGTAATATTTTGCTTGAGCTTTTCTTAGTCCAGGTATTCCTTTACTTACAGAATATCTTCCAGTTCCAGGTTTATCTGCTACTTCTTTTAATTTATCTCTAATGTGTTTTGGTGTAGGCATATCTGGGTTACCCATACCAAAATCAATTATATCTTTTCCATTCTTTCTAAGTTTTGCTTTAAGTTTATTTATCTCTCCAAATATATAGGGAGGTAAACGATCAATTCTGTTAAAATTATGCTTCACAATAATTAAAATAGATTTTTTTAAAAATATCTAAAGTATTAAATTTTCACAATTACCATTTATTTAAAAAATTTAGTTAGGATATTATTTTATTTTTTTCGTTATCCACTATTACTGGGCTCTCATAATATGTAATTTCTGGTTTAGAGTAGCGTTCTGTAATCCACTTAATTCTATCTTCACTAAACCATGTTTTTGCATTTTCTATTGTTAAAAAAGTATAGACTCCCCCAGCAAATCCATTTTCAATATCTGCAATATAATTTTTTCTCAGAAGTCCCTCTACATCTATATATATTTCAGAAGTTTCAATAAATTTTTCTTTAAGAGTTTTTAAATTAAGATCATCAGATATTTTAAATTTAACTAGAACTGTAATCATAAGTTTCTAATAATACTAAAAATTAAATATTTAATTACAATATTTCTTTTTTTTATTCCCACTCAATAGTAGATGGGGGCTTACTGGTTATGTCATAAAGGACTTTGTTTACTCTAGGGACTCTATTAATTATATGAGTTGCTACTTCAGATAAAGTTTCAATATCAATCTGTGTAACATCTGCTGTCATTCCATCAACTGAATTAATACATCTTAAAACACAAGTTTCCTCATAGGTTCTCTCATCGCCCATCACGCCTACAGATTTAACAGGAAGTAAAACAGCAAAAGCTTGCCATGATTTGTTGTATAAATTCTTTTCAATTAAAAAATTAATAAAAATTTCATCTATTTCTCTTAAAGTATCAAGTCTTTGTCTGTTTACCTTTCCAATACAGCGAATACCCAGTCCTGGTCCAGGAAAAGGATGTCGATTAACAAATCTCTGATCTAATTTGTAGAATAGACCTAATCGTCTTACTTCGTCCTTAAAAAGCTCTTTAAAAGGCTCTATAACGTCAAATTTAAGGTCTTTTGGTAAACCCCCAACATTATGATGTGATTTTATAGTCACACTCTTTCCACCATGGTAAGAGTGGCTTTCTATAATATCTGTATATAAAGTTCCTTGTGCGAGATAGAAATCTTTTTGTGATAATTTTCTAATATATTTTGAGAATACCTCTATAAATACCCCCCCAATTATCTTTCTTTTAAGTTCTGGATCAGTAACATTTTTTAGTTTTTTTAAAAAGATATGTTCTGCATTGATTATATTTAATTTTAAATTGAAAGACTTAAATACAGATTTTATATTTTTAATATCATATTTTCTAAGCAATCCATTATTTACAAATATAAAGTGAACGTTATCTAATTTAAGATATTTTGATATAGCAAAAGCCAAAACTGTAGAGTCAACTCCACCTGATACTGCACACACTATATTTGGTTTTTTTTCTTTAACATTAATTCTTAGATATCTACCAATAGTTTGGTGTAAATCATTATTTTTCCAATTTTCTTTTAAGTTACAAATATTAAATAAAAAGTTTTTTAATATTTGATTACCAAATTCAGAGTGTGTAACTTCGCAATGAAATTGTATTGCATAAATATTTTTTTTATAAATAGCTGCTGGTATTTTATTTTTAGTTTTAGCAAGAATTTTAAAACCTTTTGGAATTTTTGTTAAACTATCTCCATGAGACATCCATACTTGTTGTTCAGAGTTAGTGTTCTTAAATAAATCACACTTTGATATCTTTATAATTGTTTTTCCGTATTCTCTTTGGTTACTTTTTTCTATAACACCATCAAATTCTTTTGAAATATATTGAAAGCCATAACAAATACCTAAAATTGGAATAGGTATTTGATCTAAAGGAATATCAATTTTAGGTGCATTTTTATTTAAAACAGAGTCTGGGCCCCCTGATAATATTAAAACTGAATGGTTTAAAATATTAGTTACATTTTTGAGATATTTTGGAGGATATATTTCTGCATAAACTCCCAGCTCACGAATTTTCCTTCCAATTAAATGCGTATACTGAGATCCAAAATCTATAATTAATACTGATTTACTCAATTTGAGCGATAATTTGGAGCTTCTTTTGTTACTTGGACACCGTGAACGTGACTTTCATTAATGCCAGAATTGGTCAAACGGACAAATCTTGCATTTTTTTTGAGTATAGTAAGGTTTTTAGAACCCGTATATCCCATTCCAGATCTCAAACCTCCCGTCAATTGAAATAAAACGTTAGATACTTGACCTTTATACGGAATTCTTCCCTCAATACCCTCAGGGACTAATTTGATAGCCTCATTAATTTCGTCTTGAAAATATCGATCTGCTGAACCTCTAGCCATAGCTCCTAGAGAGCCCATTCCACGATAGGATTTATAAGATCTTCCTTGAAATAGAAAAACTTCTCCAGGTGACTCATCTGTTCCAGCAAACAAAGAACCTGCCATGATACAGTTGGCTCCGGCTGCAAGCGCTTTTACAATGTCACCAGAATAACGTATCCCCCCATCGGAGATCATTGGAATTTTATTTTTATTGGTAATTGAAGCAATATCTTGAATCGCAGTAAATTGAGGTACTCCCACACCTGCAACAATTCTAGTAGTACAGATCGAACCTGGACCAATACCTACCTTGATTGCATCTGCACCTAATTTAATTAAGTCTTTAGCAGCTTCAGGTGTAGCAATATTGCCTACAACTATAGGTAATTTTATTTTTTTTCTTATTTTTTTAAAAGACTCTAATACTGCTGATGAATGACCATGAGCTGTGTCTATGAACAAAATATCGACACCAGCTTTATCTAATTCAATAGCTCTTTGTAAGTCATTAGGCTTACTTCCTATTGCAGCACCAACTAATAATTGTCCATTTTTATCTTTAACAGAATAAGGAAACTTCTCTCCTCTTTGAATATCCTTAACAGTAATTAAACCAATACATTTATTGTTATTATCAGTTACAACTAGTTTCTCTATTCTATTTTCTTGTAGTAATTTTTTTGCCAGTCCAAAAGAGGACATTCCTTTTGATTGGGTTTGAGTAATAGAGATTACTTTTTTAGTCATTAAATCTTTAACTTTTGTTTTTTTATTAATTACAAATCGAACATCTCTATTAGTAATAATTCCTTGAAGTTTATTAGCTTTATCGACCACTGGAAAACCAGATATATTTTGTTTTTCCATGACATTTAAAACATCTTCAATTGTATTATTAGGACTCATTGTTATTGGATTATAGACAATCCCTGCTTCGTATCTTTTTACTTTTTTAACTTCATAACTTTGCGTCTCAATATCATAATTTTTGTGAATTACTCCTAAACCACCATTTTGAGACATTGATATTGCCATTTTGGACTCTGTTACAGTGTCCATTGCTGCTGATATGATAGGAATATTTAGTTTTATATCTTTTGTTAGATTTGTTGAAATATCGACGTTATTAGGGAGAATAGTTGATGCTTGGGGTTTCAATAAAACGTCATCAAACGTTAAATATTCTTTAACTTGGGCCATGGCCAATATTAGTTTTTTTTATATTAAAATCAAGATCTGACTAGGATAGTTTTCTTCCGTCATTGAGACCAGCTTCATAGTCTAGTGGATCTACATCATCTAAGCACCCTAGATTAATACCCATACCGTTTGGATCAGTTCTTCTATTGTGGTGAGTGTATATCCCGCAATGCTTGCAAAAAAAATGTTCAGCTAAGTTTAGATTAAATTGATAAAGAGATAGATCTTCTTTTCCCTTTAAAAGTTTAAAATTAGATTTAGGAACCATTATCATTTTTGCATTTTTTCTAATACAAATGGAGCAATTGCATTGCATTATTTTTTCAAGATCAGAGTCAATCTCAAACTCAATAGCCTTACAGTGACAAGATCCTTTATGAAGCACGGCTATTTTCTTTAAAGAAATTTTTTAAAATATTTTTAGTTTCACTCGCCGTTTCTAAAATAGACATATGTCCAGACTCTTCTAAAACGACTGTTTTTGATCCCTCTATATTTGAAGCCAATTCTAGACCCACTTTTTTAGGAGTCATTTTATCATGTTTGCCTACGATACATAAAGTTGGGTGTTTAATGCTTTTAGCAGCAGCTTCACCATTAGTGTATTTATCGCAAGCATTGAAGTCTGCACCAAGAGTTCCGTCATTATTTGAAGATACTAGCTGACCACCCATACCTAAATGGCTTAAACCTGGAACGGGATGGCCACCTTTATGGCCTAAAGGTCCATGCACCCAATCCATCATAAGATCAACTGCTTTTTGATCTTTATTTAATGCTAAGTCTAAAAGTTCAGTGTTCATCTTCATTGACATAGATCCATTGATTAGTGCAAGTAAATCTAATTTCTTAGGATGTCTTTGTGCAAATTCTAATCCCACTAAACATCCCTGTGAATGACCGACGTATGAGGCTTTATCAATACCCAAAGATGTTAATAGGTCTGCAACCCAATCAGCCATCTCCTCTATAGTTTTTAATGGTGGTCCTTCTGAGTCACCATGGCCGGGTAGATCTACTGCAATTGTATTGTAACCATGAAATGCAAAGTATCTTGTTTGAAGCACCCATGTGACATGGCTCAGACCACTACCATGAACAAATACAATCGAGGGTTGATTTTTATCTATTTCTCTTCCACTAGATGTGTAATATGCCTCTTTTCCGTTAACTTTGAGCTTCATTTAGAAGCTACAAGTCTTGGCTTTTGAGATGCTCTGAAACCATTTTCAAAGTCATTAATAATGTCATCCATGTCTTCCAAGCCAACAGAAAAACGTATCATATCTTCAGTTAAACCTGCCAATTCTAATGATTTTTTATCCATTTGAGAGTGAGTTGCAGATGCTGGATGAATAACTAGTGATTTTGCGTCACCAACGTTAGCTAAATGTGAAGTTAGTTTTAAAGAGTTTATAAATGCGTGACCAGCTTCTTTGCCTCCTTTAATTCCAAAAGCTATCATTGAGCCAGCGCCCTTAGGCATTAATTTTGCAGCAACTTTATGATCAGGGTGATCCGGTAAACTTGGATGATTTACCCAAGAAACACTTGGGTTGTTACTTAAGTAATCAACCATTATTTTAGTATTGGATAAATGCTTTTCCATTCTGACTGAAAGAGTTTCTATTCCTATTAAAATATTAAATGCATTTGTTGGACTCATACATGGACCAAAGTCTCTCATGCCCTCTGCCCTTGCTCTCATAGTAAATGCTGCTGGACCAAATTCTTCTGCAAAAGAAAGACCGTGATAACCATCATATGGTTCAGTCATTGTTGGAAACTTATCTCCCTTAGTCCAATCAAAGTCACCCTTTTCAACAATTATACCACCCATAGAAGTGCCATGACCTGCCATCCATTTTGTTAGAGAGTGTGTGATTATATCTGCACCTAATTCAAAGAGATTACACAAATATGGTGTGTTAAATGTTCCATCGACCATTAAAGGAATACCGGCGTCTTTTGCTATTTTGGAAATTTCAGGTAAATCCATAATTTCTATTCCAGGATTACCAATCAACTCACCCCAAATGCATTTTGTATTGGGTTGAATTGCTTTTTTGAAACCCTCTGTGTCTCTGGGCTTAACAAAAGTTGTTTCAATACCAAATCTTTTTAAAGTTAGTCTCAGTAAGTTAAAAGAGCCTCCATACAATTGTGATGAGGAAACAATATGATCACCTGCACTACAAATATTTAGAAGAGCTAGCATCATTGCACTCATACCAGAGGCAGTAGCTAAAGCAGCTGAGCCGCCCTCTAAAGCTGCAACTCTTTCTTCCAGAACTGATATAGTAGGATTGGATATTCTGCTATAGATATGTCCACCCTCTTCTAGATTAAATAAAGCAGCTGCGTGATCTGCATCTTGGAATAAGTATGATGTTGTTTGATAAATTGGAACGGCACGGGAGCCAAAATTTTTATCAGGCTGATGCCCACTATGTAAGGTTTTAGTGTTAAATTTGTATGTTTTAGGATCGGTCATATCGAAATATAACACAAATTTTTTAATGAAAGTAATAGAAAAAAAGTCTCAGTTTTAGGGCTTATGTCGAAAAGACATAAACTTTAATTAGTAGTTTGTAATCCACATGGTTTGATAGGCCTTTAAAGTAATTGTTGATTTGATATCAATAATTATCTCATTAGAGATTAAATCCCACCATTCATTTGACGCAATTAGATTTAATTCTGACAAATCTAAATATTGGAAAACATTAGTTACATTACTTACACAAAATATCGACTGCCTTTTATCATGACTCTGTCTCCAAAAACCAAAAAAGTTCTTACCTAAATTAAATGTAAATTGTGTAGCATTTGGATGAAATGCAGATTGGTTTTTTCTAATTTCAATTAATTTTGATAATTGATTATATATTTTTGAATTAAAAGTATCAGTATTTGCAAGTAATCCATCAATTTCATCATACTTCCAAGATCTTCTATTTATAGATCTATTATTTTTCGTTTGCTCTAACTTTTCATAGTCATTTGTTGAGCCCAAAATACTATGTATGTAAAATGCTGGTATTCCCTCGAGTCCTAGCATTATTGCATGGCAACAAATAAATCTTTCAATTTGCAAATGATCACTTCCTTGAAATGTTCCTTTCATAGCATCTATGAGTGAGATATTTATTTCATAAACAGTTTCGGTGTTATCTGTTTTTTTTCTTTTGGTAGTTTTTGCTCCAAAATCGGTCATGATATCGACTAAGTTATTTCTTTCTTTTTCTGTTAAAATTCCCTCTGTAGGTCTCAGGCCAATACCATCATGAGAGGCTATGAAATTGAAATAAGATGTATGATCTTTTGCAGGAGGCATGCTCATTGACCATTTTCGAAGAGCTGTGCTATCTCCCATCACAAGAGTCCATAGTAGCAAGGGTGGTAGAGCAAAGTTGTATACAGCATTTGCTTCATCATTTTCACCGAAATAACTAAGATTTTCTAAATTGGGCAAGTTTGTTTCAGTTATAAGTAAAGTATTTTTACTAAAAGCATTCAAAAGTGTTCTAATTAATTTCACAACTTCATGAGTCTGCGGTAAATTTAGACAGTTAGTATCATGTTCTTTCCAAAGGAAAGCAATAGCATCTAACCTAAATACTCTAACACCATTTTTAAGATATAAATGAATTAACTTAATAAAGAAAAATAAAACCTCAGGATTTTTAAAATTAAAGTCAACTTGATCATGGCTGAAAGTACACCATAAATAATAAATTTCTTTATTAATTTCAAATTCTCTAAAAAGATCTGAACTTCTAGGGCGAATAACTTGTTCAAAACCTTGTTTGTTTTTGAGTTTTATAAAAAAATTTTGTGTTTCAGTTTTATTCTCTATAAAAGATTTAAAATATTTACTTTCTATAGATGCATGATTGATAACAATATCACTCATTATCCTAAAATTTTTTGATAATGATTTAATGTCTTTCCAATCACCTAAATCAGACCTTACTTCTTCATAATCAGTTATAGAAAATCCATCATCTGAACTGTATGGAAAAAAAGGTAGAATGTGCAAATTGTTAAATTGTTTTTTACAATACTTGTCTAAAAACTTGCTTAGAGTTTTTAATTTATTATTTTTTTCCTCATATATTGAGTCACCATATGTAATTAAGAAAACATCTTTTTGAGACCAATTAGGTTCAGAAATACCTAAATCTTTATTTTGAAACAAATCAAGAACTCTATTAATTAGTTTTAAAATTTCGTTTTGATCTAATATATCCTTATAAATAATTTGAAAGTGTATGTTTAGATTATTTTTTAATTCTTCTTGCACTTTAGGAATTATCTTCCATGACGGCATCATTAAAAGATTTTAAAATAGTTGGGTCAGCACTATCAACTCTTCTCCACGTTGGTATATTTGGATTTTCACTTGGTGAGTCTAAGAATATTTTTCCTGCTTCAATAATATTTTGTGCAAAGAGCTCAACCATTTCCTCTTCTTTGTGGACATCGAAGTTTAACCCATTCATCTCTGCATCTGTTTTATAAATCTGAACCATATCAAGGGCTAATCTATAATATGTTGCTTTAAGTGTTCTAAACTTCTCATTGGAAAATACATGACCTTGTGTAGCTAATTTTCTAAATAAAGCTTTAGAAATATCTATAGTCATTTTAGATAAACCCTTTTGACGATTATTTTTAGAGACCTCTTGGTGTTTATGTTCATAGGTATCTGCTATATCAACTTGGCAAATTTTATTATTTGCAAAGTTCCTGTACATTTCAGAGAGTATTCCTATTTCAAGGCCCCAATCATGTGGAATTCTTATGTCATTCAATAAATTATATTTAAATGAAAATTCACCAGCCAGAGGATATTTAAATATATCTAAGAAGTTTAAATATTCATTAAATCCAACCATTTTCTGTAAGGATTTAACTAAAGGCGTAACTAATAACCTTGTCACTCTTCCATTCATAGATTTTTGAGCAACTCTAGGGTAAAACCCTTTACAAAAATCAAATGAAAATTTTGGATTAGCAACGGGGTAAAATAGTTTTGCTACTAAATTTTTGTCATATGTGACTATATCACAATCGTGCATTGCAACAGATCCCGACTCTTTTAAGGAAATTACGAAACCCATACAGTACCAAATATTTCTTCCTTTCCCCTTTTCTGCAGGAGCAAGATCCATTTTAGATAAATGTTGATCTATTTTTTTTAATTTAGGTCCATCATTCCAAAGAATATATTTTTTTTGAGGCAGCACTGAAAAAAATTTTTTAGCTTTAATAAATTCTTGTTTGTTGGCTTGATCTAAACCAATAACAATATTTTTTATGTATTTAACTTTTTTTAAAGTATTCACAATATACGTTAATGCTGGCTTTTCTAATTCTGAATACAAAGAAGGAAGAATTAAAGTCATGGGTGAGACTTTTGAAAAATCTAAAAGTTCTTTTTCAATTTCCTCTATGGGTTTCGAATTAAAATTATGAAGAGTGGCTATTACACCATTTTGATGAAAGTCAGGCATGGTTAAAAAATCTTATTATCTAATGTTTTATTTAATTTATACAGGACTTGACTCCAACCGTCAGGTGCTAACATTGATGATTTAAAAACATTTTTTTTATTAGAGCGCAATTTTGGATATACACCAGAAGAATTTTTAATAAGGCAGGAGTATTTACAAGAATTTAACATGTCAATATCATTTCTACTATCGCCCAAAGCAATAGTGTTCATTGTGTATTTATCACGAAATTGAATATCATAAACATGAGATATTAGCTTTTTAGCTATTCTTTTGTTGCATATAGAAGAAATTTGCATGAACCTACTACCTTTTATAAAAATTCCATCTTTTTCAAATTTAAGCTCTTTTTTGAATAATTTTAAGTTTGTTAGATTATCATCCCAAAGAATAATTTGACTTGCCTCACGATCCAACATCATATTCGTATTATTCAAATTCGTGTATCGTTTTAAAATAATTGGAGAGAGGTCTTGGGCAATTAAAAAATTATAATTTTTTTGTTTCTTTTTTAAAAATTGATGCCAAGCCTTTGAAGACAATTTAGCTATTCTTACTTTCCAATATTTTTCAAAAGAAGTTGAGTTTTTAATTTTATTAAATCTTATTTTAGGAAAATATAAAACTGCTCCATTTTCAGTACTAAAGGGCATATTTGATAATTTCAATTCTTTAAGTAATTTTTTACATTCACTAAATGTTTTACTGGTGTTAAAAATAATTTCATTTTTGTTATTGATAATTGTAGAGATCATTTTCTTATTATTTCCATATGAATAATTATCATGATCTAGAAGAGTCCCATCGAGATCAGTAAAAATAAGATATCTTTTCATTTATATGTAATTTTTTTTGCTGTTTGTTTTTTATCTAAAGTTACCAACACATTGCAATCACTAGGTGAGGTTAAAAACATCCATTTAGATAATTTTTCATAAAATTGTATAAATCTGTAAAGTTTCTTTTTTAAATGATTATTACTAATAGAAGAGCGAAGTCCTAATTCTTGTTTATATTTCCAATCAATTACAAATTTCCAGTTTGGTATTTTAATAAATATAAAATAACTAAATTTTTTAAAAACTTTTTGATATTCAAATAAAGCTTTATTATACGCAGTTCTCCATAATAAATTGGAGTCCTCTATTTGTTCTAAATCATTTATATTTTTTTTTAAAAAATTTGGGTTTATTGGTTTTGAACCTACACACCAACCCTCTAAAATAATTAAATCTGCTTTATTAACTTTTCTTCGATATTTTTTCCTATTGTCTGAAACTTTATCAAAGACTGGAAGGAATAATGGAAACTTATTACTCTTCAGGTTTCTGATTGTTTGATTTAGTAATTTTAAATTGTGGGTACCAGGAACACCTCTAGTTTCAAATAAATTTGTATTATGTCTTTTAGCCAATAGTTTTCTTTGATGAGAAGACAAATAAAAGTCATCTAAACTAAGAATAACAACATTCTTTGAATAATATTTTTTAAAATATTTTTTTATTTGTAAAGACATAGTAGATTTACCAGATCCTTGAGATCCAGAAATCATTAAAGTTTTTTTATTTTTTATTCTTTTAAATAAATCAATATACGACGTAGCTATTTCATAATTTAAATCTGAACCTGTTAATTTCTTATGAGATGTTACAAGAAAATCTAATTTCTTTTTAATATCAGACATGGCAAATAGTTGGCGCGCTCTGCAGGATTCGAACCTGCGACCCTCTGCTTAGAAGGCAGATGCTCTATCCAGCTGAGCTAAGAGCGCATTTATTGGAATATTTACCACTTCAACTTTATATTTTCTACTTTAATATGCATTAATTTTTAAATGAACAATATTTTAATAAAAGTCGAAAATTTGGTGAAAACATTTGGTGGATTAGTTGCACTAAATGATTGCTCCTTAGAAATTCAGGATAAAGCTATAACAGGAATTATTGGACCTAATGGATCTGGTAAAACTACTTTATTTAATGTAATTACTGGTAATCTGAAGCCAGATACAGGTAAAGTTTTCTATAATGGTGTTGAAATAACAAATGAAGAGTCGCACGACTTATTTCATTTAGGAGTATTAAGAACATTTCAAATAGCACATGAATTTTCAAATATGACAGTTATTGAAAATTTAATGGTAGTGCCAGGTGATCAAAAAGGTGAAAAGCTTCTATATTCGTTGATGAATAGTCAAAAAATTAAAAAAGAAGATGAATTAATAAAAGATAAAGCAATGGAAGTTTTAAAATTTTTAAAAATTGAACACCTAAAAAATGAAAGAGCTGGAAATTTATCTGGAGGACAAAAAAAACTTTTAGAATTAGCAAGAACAATGATGGTAGATGCTAAAATAGTTTTTTTAGATGAAGTTGGTGCAGGAGTTAATAAAACACTCCTTAGAGACATAAGTGACTCAATTTTAAAACTTAATCAAGATAAAGGTTACACATTTTGTATGATTGAACATGATTTTAATTTTATAAGCGAGTTGTGTGACCCCGTAATAGTTTTAGCTGAGGGATCAGTTCTTTTTAAAGGTTCTGCTGAGGAAGTTAAGTCAAATGAACAGGTTATTGAGTCTTATTTAGGTAAGGGATTAAAAAAATAATGTTTTTTTCTGCGTCAAATTTAACTGGTGGTTATGGAGGTGTAAATATTATCGAAGAGTGCTCTTTTAGCGTTAATAGAGGTGAAATTGTGTCCATTCTAGGTCCTAATGGTGCTGGTAAATCGACAGCAATGAAAGCAATGCTTGGTATACTTGACTTAAAAAATGGAAATGTCGTACTTGATGGGAAAGACATCACAAAACTTAAAACACAAGATAGAATAAAGCTAGGTATTTCCTTTGTACCTCAAATTAAGAATATATTTACAGAATTAACAGTAAAAGAAAACTTAGAGATGGGTGCTTTTTTAAATGATGCTAATTTATCAACGAGATTAGAGGAGATGTATGATTTATTTCCAATAATTAAAGAGAAAAAAGATCAATTTGCAGGCGAATTATCAGGTGGTCAACGACAACAGGTTGCAATAGCCAGAGCTTTAATGACTGAGCCAGATGTTTTAATGTTAGACGAACCAACTGCAGGTGTTTCACCTGTAATTATGACAGAATTATTTGAACACATACTAAATATAAAAAAACAAAACATAGCTATACTAATGGTTGAGCAAAATGCCCGCCAGGCTTTAGAAATATCTGACCGAGGTTATATTTTAGTAACAGGAAAAAATGCTTACGAAGGCAAAGGAGATTTTCTTCTTAATGATAAAGAGATAAGGAAGGCTTTTTTAGGTGGGTAAATGGATTTTTTAAACTCAATCATACTTCTTACAAACTTTATTATTGTGCCAGGAATAACTTATGGATCTCAACTGGCTTTGGGCGCAATTGGAGTAACTCTTATTTATGGTGTGTTAAGATTTGCTAACTTTGCTTATGGAGACTTGATGGCTTTTGGAACGATGATTGTAATCCTTGTTACTTGGTTTTTACAGTCAAAAGGAATTACGTTTGGCTTACTTCCAACTGCTTTACTTGCGTTACCAGTTGGTATTCTATTGACAATTGCAGTTAGCTTATTTTTTGACAAAACAGTATTTGAATATTACAGAAATAAAAAAAGTGACCCTGTAACTTTTATAGTTGTTAGTCTTGGTATTATGTTTGTTTTAAACGCAGTGGTTAGAATTATCATTGGACCAAACGATATAAACTTTATGGATGGTCATAAGTTTATTATGAAAGCTAGAGAATTTAAACAAATGACAGGGTTAAATGAGGGACTAGCATTAAAATCAACTCAAGTTATAACGCTAATTACTACAATAATTACTTGCTCCATACTATTTTATTTTTTAAATAAAACCAAAACAGGCAAATCTATGAGAGCTTATTCAAATAATGAGGATTTAGCTTTGCTATCAGGTATTGATCCAAAAAAAATTGTTTTACTGACCTGGATAATTGTTTCAATTTTAGCGACTGTTGCTGGAACTTTGTACGGATTGGATAAAAGTTTTAAGCCATTTACATATTTTAATAATCTTCTTCCCATTTTCGCAGCAACAATTGTTGGTGGTATTGGAAATCCTTTAGGTGCATTTTATGGGGGCTTTCTAATTGCCTTCTCTGAAATAGGCCTTACCTATGCGTATAAAAAATTTTTTAAGTACCTCATGCCTGAAGGTTTAGAACCTAGCACACTAATACAATTTATTTCTACAGATTATAAATTTGCGATCTCTTTTGCGATATTAATAGTGGTTCTTATTTTTAGACCAAATGGTATCTTTAAAGGAAAAGTCATATGATTAAAAATTCTGACTTTAAAATTTGTTTCTCAGTAATGACAGTTTTAACCATTTTAGTAGGTTTATTTCAATCATGGGGTATTGCTTTATCAATGTTAAATCTCTGTCTTATCTCTGCTGTTATGGCAATGGGGGTAAATATTCAATGGGGTTTTGCAGGTTTAATTAATTTTGGTGTAATGGGATTTTTGGCCATAGGTGGTCTAGCTACTATTTTAGTTTCAGTTCCACCTGTTCCTGAAGCTTGGAGCGCTGGCGGGTTAGGAATTTTAATTTCTGGTTTATTTTTAGTTGCAGTTGTTTTTAGTGTATTAATTATTAATAAAAAAATTCCAAATCATAAATATAAAAATTATTTTATATTCTTTATTATAATTTTATCTATACCCTTACTTAAATTTATAGCCGGTCCATCAATTAGTAAGATTGAGTCAATAAATGCCGCCACATCAGGTTTCTTAGGTGGAGCAAATTTACCGATTATATTTTCATGGTTTGTTGGTGCAATTTTGTGTGCACTCGTAGCATTTGTCGTAGGAAAAGTTTGTTTAGGATTGAGGTCTGACTATTTAGCAATATCAACTTTATTAGTCTCTGGGATAATAATAACAATTGTAAAACATGAGGAGTGGCTATCAAGGGGGGTAAAGAATGTTATTGGTTTAAAGAGACCAGTTCCATATGAAGTAGATTTACAAAACTCTGAGTGGTTTATTAAGCTTGTTGAGTTTTTTAACTCTTCCAAACTATCAAACATATTAGATCCTGATGAAAAGATTTCTCTACTTAATCAATTAGTTATCACCTCATCTGGTGTTTTTGTAAAGCTTTGCTTTAGTCTTATATTTTTAGTAGTCGTAATTACAATACTTTACTTTTCAGAAAAAGCCTTGAATTCTCCTTGGGGTAGAATGATGAGGGCAATAAGAGACAACGAAGAGGCAGCTAAAGCTATGGGTAAAAATGTTGTCAAGCAACACCTATTTATTTTTATGTTAGGTTCAGCAATTATTGGATTTGCGGGTGCCATGCTTGTAACATATGACGGTTTATTTACACCCTCCAGCTATCAACCATTAAGATATACCTTTCTCATATGGGTAATGGTCCTATTAGGAGGAACAGGTAATAATTATGGTGCAATATTAGGTGGATTTGTTGTTTGGTTTATTTGGATACAATCTGCTCCATTTGCATTATTAGTTATCAATATTTTCACAAACCATTTAGATGAAACAAACTATATAAAAGATCATCTATTAAATAGTGTCCCCTACTTTCGATATTTGATGATGGGTCTTGGGCTTTTATTAGTTATGAGGTATCGCCCAAAAGGGCTACTTCCAGAAAAAATTATTAAGAATTAGTATAACTATAGCCCCACCAAAATGATGGGGCTAAAAAATAGTAATTATCTTTGTGCTACGTCAGTAAATTGACCGCCTTCAATTCCCTTTTCAAGGAATGCTCCAAATGCTTCTCCTACTTCAGTAAAATTAACATCTGTGGCTCCGTCATAGTCAACTGCAAAACCTGCACAAGCAAGCTCGAGACCTTTACCTAGTTCACCAGCATAAATCTTAGTGCCAGGGCCATTAGCTACACTCATAATATTTGCAGCTACAGTTGCGCTGTCATCGGATCCGCCTTTACACATTGCTAGCATGATTAATGCAGCAGCGTCATATGACTCTCCAACATAAACTGATGGATCAACTCCGTTAGCTTCAGCGTATGCTTTAAACTTCATTGCACCAGCGCCTAAAGAACCAGGCATTGAACCAAATGAACCATCAAGATCTGAACCAAATGTGTCTGTTAATGAGTCACCAATCATACCATCAGATAAAACAAATGTATCAAAAGCACCAGTATCTAAGGAACCTTGAATAATTTGATTTCCACCTTGATCTAGGTAACCTATAACAACTAAAGCATCGCCACCAGCTGATGAAAGAACACCTACTTCAGCACTATAGTCAGCTTTGTCACCTTCGTGAGCAGTTTTAGCTGTAACATCAATACCTCTTGCAATTGCTGCAGCTTCATACACATCAGCTAAACCAACACCGTAGTCAGTATTAACGTAAGTAATTGCAACACTTGAAATGCCTCTGTCACTTGTAATGTCTGCTAATACTTCACCACCTCTAGCATCAGAAGGAGCCGTTCTAAAAAACAAACCGTTATCCTCTGCAGTAGTTAAAGCAGGAGAAGTTGCAGATGGTGAAATCATCGGAACACCATTTGGTACAGCTACATTTGAAAGGACTGCACCTGTAACACCAGAACAGTCTGCTCCCATAATTGCTGTAACACCCTGTGAAATTAAAAATTCAGCTGCAGATGCTGCCGCTGCTGAGTCAATACATGTTGAGTCAGCTCTAATAGAGCTAACAGTTGAACCACCTAATAATGCGCCTGAATTTGAAGCCTCATTAAAAGCTAACTCAGCGCCTGCAGCCATACCCGGCGTTAATGATTCAATAGGTCCTGTAAAACCTAAAATAATGCCAACTTTAACTTCTTTAGCGTATGACGTGCTAAACATAAATAAAGCAAGCAGAGTAGTAATGAACTTAATCATTTCTTTCCCCCTTATTAATTAATAATTATGCAGAGATAATAGTATTATATTTAAAAAAATGAATATTTAATTATTAATGTGTCCAGGAAGTTTTTCTATTATTTGAGAAATTACTGGCATAACTCTTTGGTTTTACTGGTTTATAGGTTTGATCAATAACCCTGTATTGATATGAGTTCTTTTGACACCATAAAATAGCATCATCTAAACTGTCAAAATTTAATTTTAATTGTTTGGTAGTGTTTTTTGAGCTATTCCAGCCCATTAATACATCCTTTTGAAGACTAGGATCAAACTCAAACTCAATAATCCACATCTTAGTTTTCTTTAAGCCTGATTGCATATTAGTTTTTGAAGGACGTTTAATTGTTACTTTTTTCATTTTTTTTTGGTCGGGGAGACAGGATTCGAACCTGCGACTTTCTGCTCCCAAAGCAGACACTCTACCAGACTGAGCTACTCCCCGAGTATTGAATATATATACTTTTGTCTTATAAATAGTCAAACAGTTAAATCTCATGCAAAAAGTAACTAAAATAAAAAAATTACTTATATCTAACAACTTCTTCAAGTTTTGGAAATATCAATTTTTAGTTCGTAGCTTTAACAATAAAATAAAACCTTATAAGATTTTTAGAGAAATATTAAATGTTGGAGATGTCGTTTTTGCTCTTTGTTTTAGCCCTGAGGAAAAAAAGTTTTATTTAATTAAACAATTCAGGCCATTTTACTTTGTCAGAAATAAAACATTAAAATATGAAATTGTAGGAGGATTAGTAGATAAAGGTGAGTCGCTTATTACTGCCTTAAAAAGAGAAATCAAAGAAGAAATAGGAGTAAAAACAAAAAAAATTGTGAAATTAACTACATACTGCCCAGTACCAGGCTACTCCGATGAAATAGTTCATGTCTACTATGCGGAGGTTGAAAAAATTAAGCTTAAAACTCTTTATAATAGAAATGAGAATGAGGAAATTAAAATTTTTAAATTAAGTCTTACTGAATTAAAAAAAATAAATGAAAGTAAATCTATACAAAACGTTCTAACAAAAATTTCTATTTATGAGTATTTAAAAAAATTTAAAAAGAGTTAACGTTATTAACAATCTTATTTTCTTTTAAAAAATCTGCAACTTGATTTGCTACGTCAATTGCCACATTAGATTGAGCCTCTTTTGAGGAAGCTCCTAAGTGAGGAGTTAGAAGTAAATTTTTAGTACCAAACATTATATTATCTGTTGCAGGCTCATTTTCATAAACATCAATTGCAGCACCTGCAATAATTTCATTATTTAGTGCATCTTTTAAATCAGACTCATTAATAAGACCGCCCCTAGCACAATTTATAATCACTGATGTGGGTTTCATTGTTGATATTGTTTCTTTGTTAATCATATACTTTGTTTCATCATTCAATTTTGTATGGAGAGAAATAATATCAGCTTCCTTAATTAAATCCTCAGTTGAGACCTTTTTAACATCAAATTTCAATAAATCATCATCGCTTGCTGATTTAGAATTAGTAATAATTTTCATTCCAATTGTTGAGCATATTTCAGCAACTCTTTGACCTATGTTGCCATAGCCCACTATTCCAAGCACTTTTCCTTTTAGCTCAGTACCAAGAAACTTAGGTTTTTCCCATTTTCCTTGATGAGTTGAGTCATTAGCTAGATGAATGTTTCTCATAATTGAAAACATTAAACCGACGCTTAACTCAGCTGTTGCCTCTAAATTTCCTAGAGGTGTATTCATCACTAGAATTCGATTTTTTGTTGCTTGATCTAGGTCAACATTATCTACACCAACTCCTGCTCTACCAACAACTTTAAGTTTCTTACAGTCAGCGAGTATATCTGAGGTTAATTTAGTTGCAGATCTGATTAAAATGCCATCATATTGATCAATCACACCTTTAAGTTCCTCAGGAGACATCCCAGTTTTGATATCATAATCAATCTGTTTTGACTTTAAGACATCTTCTACCTTATCGCTCATTTTATCAGAAATTAAAATCTTCATTATTTATACCTTCCCATTGTTTCAAAAAAAGACCATTCAATCCATGGTAAAACTTTTTCTATGTCAGAGGCTTCAACAGTTGCACCTCCCCAAATTCTAATGCCTGCTGGTGCATCTTTATATGCATTAATATCGTACCCAGCGTCCTCTTTCTCTAATGTAGAGCATATTTCTTTCACTAGTTTTTTTTGATTATCACTATCTAAAGCTACAAAGTCAGGATGTGTAAACTTAAAACATATACTTGTTGAAGAATATGTATTTGGGTCAACAGCTAAAAACTCTACCCAATCTCTCTGATCAATCCAGTCCTTAATAACTTGAAGATTTTTTTTTGATCTGGATATTAATTCTTTTTGCCCACCTATTTCAATACACCAATTCAATGCATCCAATGCATCTTCTGCAGCGAGCAAGGAGGGAGTATTTATAGTAGCTCCTTCAAAAATTTCTTTAGAAAACTTCTTGTTTTTAGCTAATTGAAAAATTTTAGGCATTGGCCAAGATGGCTCATAAGTTTCAAGTCTTTCAACTGCTCTTGGTGATAGAGCAATCATACCGTGTGCAGCCTCTCCACCCAAAACTTTTTGCCATGACCAGGTCACAACATCTAATTTTTTAAAATCCATATCCATAGCAAAAACTGCTGAAGTAGCGTCACAAATAGATAAACCTAATCTATTTTCTGGTATCCAATTTGCATTGGGAATGCACACACCTGAAGTAGTGCCATTCCATGTAAAAACAACATCATTATCAAAATTTACTTTTGACAAATCAGGAAGTTCTCCATAATTATCAGTTTTATGAACTGTCACATTATCTAATTTTAATTGTTTTGTAATATCCTTTACCCAAGTTAATCCAAAAGTTTCCCAACCACATACTTCTACATCTTTTAAACCCAGAAGACTCCACATAGCCATTTCAATCGCACCAGTATCTGAAGCAGGGACGATACCTACTAAATAATCATCTGGTAACTCTAAAACTTGCTTCGATTTAACAATTACTTCATTGAGTTTTGCCTTGCCGCTTTTTGCTCTATGCGATCTACCTAAAACGGCATCATTCAAAGCCTCTAATTTCCATCCAGGTCTTTTAGAACATGGACCCGATGAAAAGAATGGATGATTTGGTTTAATGGTAGGTTTTTGCATAATTAATATCTCTCCTTAGCGTTTGTGAACTATTCAATAATTTTGTAAAAAAATAAACCATCTAATGGTTTGGGTTCAAACCAGGTAGCTTTGGGGGGCATAAATTTTAAATTTTTAGAGTATTCTATTACTAAATCCATACTAACTGGTCTCATTAATGTCGATAAATCTGTTATACCCGTATCAACTTGATTAATCAAATAATCAGTACCTAATGAGGGTGGGACGAATTCGACCCTTTGATCAGTAGTCTCGTCCTGAATATTCAATATTTCTTTCAAGACAAACTCACCAAAATCAATACAGTCAGCGCCATTTGTGGAGAAGTCGTTTTTCAAATCTATTTTAAGATACTTACCCTGATAGTAGATTACAAAAAAGCGGTCTATCTTCTCATGATATTTTAGCTCTTCAACATGGAAATATGTTTTTAAATCAGATATGAACGAATCTTTATTGTAGGCATCAGGAAATTTAACAGTTCTGTTGTATGCTAGGTTTAAGCATTTAGATTTTGGAAAAACAATAGATAAAAATTTAGTATCTTTATTGACATCTAATTGAGCAAAGCCCTCTATTCTATGATGGCCATCTGCAACAAAAAGTTCCTTAAAATTAATACCAGTGAAATCAGTGTTAGTTTTATATATTGAATGAGTGTACTTGCCAGATTTAAACTTTATAAGTGGTTTTTTGTCATGATGAATATCAAGGTTTAAATCTATATTTTCATCATCGTAAAAAAGATAAATAGGAGACAATTGAAATTTTACTTTAGATAATTGATCAGCTCTTTCTTTACCTTTACTCACTAAAATTTTTTCGTGGGGCTTAATATTTCTATTAATATAGTCTTGTATATTTAACAGAGAAATTAACCCTGTTTGCGAATGACCGTCAGAGTCTATTCTATATAAAAAATACTCATCTTCAGACTTATATATAATTTTTTCATCGATAAGTCTTTGGTAATATTTCTTTGATAAATCAAAAAATTCATTATCAGATAGTTTCTTATTAAAATAAATATCTGGCCTTAAAATTTGTAAAAGATTGAGCTTATGGATTTGATCAGAACTAAAATTATAGTCAATGATATCTGTGCTAGGTGAAATAATTGATTGTAGATATTTATTGTTAAGTACATAAGTATTTGGTAATAATGGCTTCATTTATGAACAGAAACAAAGCACCGTATTATTTTGCTTTAGTAATAGCTTTGATTTTCTTTTTTTATGGAATATTTTCAGTTTTAATTCACTAATCTTCTTTGTTTGTTGAATTTGGAAGACTCTTTTCCTCATACCAAATAGATTTATCTGGAATATTGCCATCCCATAAGTAACTCTCATAATCAAATTTTGGCATACCTTTATCTGATCTTTCGTAATAAAGTCCGAACTCTCTGCAATATTCTGATAATTGATCTGCCTCAATCTCTAATATATTAAGTTTTTCCCATTTTTTTGAAGATGCAACCCATTTGAAACCTTTAGATTTTAACCAATCCTTGTGATAATAAGTTTCAGAACCTGATACTGCGAATGTAATATTTTCACTCATAAAGAACCTCTTGAAATAATTTGTACGGATAATATGTAAAAATAGATAAATTTTCAAAAGAATTTTTTGAATTTACAAAAGAATTTAGATCTTTGAGGTTATATATCAGCATATTGGGCATAAATTCCTTTTGTTTGTCTAAATTGCTTAAATTATTATCTGAATTACTAGTTAGAGTAACATTAATTTTTAAATTACCATTAATTTCAATACTGCACTTAAAGTTAGTTAATTTTTTAGTAATCTTATCAAGAATTTTATCATTTTTGAGAATTGATATTTTTTTTTCACGATATTGATAAATTAAGTAAAAAAGCTCTGGGCATAATTCAAACAAAACATCTTTACTATATAAACTATTCTCAAATTTATTAAGATCCTTAAAAGATTTTGTGTAATTAATAATATTTTGTTTTAATGAATCCTCGTATAGTTTTTTTATATTTGTTTCGTCAATTAAAAAAAGGTTATCAATTAATTTTGAGTTGACCAATTTGTTATAATATTTTAAGTCATTTAAACTACTTACAATTGGATAATCAGTTATAACTTTAATATTATTTTTTAGACAAAGATAAATGTATTCAAACTTTATGCCAGAAGGTAAAAAATTTAAAACGAAATCTACGCTTTTGTCTTTAATAAGATCTTCATAAGCACCGTAATATTTTTTAAAATTATGCGTCTCAGCAAATATCTGTGCTACCTCAATATTCCTTGAACTATTAGCATATAGATTAAGTGAGCTTGATAGTTTATTTTTTTTTATAAAGTCAATTGATTTTTGGTCTGAACTCAATATAGCTAAATTGCTTTTCATTTTAATTTTATTATAATCCTTGAATGAAACAGGTTTTTTTAAGCTATCACGATATACATACTGATTGTATAAAATTAGCAAAATTAATAAAAAAAAAATATAAACCTAAAAAACTAATTCTCATATCTAGGGGTGGCCTCATTCCAGGTTCTATTATTGCTAATTACTTAGGAATTCAGGATATTGATGTTATTGCTCTTAAAACTTACTCAGACAGGAAAAAAAATACTGATATTAAGATTTTTAAAAGAATTAAGTCTGAGAAAAAACTTGTTGTAATTGATGATTTAGTTGACAGCGGTGACACAGCAAAAATAGTTAAAGATATGATGCCAAATTCAAAGTTTGTTGTTTTGTATGCTAAGACTTCAGGAAAAAAACAAGCCGATCTTCATTTATATGATTTTAAAGATAAAGACTGGCTTGTTTTTCCTTGGGAACAGGATTAAATATCTATTTTATTCTATTGAGGCACCTCTCCGTCTATACCTTGTACATAGAACATCATAGAGGCCAACATACCATCGTCAGCAACTTCGCCCTCTTTAACAACTAGCTCTCCAGCTTGATTGTAAATAGGTCCCTCAAAAGAGTGAATAGTGCCATTTTCAATTCCCTCTTCTATCGCTTTTGCTTCAGCTATTAAATCTGATGATAGTAATTTTTCATTATAAGGTGACATTTCTACCATACCGTCCTTAAACCCTTGCCATGTATCTTCGGAGGACCATGTACCGTCAACAACCGCTTGTGCTTTAGCTGCATAGTATGGGCCCCAAATGTCCTCTATTGCTGTCATGTGAGCATTTGGGCAAAATGCCTCTTGATTTGAAGCTTGTCCAAAAGCAAGAACACCAGCTTTTTCAGCTGCCTGACATGGTGCATACGAGTCTGTATGTTGAACAATTATATCAGCTCCTTGATTGATAAGAGTATTTGCTGCATCTGCCTCTTTACCAGGATCGTACCAAGAATATACCCAAATTATTTTTATCTTAACATCTGGGTTAACTTTTGAGGCTGCTAAATAAAACGCATTTATTCCTCTGATAACCTCAGGAATAGGGAAAGATACTATATAGCCGATAGTATTTGTTTCTGTCATTTTACCCGCAATATGACCTATAACTGTCCTACCTTCATAGAACCTTGCTGAATATGTAGAAACATTATCAGCCCTTTTAAAACCAGTTGCGTGCTCAAATTTTACGTCAGGAAATTCACTTGCAACCTCTAAAGTTTGGTCCATATAGTTGAAAGAAGTAGTAAATATTAAATCATGTCCAGACTCTGCAAGCTTTCTAATTGATCTAACAGCATCAGCATTTTCTGGTACATTTTCTATATAAGTAGTTGAAACGGAGTCACCAAGTTCTTTCTCTAAGTATTGTCTACCAACATCATGCATATAAGTCCAGCCATGATCTCCAGGTGGTCCGATATAGATAAAACCTATCTTTTTTTGGTCATCTGAAACGTCTTTTTGTATATTTTGATTAGTAATAAAAAAAATGCCTGCGATTACTACAATGGCTGCAATTACTACTAATACCAATGATTGTTTTTTCATTTTAATTTCCCTAATAAATAATTCTGTTAGTAGATTTATATAATAAAAATAAAGATTCGTTATATATTAGAAAAAATTACAGTGGATAACCTTATGAATTTTTTTCATAAGGTATATTCAGACAAGATGGAGCACTAAGTTTTAATCTTACCTTATTTGATGAAATAAATACTAAGACTATTAAAGTAGCAATATAGGGCATCATGTTAAAAAATTGACCGGGTAATTTTACACCTATAGCTTGTAGGTTCATTTGCATAATAGCTACGCCTCCAAAGATATAAGCACCAACTAATAGTCTCCAAGGTTTCCAAGTTGCAAAAACAACTAAAGCTAGGGCTATCCAACCTCTACCGGCAGTCATCCCCTCCTGCCACATTGGTGCATAACAAATGGATATGTAGTAACCTGCTAGAGAGCTCATAACACCACCAAATATAATCGTTAAATATCTTGTTTTTATAACGTTATATCCCAACGCATAAGCTGAGTTATGATTTTCGCCAACAGCTCTTACGATAAGTCCAGATTTTGTCTTTGATAAGAAATAACCTACTAAAAACACCAACAAAAAAGAAATCACTATGAAATAGTAAGGATTTAATCCATCTATGGGTGTTCCAGCAAATTTTTTACCAAGCATTGCACTTAAGCCAATACCAAAAATAGTTAATGCTAATCCAGTTGCTATTTGGTTAGTCATAAGGTTTAAAACTAGAAAAGCAAATATTCCTGATAAAATTACTCCAGATATTATTGATAAAAATAAGGAATAAAAATAATTACCAGTTAAAACTAAAGTAATAAATCCTGTTACTGCTCCAACTAACATCAATCCCTCTAATCCTAGATTGAGTACGCCACTTTTTTCAGTAACCAACTCGCCAATACCAGCAAAAACAAGAGGCGTTGTAGAGATTAAAACTATATTTAAAATACCTATAATTAATTCAATACTCATTTAATAAACACCCTATATTTATTTAAAAAATCTGTGCCTAGCAAAAAGAATAGAACTAAACCCTGGAAAACAAAACCTACTGCAGATGGTATTTTAAGAAATAGTTGTGCATCCTCGGCTCCTAAATACGTTAATGCAATTAGTAAAGAGGATAAGATTATACCAAAAGGGTTCAATCTACCCAAAAATGCAACAATAATTGCAGTAAAGCCATAATTAGGAGAAATATCTCTGTACAATAAACCTATGGGTCCTGAAACCTCAAATAGACCTGCTAATCCTGCGCATGCTCCACTAATAATAAAAGTATAAAAAATTAAATTTTTATATTTAAAACCTGCATATTGTGATGCTTTGGAACTTAAGCCAGAGACTTTAAGTTTAAATCCAAATAATGTTTTGTTATAAATAATATAAGTTATAAAACATATTATTATTGCAAAATAGACACCAATATGAACACGAAGGCCATCAAATAATACAGGAAGTCTTCCTGCATCAGGAAAAGGCATCGATTTAGGTAAACCATATCCTGCAGGATCTTTCCAAGGACCAACAACAAAATAATCTAGAATAAAAAGAGCCACATAGGTTAACATCAAACTAGTTAAAATTTCATTTGTATTAAATTTTGTTTTAAGAATAGCAGGTATAGTGGCCCAAAATGCCCCTCCTATTGCACCAAATAAAATCATTAACGGAAGTAAAAAAACACTTGTCGAGTCGTTAAATAGAAGTCCAATACCGCCACCAAATATTGCTCCCATTGTTAGCTGTCCTTCAGCTCCAATATTGTAAATATTGTTTTTAAAACAATAAGATAATCCTAAAGCTATAATTGCAAGTGGTGTGGCTTTTACAAACAGTTCAGAAATACCATAAGAATTTGAAATAGGACTCATAAAAAAAATTTTAAAAGACTCAATCGGACTTAAATCCAAAATTAAAAAAATAAAGGAGCCAAAAAATAAAGTTAAAGCAACTGCAACTAATGGCGACAAATAAAATATTAAATTTGAGTAATCCTCTCTTAATTGTACTTTAATCAAGAAGACCACCCATATACTTGCCTAATTTGGTGATATTTATATCCTTTACATTTAAGGGATTTGATAAAGACCCCTCATATAAAACCGATATTTGGTGACATACTTCAAGTAATTCATCTAAATCGTGTGAGATAATAATAATAGATACTCCCTTTTGTGATAATTCTACTATTGTTTTCTTAATAAATGCCTCAGAGCCTGCATCTATACCCCATGTAGGTTGAGATAAAATTAATAGCTCAGGATTTGACATAATTTCTCTTCCAATAATAAATTTTTGAAGATTTCCTCCAGAGAGTTTACCAGCTTTGACATTATAAGAGGGGGTATCAACATTAAAATTTTTTATTACATCACTTGCATAAGAATTAATCTTTTCAAAGTTTATAAAATCACCTTTCTTAAATTCACTTTTATGGTTCATACTTAAAAATATATTCTCAGATAAAGACATCTCAGGTACTGCACTGTGGCCTAATCTTTCTTCTGTAACATATGAAATAGATAGAGATTTTCTTTGAAATGTAGATAGATTATTGATGTTTAAATCTTTAAAAATAATGTCTCCACTAAATTCATAATCGTTTTCATTAAGTAAAATTTCCATTAATTCTTTCTGGCCATTTCCTGCAACTCCAGCTATGCCAAAAATTTGTCCCTTTTTTAAATTTAAATCAATTTTATTTAAATTAATTGTAAATGGATCTTTAGATTGAGTTGATAAATTTTTAATATTAAAAATATCTTTAGAAAAATTAATGTCGCTAACCTGTTTTGCTTTAGACACTTTGTAACCTAACATTTTATATCCTAAGGTTTCAGGATCTTCATTTTGTGTCGAAATTGTACTTACTACTTTTCCATTCCTCATAATTGTTACATAATCAGACAGATTTATGATTTCTTCTAATTTATGAGATATAAAAATTACTGTTAATCCGTCTTTAACTAGTTTTTTTATAATTTTAAATAATTTACTAATTTCATCTGGTGTAAGAACAGAAGTTGGTTCGTCCATAATAAGAATTTTTGGATTGTTCAATAATGATCTAACTATTTCTACAGATTGTCTCTGACCAACAGAAAGAGAACTAATAGGAGAATTTAAATTTAAGTTAAAACCGTACTTATCACAAATTGTCTTAGAATTATCTTTTAATTTAGTTAAAGATATATTTTCATTCATACCCAGAATTAAATTTTCAGCAACAGTAAGTGACTCAAATAAACTGAAATGTTGAAAAACCATATTTATACCTAAGTTTTTAGCAGTAGATGGAGAATTAATTATTGCTAAATCAGAGTCTATTAAAATTTCACCACTGTCAGGTTTTACATGACCATATAAAATTTTTACTAATGTTGACTTTCCAGCGCCATTTTCACCTAAGATAGCATGAATAGATTGCTCTTTGATATTAAAGGATACATCATCATTTGCTATAACTCCGGGATAGGATTTAAAAATATTTTTAAATTCAACAATGGATTGCATAAATATTTATAGATTCCTTTTTTAAAGATTAAATTGTTTTTTTTAATTTAGGATAAAATTATAAATATAAGGGTTCAGAGTCGTAAGATGACCAAAGATACCATGTTACAATAGTTGAATAATTTCGCCATTTGTTAGAATGATAAGATAATTTAGTTAAATTTTGATCTCTATAATATTTCTTATAAGCATTAATAAAACCAAGGTCTCCTAATGGCATTATGTTAGGCAAACCTAAATAAAATATTGAAAACATTTCAGCAGTCCATTTACCAATACCAAAAATTTGAGTTAAGTTATTGTTAACTTTTTCAAAATTACTATTACTTAACTTTATATCAGTTACTAAGTTATAATTATTTAGAAGTGAATTTAAACACTTTTTCTTATTCTTACTTAAAGGTAATTTTTTTATTTTACTTTTATTAGTTTTAAAATTTTTAAAATTTATTGGACCAATTATACTCTTAGAGTTTTTATAAATAGACATAGCAGCAGAGACAGATATTTGCTGGGAACAGATAGATTTAAATAAAACATCAAATTTATTTTTATTTGTTTTTAATTGATGATTTGGATTATAGTAATGTTTAAAAACAGGGTCATTCTTTAATAAATAAGCACTACCTTTTTTCCAATAATTCATAGATCATTAAATGACTTAACTAGACTTGAAGTATCATATTTTTTATAAATTGTATTTTGTAAACTTTTATACTTTTTAAAAACACTTTTTGTAAGATTTAAATTTAAATTAGATTTTTTGGCTTGTTGTAAAACATATTTTAAATCTTTAGTCATTAATTCTGTAGAAAAACCAAAATTAAATTTATTTTTGGTAAGTGTTTGATACCTATTAGTAAATTGCCAAGAATTAGCCGCTCCATTTTTTATAGCATTGAAAATTTTTTTTTGATCAAGATTATTTTTTTTACTAAAAAGATAAGCCTCTGATATAGAGTATAAAATACCACAAATTAAAATTTGATTAGTAAATTTAGTCAATTGGCCTGAGCCTAATTTACCCATATGCGTTATACTTTTGGAGTATGAGGAAATTATTCTTTTTGATTTATTAAAGTTTGGTTCAGTTCCACCAACCATTACTGATAAAGAACCTTTTTTAGCACCCTCTTCCCCACCTGTAATAGGGGCATCTAAAAATTTTACTTTTCTTTGTTTAAATAACCTAGAAAGTAAATCTATTTGCCTTAATGATATAGTTGAGTGATCAATAATAATTGAATTTTTGTGAAAATTTGAAGTTTTTACAAATTTATTAAAAAAAGTATTAACTGCTTTATCATCTTTTAAGCAAGAAATAATAAAGTCAAATTTAATATCATTTTTAAAATTATAACTTTCAGCTATAAATTTTTTTTTCCATTTATGTTCAATTGATTTAGTTCTATTAAATACAAAAAGTTTAAAATTTTTATTTTTAGACAAATATCCAGCCATATGAAAGCCCATTTTACCAAGACCAACAAATAGAATCTTATAAGTTGGCATAAAAAATTATTTTTTTTTCTAATTTTGAATAATCAAAATCCATATTTGGAAGATTTGTTTGAAAATTTAATAGTTTTAAAAAACTCATAGCTGGAAATAAATCCCAAATTTTTGATCCGTAGACAGTTAGAAAAGATCTTTCACCCTCTATAGCTTCGATTACATCGTAGCCAATTGATCTTGATCTTATTTTTTCTGTGTAAGAAGTAATTATATCTTTAAAATAAATTTTGGCATGTTCGCCTAAAAATCCAATTTGATTGCTATAATTTTGGGGCTTTATTTGCTTATGGTTTTTAAATATTGAATTGTTATGAGTATGGTAAAAAATATCACTAATAGGATCATAAATTATAGCAAATTCACATTGAGTAGATTTTATAGATGATATCATTATTGCAACTTTATTAATACCATTGATAAAATTTCTTGTTCCGTCAATTGGATCTACTGTCAAATATTCATTTTTTTTTATTAATTTAGAATTATTCTCTTCAGATATTATATTAGAAAATCCGATATTTTTAAAATATTCAATTAGTTCATTCTCTATAATTACATCATAACTAGTAACTTTAGAATTGTCTTCTTTAGTTGAAACTTCATTTTCACTTAGTTTTCCAATATTTGGAATAATAATTTCTTTAGCAATTTTTTTTAAGTGGTTATGAGTATTAAAAAAAAAATTATTATCAATCATCATTTATTAATTTTTCTAAAATATGAGAGTCTCTTCGCGATACAGATAAGATTAATATATCGTTATTCAAAGGAATATGATCATCATTTTTTAACTCTAATGACTCACTAGTAAGGGTGCATATGTGATTTATTACTTCGGATTTTTTTATATTTTCATATATCTCATTTTTATATTTAATTTCATAAATAATGTACTCGTCTTTAAAAATAGAATGATAAGATAAAAGAGAGCCTTTAGATATTTTTTCAATTATTCTAGATGTTGTTAACTCTCTTGGATTAATTATAACATCTATGCCCAAATCATTTGCAAAAGATGAATACGACTCATTATTAATTACTGATATAGCCGATTTAGATCCTCTTTTTTTAGCAATTATTGACAGTATTGTATTAATTTGATCATTATCTGTGACAGTAATTATTAAATCAGAATTGTTCAGTTTAATTTCTTCGTATAAAGTTTGATCGAGAGCATCACCATGAAAGATTGTCGTTTTTTTGAGTAAACCAGCTAAAAAATTACACCTTTCTTTATCTAATTCTAAAATTTTCAAATTAATTTCTTGATCGTCTTGTTCAATTAAAGTTGATAAATTTTGACCAATATTCCCCCCACCAACAATAAGAACATCTAATACATAGTCTTTGAAACCAAAGAACTTTATAAGTTTATTCAAATATTTTTTCTTTATTAATAGATAAAGTTGATCTGAAATTGATATATTTTTAAAATCAAAATTTATTTTATCTTCTTTACTATGACCTAAATAACAAAGGTTATTTGTTTTGAAAAAAACTTTAATTTCTTCGAAAGTATGATTTTTAAATAAATTAGATGATTGCATTCCAATTAATAAATAATCTTGGGTTATTAAAGACTCGCTAAAAAAAGCACCAGGCAAATGGATTTTTTCAAATATATTATTTGATACCTCCCATTCGGGGGAAATTATATGATCAAGAAAGCTGTTTGACTCAATCAATAAAGATTTATTTTCATCTAGAATTAAGTTTTGGTTTCTAACCCTTGCTATTGATTTATCAACTTTTAAAAATTCTTTTGCAAATTTACTTGTTATAATATTTTTTTCATCACTTCGTGTAACAGCTATAAAACAATCAATTTTGGAGTCAAAATTTTTATAGAATGAAGGATTTAGAGGATCATCATAAATTGTTTTAATATCAAATCTTTCAGAGAGATTTTTTAATTCATTGGCATCATCATCTAAGAGAAAAACGTTTTTTCCTTGTTCAGATAATTTTTTTGCAAGGTTTGCGCCAACTATTCCTGAACCAAGTATAAGAATATTCATTAATCTATTTTAATTTTAAGAGATTTGACTTTGCGATACAAAGATACTCTATCTAATTTAAGCATTTTAGCAGTCAAGGTCATATTAAAATTATTTATTTTTAATTTTTGAAGTAAATAATCTTTTTCAAATTTATCCTTTGCCTCTCTAAAGTTTAAATCATAAAGATCAGTACTTTCTATAGAGTTATTCATCAAATCATCAATTAAAATTTTTGATACAAATAAACTATTTTCTGTTAGTAGTCCTGTTACATTTTCAGAAAGATTCATTATTTCAAATATGTTTCCAGGCCAAGTATGATTTAATAATAATTTCTGCACACCATCTTCAATTTTAATTCTATTATCAAATTTCTTTTGTGCAAAAATATTTAAATAATGTTCAAAAAGTGGGAAAATTTCATCTTTCCTTGTTGTCAATGGATTTAATATAATTTTGTGGTCTATATTATTAACAAATGGATCTTTTATATCTATTTTTTTACTATCAAATATAATAGATGCATTTATTTTTTTACTTTTTACTAAATTTAAATAATTTAATAGTTCAATTTGGTTAAAGTTTTCATAATCATTTAAATAAATAGTAAAATAATTATGTAATGAACTTAATTTTAAAAGGTCAGACTCATTCATTAAATTTTCATTTAAGTTAATAAAGGTATCAGGATTATTTGATGATAAATTCATATGGATAGTATTTGCAAGAAAGTTTTTTCCTATCCCATTAGGACCAATTATTAAAATAGACGAATTATTTTTTATCTTAGAAAGTGTTTTAAAAACATTATTAATATAATTACCGTAACCAATAGTGTCTATCTTAGAGTGAAATGAAATTTTATTTCTATAATTATTAATTGTAACACGTTGTTTTAATTCGAGTAGATTTTTTTGTATTATATGAATAAGTTTTTTAGTTTCAAATGGCTTTTCAATAAAGTCGTTCGCGCCAGCTTTAACAGACTCGATTGCATTATCTATATTTGCATGGCCACTAAATGAAACAATTACTAAATTTTCATATTTATTTTTTAAATACTCAATTACATCTATCCCTTGTTTTGTGCTATTTTTTAACCATAAATCAACTAATACTACGTCATAATCAAAATTTCTTTGTTCAAGATCTGAAA
>CABYTH010000010.1:0-35291 GCA_902521835.1 uncultured Alphaproteobacteria bacterium
TAGCATGGCCGTAAGTGTCGTAATCTTTTTTTTTACAACAAAATTTCAGTTCGTAATAATGACATATAATGATCTGTCTTTATCCATTCTAGGCGGTCTCTTTGCAGGACTTGGTGTTAGTGCTGTAATTTATGGATCCAGAACACTACCTTCTGCAGTATTTGGTCTAACAAGTTATTTTCAAATTATTTATGGAGTATTTTTAGGCTGGATTATTTTCAGTCAATTACCCTCCATATATAATTATTTTGGAATACTTATAGTTATACTTGCAGGTCTCCTTCTTTTTTACTTCGATAAGACCAAAAATGAGAGTTAGGGTAATGTTATCTATCATCACTCTTTACTTCATTTCGTATTTAATTTTTATATTCCCGTTTGATGTTTTATCTACTTGGCTAGGTAATCCAACTTCACTATCGGAAGTCTTTATAACTACTACTTTGGTATTTTCTCTATGTCTTTATTATTTTAGATCAAAAAGCACAAATAAATTTATAAAAATTTTTGTTTATGAGGGATTTGGTATAGGCACAGTATCTTTTTTCTTAATATTACCCCTAATCGCTTTTGAATATCTTGAGATTGTAAGTAGCTACAAGCTAGCAATTTTTTTCTTTTTAATTCAAATCCCTACTATCATATATGGATACATTAATTCAAAAAAGACTAAAATAAAAAAACTCTCATTAAATTCAGAATTAATAGACAAAAGTTTTAAATTTGTTTTTATCAGTGATGTCCATATAGGTTCAAATCATCCATCTTCACTTAAAAAAATTGTATCTGAAATAATTAAATTAGATCCGTCTTTTTTAATCATTGGTGGTGATCTAATTGATAGTAGTTCTTTTAAAATCGAAGATCTCAAAGAGTTTAAAAAACTTAACAAACCTATCTATTTTGTTACTGGCAATCATGAGTACTATATTAAAAACTCAAAAAAACATCTTGATGATCTTAATAGTGTTGGAATACAAACACTAAACAATGAGTCTTTAAAAATAAATGGAATTAATATAATTGGACTCTCAGACAACATAAATGATAAATCAAAAATTTCTAATTTTGAAAAACTTTTTCAAAAAGACTTATTTAATCTGCTGATTGTTCATAAACCCTCTATTTGGGAAAAAGTTTCAGCTAAAGCTAATTTAATGCTTTCTGGCCACACACATAATGGGCAGATCTTTCCTTTCAATTTTATTGTAAAACTTAAATTTCCTCATATTTATGGGCTTTACCAAAGAATGAATAACTATTTATATGTGAGCTCTGGATCAGCAACATGGGGCCCAAAGATAAGGTTAGGATCTAACAATGAGATTGTCCAAATAAAATTAAAAAATTAACAATTTCTCTGATTGATGTAAATTTAATTAATGTTTTCTTTTTTATTTAAATTAATTCTTCTTTTCTTTTTTTTTATAAGTACGCTTTTTGCAGACAGTCATATTTTGGAGCAAGAAAACTTTGAGGCTTGGCAATATACTTGTGTTTCTGAGCAAAATCAAAAAATATGTGATTTAAGAGAGCTTGTATTTGACTCCAACACAAATGAAGTCGTCAGTTATTTATCAATAACTATAAACCCGGATAAATTAACACAAATGCAGATAGCATTTCCCCATGCGGTGAATCTGAAAAGTCCAATTAAATTACAAATCGACGAAAAAGATCCAATTGATCTTAATTATGCTTACTGTAATCAAAGCGCATGTTTTGTGGCAGAGATAATTGGAGAAAATTTTGTAAATTTTTTCAAAGCTGGAAATCAAATTTCTATAAAGGCTTTATTTCTTGATAACCGAGAGGCCACTATTACTTATTCATTAAAAGGTTTCACAGCTGGTTACAACAGATTGTATTCTTCAACAAATAATTAAATATTTAGTTTTTAATTAAATTAATTTTATTTTTAATTAATAACAAACATATCAGAGATGGTATTACCATGATAGCAGTAATCATAAAGAATAATCCCCAATCACCACCTAGCCCATCAACCATAGCGCCTGAAGAGGAGGCTAACAACGTTCTTCCCGCAGTTCCAACAGACGCTAATAAAGCGTATTGTGTAGCAGTGAAGCTTCGATCAACAAGAAGTGATATGAATGTTACAAATGCTACAGTTGCAAAAGCTGCTGCAAGGTCATCAATGATTACTGCAAATGCAAATAGAACTTTCGAGGGTCCAACCCATGCTAGAACTGAAAATAGAATATTCGTGGCTGACATTGCTATTCCTGCAATTATTAGAGTTTTAATTATACCAGACCTCATTGCAATAGCCCCTCCAATAAGAGTAAAAACAATGGTAGTAATCCAACCAAGAGCTTTTGAGTAGATAGCTATATCCCCCTTAGAAAAACCGATTTCTTTATAGAAAACTAAACTCATCCTTCCTAAAAAGGCTTCTCCAATTTTAAATAAGAAAACAAAAGCTAAGATAGCAATTCCAATTCTAACTCCATTATTATTAAAAAAACTACTAAGTGGGTTTGCTACAACATTATTCAGGTAATAAAACGTTTGAGAAATAGGATTTTCCGCACCAAATTTACTTATAAAAAATGAAAAAATATAAAATACAACTCCAATTACAAAAAAAGTAAGACCACCGTTCGTAAACCATATTTTTTCAAAGAATTGCCCAATTAAAAAACATAGTGCTCCAATTGCTATAAATAGATAACTTGCCTTTACAACACTCTCGACATTCGTATTAGATGCATCTGTATTTAAAATATTTTGAAATCTCTCTTTGTTGGACTCTGGAATAAAAGATAACCCTGCATTACATAAGACTATTATACCCATTAAAAAAATAAAAGTTACTTGCCAATATTGATCGACTCCAGAATTTTCTAACTTCTCAGCGATCTCTAAGCATACATACCCACCTAATTTAAATCCAGTCCACCATCCGACTACCGCCATTGCAGCTCCTGCTGCCATACTAGCTGATTCTTCTTTTTTAATTTGCTCAATTCTTAAGGCATCTATTGTTATATCTTGTGTAGCGGATGATATTGCAATAGCCAAACCTACACCAATGATTAATGCTAAATTTTGTGTTGGTTCAAGGACACTCCAAATTATTAGGCAAATTAAAATTATTGTTTGCATTAAAAGGATTATGGATTTTCGATGTCCTATTTTATTTGTTAAGAAAGGTAATCTTATTCGATCAATAATTGGTGCCCACAAAAAATTAAATGCATAAACACCAAATATTAACCCAGCCCATCCTATTGTGCTTCTGCTAAGCCCTTCTTCTTTTAGCCACAAAGACAAAGCGCTAGCAATAAGAACCCAGGGAAATCCACTTATGATACCTAACAAAAGAATACGTAACATTCTTTTGTCATAGTAAGCACCAATTAAGGATTTTAACTTATTCGAATCTACTGAAACCGAACTCATTATTATTTATGTTATTATAAAAAATAATTAATTAAACTTTAATCGCTAAGAGAACTTAACCACTTTATTAAATCAGCCCTATCTTGGTCTTTTTTAATCCCGTTGTAGTTCATTTTTGTGCCAGCAATATATTTTTTTGGTTTTAATAAGAATTTGTTAAGTTCTTCCACATTCCAATCGCCACCAAATGCTGCAAGTGCTCCGGAATACGCAAAGCCCTCTGATGATCCTTTTTCTCTATTGACTATACCCCACATCGCAGGACCTGTTTTATTTTCACCGCCTTTAACATGAGTATGGCAAGATGCACATTTTTTAAAAATCTTTTCTCCATTTTCCATACTAGCTGATGCCAGCATAGGTGTAATGTCTGGTAAAACAGCAAAAATATCCACATCTTCACTTACAGAGGTTGTAACACCACCTTCAGGTATTTCAATTTTGTATGCAAGTTCATCTGGAAACTCGGGGTGTATAGCCATATCAGCAACCTTTGAGAATACAGCAGCAAGAAGTAAGGCAAGTATTATTGCACCTAGAATTTTATTAGTTTCCATATTAAAAAGAGAAGTCTATGTTTAAAAATATACCACTAAAAACGGATTTTTGTCGCATTAATGAATGATACGCTAGTTATAATACCAATAAGATTAAAGGCATCTAGATTTCCAAATAAGCCATTTGCAAAAATTGGTGAGTTACCAATGCTGCATCACATTTATAATCGTGTAATAGATTTTACAGAAAATGTAATTTTAGCTATATGCGATCAAGAGGTAAAAGATTACTGTGAAAAGATGGATCTCAAGCACGTTATGACAGATCCTAATCATCCATCAGGAAGTGACCGTATTGGAGAGGCATTAAAAAAACTTGAGGATACAATAAATTTTAAATACATAATTAATGTGCAAGGTGACATGCCATTTATTAAAGATAACCACATTAATGTATTAAAAGCGAGACTTCTAAAGTTTCAAATGAGCACTTTAGCTTGTCCATTCGTAAACTTAAATGAAGCTTATAATAGTTCTAAAGTGAAAGTCTTAATTGATGAAAATAATTGTGCTTTAGATTTTTCTAGAACGTTAGATGATAAACAAAAAGTTAATAAGAATATTTTTCATCACATTGGTATCTATGGCTATCATAAAGATTTTTTGTCAAATTTTATCTCTTTATCACCTACTCAAAGAGAGCTTAGTGAGAAACTCGAACAACTTCGAGTTATTGAAACAGATAAAATTGGAATTTCATTAATTAAAGAAGAGATTTTGGGAGTTGATACACAAGAGGATTTAGATAGAGTAAATCGATTAATTTATAAAAAATGAATAAAAAAATATCTTTTCAGGGAGTCGAGGGAGCATACAGTCATCTTGCAGTGCAAGAGTTCTTTCCTGGGGCAGAACCGTTACCCTGTAAAACATTTGAGATTGCTTTAAACGAGGCTGAGATTGGCAATGTTGATTATGCAATGATTCCCATTGAGAACTCTGCTGCAGGCAGAGTAGCTGATATTCATCGATTAATACCAAAATCTAATTTGCATATTAACTTTGAACACTTTCAAAAAGTTGAACACAAGCTTTTAATTCATCCAGACAGTAAAATTGAAAATATCAAAAATATTATCAGTCATGAACAGGCCTTAGCACAATGTAGCGATAAAATTCAAAAATTAGATTTAGAAATTTTGATCGGAGCTGATACAGCAGGTTCAGCAAAAAAAATCCAAGATGAGAAAATAATAGATACAGCTGCGATTGCATCAAGTTTGGCAGGAAAAATCTATGGCTTAAAAGTTATTGATGATAATTTCGCAAACTCTATTAACAACATTACAAGGTTTTATATAATGTCTAAAAATGAAAATTTAGAATTTGATGAAACTAAAACATACATATCATCCTTTTTATTTTCAGTTAAAAATACACCAGGATCTTTATTTAAAGTAATGGGGGGATTTGCGACTAATAATGTAAATATGATCAAACTCGAAAGTTATAATTATGGAGCAGATTTCGTAATTACACAATTTTATTGTGAAATTGAAGGACATCCTGAACAACAAAACACTAAATTTGCCCTTGACGATATGTATCATTATTGTTCAAAGGTTAGAAAATTAGGAGTTTTTGAAAAATCTCCATATAGATTAAGACAATAACTTCATATTTCTATTTAATACTGTTATAAGATAATTTGAGAATTACATGGGCAATTTTTTATGCCAATCCGGTCAGGTTCGAAAGAAAGCAGCCGTAACATAAGGGGTTGGGTCGTGTAATTCTCCTTTAAGTCCATTATGAAACATCAATCGAATATTCTTGCATTAAAATATAGACCTTTAAATTTCCAAGATCTAATTGGTCAAGAGTATTTAGTTGAGACTATTCAAAAATCAATAGAACAAAATAAAATCCCTAATGCATATATTTTTACAGGTATACGTGGAGTAGGCAAAACAACAACAGCAAGAATTGTTGCAAAAATGTTGAACTGTACAGTTTTTGATAAAAATAATAATCCTGATTTAATCAATTGTGAGCAAGCAAAAGCCATCACCGAAGATAGACATCCAGATGTTATAGAAATCGATGCTGCATCAAATACAAGTGTTGAAAATGCGAGAGAGATTATAGAAAATATAAAATATAATCCTGTTTTAGGAAAATATAAAGTTTACATAGTCGATGAGGTGCACATGTTGTCTAAAAGTGCATTTAATGCTCTTCTTAAAACTTTGGAAGAGCCTCCTCCTCACTCAAAATTTATATTTGCAACTACTGAGATTTCTAAAGTGCCTATTACCATTCTCTCAAGATGTCAAAGGTTTGACTTAAGACGAGTCGAGAAGAAGACTCTATCTGATTTTCTTAAAAGCATTGCTAAAAAAGAGGATATAACTATTTCTATTGAGGCATTGAATTTAATAGTTAAAGCTAGTGATGGTTCAGTAAGGGACTCCTTAAGTATATTAGATCAAGCTAATATATTTAAATCTCAAAAAGAAATTCAAGTTGAAGAAATTGTTAATATGCTTGGTTTTGCAAGGCAAAGTGATTTGTATGAACTATCAAGATGTATATTTGATAATAATTTATCAAAATTAATTTCTATGCTTGATGATATGTATCAAAGAGGTTCAGAGACCTCTAAAATTATTGAAGATATGATGAATATAATAAATTGGTCATGCAAATTAAAAATAAATCAAGAGCTCATTAAGGATGAATTTTTAACTGAAGAAGATAAAAATTTTGCATCCTACGTTATCCAATTTGATAGTGGCAAATTAAATATTTTTTGGCAAAGTTTAATGAAGGGCTATGATGAAATTAAAATCTCGCCTCAACCTCATACAACTCTGGAAATGGTTATGCTTAGGTGTGCTTTCCTGTTAAATGATAATCAATCAACAGACTTAGTAGAAAAAAAAAAGTCTGAAATAAATCAGAGTATAGTTCAATCTTCTCCTAATATTGATCAAGTAATTCAAAACAAAGTTGAACAAGTATCGCCAATTTCTTTAAAAGAAAAAATTGATATTCATCAGAAATTTTTTCAATTTTATGGGAAAAATTTCTCACCACTTATGGCAGGTATTATTATCGAAAATGTTGAAATAATTGATTTTTCAGAGAAAAATAAAATATTACGACTAAATGTGTCTGACAAAAATTTCAATGGAAGCGAAGAATTATACAAAAATTTGGAAAATGATTACAAAATCGAAATGGATGTTAAAACAGAAATAACAACTTTAGAGAAAATTAAGTCTCTTTATAAAAAAGAATTAATTGACCAGGAGATGAAGACTGATGAATTTAAAAAAGTTCTTGCTAAATTTCCTAATGCAAAGATTATAGATATTGAAGAATTAGAAAGAGGTGATGGAAATGATGGGTAATATGGGCGGTATGATGAAAAAAGTCCAAGAAATGCAAGCCAAAATGCAAGAAATGCAAAAGGAGCTTGAAAATAAAACCGTTGAGGCTGAGTCTGGAGGAGGAATGGTTAAAGTTATAATGAATGGTAAACAAATTGTTCAATCAATTGATATAGATCCATCACTGTTGTCTTCTGATGAGAAAGAAGTGTTGGAGGATCTAATAAAAGCCGCACTTAATCAAGCAAAAGAAAAAGTTGAGGAAATGTCAGCTGAAGAAATGAAAAAAATAACTGGTGGATTACCATTGCCTCCAGGAATGAAGATGCCTTTTTAAATTGTCACAAGACGAACTTCAAAAATTTATTAATTTAATTTCAAGGTTACCTGGAATCGGCCAACGCTCTGCACAAAGAATAGCTTTATATTTGATAAAAAATAAACAAGAATTAATGTTGCCCTTAGGAGAGAGTATAAAGGAAACTGCATCTGTGGTAAAAAAATGTACTAACTGTGGAATGTTAGACGTGATTGTTCCATGTAAAATTTGCTCTTCAGAAAATAGATCAAAAAACACAATTTGTATTGTTGAAGACATGGCTGATGTATGGGCTTTTGAAAGATCAGGATATCATAAAGGTCTTTATCATGTAATTGGTGGGCTTTTATCAGCCTCAAAAAATTTTACAGAACAGGATTTAAATTTAAATAAACTCAAAGAAAGAATTATAAACAATCAAGTACAAGAAATTATTCTAGCATTGAGCGCAACAATTGAGGGACAAACTACAGCTTTAGTAATAAAGGATAAACTAGAAAATCAAAATATTAAAATTACACAACTAGCATACGGTGTTCCTGTGGGAAGCGAGATTCATTATTTAGATGATAATACCTTAGGGGCAGCTTTAGAGTCGCGAAAAAACTTAAGCTAATTTAATCAGAAGTAACACTCTAAAAGTTTGATTTATTGTCTCAGATAACTTTATAAAATATATTAAATTCCATGTTGAAGCTCATTTATGCACCTGATCCTATATTAAAAAAAGAGAGTGTATCTATACCTCAGGTAGACAATCATCATAAAGAGCTTATAAAACAAATGTATGAGATTATGTATTCTGCAAATGGAGTTGGTTTAGCTGCTCCACAGATAGGTTTAAATATTCGTATATTTGTTCTTGATGCTGGCTCCAGAGACGAAGAAAAAAAACCTATTACAATGATAAATCCTAAAATTATATCTTTACATGAAAATAAAGTGCCATATGAAGAGGGTTGTTTATCTTTTCCAGAACATTTTGCAGAAATAGACCGTCCTGAAAAAATTAAGATAGAGTATCTTGATGAAAACAATTCAAAAAAAATCTCTACATTTTCAGGTTTTGAGTCGAGAATAATACAACATGAATTGGATCACTTAAACGGTATTTTGTTCGTTGACCATTTAAGTCGTTTAAAAAGAGATGTGATTATTAGAAAGATGAGAAAGTATAAAAAAGAAAAAGAAATAATTTAAATGAAAAAACAACGTGTAGTTTATTTTGGCTCACCAGAATTTTCACTTCCTCCTCTAAAGACTCTCTATCTTGGGGGATATGACATAGTGGGGATTTATACACAAGAGCCAAAAAAAAAATTTAGAGGACAAAAAAAATATAACACACCAGTTCAACAATGGGCAGAAAGTCAACTTCTACCTGTTTTTACTCCCAAAATACTTGATGATACCTCTTTGAAAGAATTTCAATCATTAAAGCCCGATGTCGCAATCCTTTTTGCTTATGGGAAAATAGTTCCACTGAATTGGCTAAACACTCCTTTAAATGGTTTTATAAATATACATGCCTCGCTTCTACCAAGATGGAGAGGAGCAGCACCTGTTCAAAGAGCAATTGAAAATAATGATAAAGAGACAGGTATTAGTATTATCAAAATGAACGATAAAATTGATGAAGGTCCAATTTTAGCCCAGCAGAATATAGAAATTACAGAATTAACTGATGGTAAACAATTAATTGATCAAATTAGTCATGACTCTTGTTCATTGTTATATAACACGTTAAAAAAATATTTTTTAGGTCAAATCCAATTAAAAGAACAAGATCATTCACAATCTACATATGCAAAAAAAATAGACAAATTTGAAGCACAAGTAGATTGGGGATTATCTGCAAGTATAATTGAAAAAAAAGTAAGAGCTTTTTACCCATCACCAGCAATGTGGTTTAAATATAAGGGTCAGAGATTTAAAATTTTAAAAGCTAAAATTTCTAACTTACAAGATGAAGAGGGCAAGATTGTAAACTTACCTCTAACTATAGCATGTAAAAATAACAGTCTAGATATTTTAGAAATTCAAGCTGAAGGAAAGAAATCATTAAACATTAAAGAATTTGTTTTAGGGAATAATCAATTTCAATTAAATGCAATAATCGATAATGGCTAATATAAAACTTACAATTGAATATCATGGTTTACCTTATTGTGGTTGGCAATATCAAAAAAATGAGAAAACTGTGCAAGGTGAAATAGAAAAAGCAATATTTAAATTCTCCGGTGAAAAAAAAACGATTCAAGGTGCTGGAAGAACAGATGCTGGTGTTCACGCTATTGGACAATGTGCCAATTTTGAGTTAGAAAAAAAATTCGATGACTATCAAATTCTAAGTGGCATTAATTTTCACCTCGGGACTGAAAAGATAAGAGTTACTAGAGTTGAAAGTGTTGATAATGAATTTAATGCTCGTTTTACTGCTAAAAATAAAATTTATAATTATCAAGTTTTTAATAGTCTAGCCCCGTCAGTTATCGAGGATGATTTTAGTATTCATATTCGTCAACCTTTAGATTTAGAGGCAATGCAAAATGCAATTAAGCTGTTTATTGGTAAACACGATTTTTCTTCGTTTAGAGCACATGGTTGTCAAGCTAACAAACCACTCAGAACTATTGACGAGGCATCAATTGATGTTGACGGTAATAAAATTATTTTTGTATTCAAGGCACAGTCCTTCCTTTATCAACAGATTAGAATAATGGTTGGATCTTTATTGGAAGTTGGATTAAAAAATAAAAATACTAATTGGATAAGTGAATTAATTGAAGCTAAGGATAGAAGCTTAGCAGGACCGACGGTGCCTTCAAAAGGATTGATTTTAAAGGAGATATCTTATTAATATTCTTATTTACACACAATGTTTTGCTCCAAAAGTAGGCGGTATTGAGTCTGTAATGACAAATATAGCTCAACATGCATTTAACACTCAAAATAAAGTAACAGTTCTCTCTGATGGATCTAAACTGTTTTCTTCAGATTTTGATAGTAAATGTAAGTTTGATATTCACAGATTTGATCAAATCAAGTTTCTTAGAAAAAGAATTAAATCAAGTTTTGCTCAGAATTTTTTAAACAAAAATAAAATTGATATTATTTTTTTTGATAGTTGGAAATCACTAGAGCTATTTAATAATACTACAGATATTAAAAAAATTTGTTTAGCTCATGGAAATGAAATACTAAAATTAAGAAATAAACATAGAATTTTAAATTCTTTCAATAAAGCAGATTTAATAATCTATAATTCTCAATTTACTAAAAACAAAACATTTAAAAATTTTAAAAATTTAAAAAAATTTAATCATAAAATAATATATCCAGCTTTTATAAAAAAAATTTCTGAAAATAAAAATAATAAGAAAAAATATGATTTATGTACTGTAGCCAGACTAGAATACAGAAAGGGGCACCATTTAGTATTCGAAGCAATGTCTATACTAAGAAATGAATATAAAATTATACTTAAATATGCCATTCTTGGAGATGGACCAGAATTATCAAGATTAAAGGATTTAGTTTTGAAATTCTCTTTACAAAAGCAGGTAGATTTCATATACCACGATGCCTCAAGTGAAAAAATTTTTAAAAATTCTTCTGTTCATATAATGCCAACTATAACCACACCCGAAAGTATTGAGGGCTTTGGAATATCCAATATTGAAGCAGCTTCTTATGGATTACCTTGCATAGTCAGTAATAGTGGAGGAACTCCAGAGTCAATAGGTAACAATGGTATAATTGTAAAAGAAAATAACTCCAAACAACTTGTCAAAGCAATTATCGATATTTTTAAAAAGTATAAAAGTTATAGTAGGAAAAGTTATTTATTTGCTAATAATTTTGAGTCAAATAAAAAAATAAAAGAGTATTTAAATGCTATCTAAAATAGCCTCATAGCTTGTATCTTTTAACTCGCCTGGATTATCACAAATTAATTTTTCAACTTTAAGATTATTTATTATGATAATTGACCGAATAAGTCTTTGACCCATAAAGCTTTTTTCATGATTTCTTATTAATTGAGAAGATAATAAAAATTCATTATTTCCATCTGATAAAAATAAAATTTCTGATTCACCTAACTCTTTTCTCCACAAATCAAGCACGTAAGGATCATTAGTGGTCATGCAACAAATTTGATCAATTTGCTTTTCAGACATCAATTTTTTTGCACCTTTAATAAATGGAGGAAGATGTTGTATGTGACATGTTGAAGTGAATGCTCCTGGGACACAAATTATCATTGCCCTTTTAAATTTGAAGTTGTCGTGTAATCCAAAATTTTTTGTACCATCTGCCGAAACAGATCTTAAAGTAATATCAGGAATTAAATCTCCTTCTTTCAATTATCAAAAAAGTTTTCTAAAGTTTTATAGTAAATTTGTTCAGTCGTTTTCAGATCCTCTATAGAAACACACTCATTAACTTTGTGGAGGGTTTTGTTAATCGTTCCAAATTCGAAGACAGGACAGACCTCTTGCATAAATCTAGCATCTGATGTTCCACCTCCAGTATCTTGGCTAGCTTCTAATCCCGTAACTTCTTTAATTGCTTTAATACAATGTTTTGTAAATGGATTATCGAAAGATTGGAAAGGCATACCTCTAAAAGTTAATTTCAATTTATACGTACAATTATTTTCAGAGCAAATCTTAGTCAAGTGTTCATCAAAATAGTTTTGTATTTTTTCTTGATCCCAGTTGTCATTAAAGCGCATATCACCAACAGTAATCAATTTTTCAGGTATAACATTCTTTGCCTTGTTATTTAAATTGATCTGAGTAAATTGTAGAGTGGATGGTTCAAAGTATTCTGCACCATCATCAAGTTTTTGATCATCAAAAAATGAGATAACCTTAGACAAACAATGTAGAGGGTTTTGAGCTAGCTGAGGATACGCAGCATGACCCTGCTTTCCAATAATTTCAACTTGAACATCCACAGCTCCTTTTCTACCAACTTTGATCTGATCACCGATTATTTTCTCAGAGGATGACTCAGTTGCTATTGACCCGTCTATTCTTATATTATTTTCTTTCAACCATTTTACGACTTTCTTTACACCATTTACGGAGTCTGCTTCTTCATCCCCAGTTATGATAAAACTTATTGTGCCATTAAAATCTTTATTTTCCTTGATGAATTTAAAGACACTTACCATGCTAGCTGCCGTACACCCTTTCATATCCTCTGATCCACGACCATAAAGATATCCATCTTTAATTGTTGGTTCAAAAGGTGGAGTATCCCAATCCTCTAAGTTACCAGGAGGCACTACATCAACATGACATAAAAAATTAAAATGTTTTCCATTTGTATTGGTTGGCCCATACGTAGCCATGATGTTAATTACTTCGTAGCTTCCATCACCGTCAAAGTTTAACTGCTTTGTTGTAAAACCATTTTCTTCAAATACTCCAATTAAGAAATCAAAAATATCTTGTTTTGCTGGCGTAACGGAGTCGAAAGATATTAATTTTTTTGATAGCTCTATTGTGTCTAACATTTTAGTCTCTTAGTAATTCATTGACGGAGGTTTTTGAACGTGTTTTTTCATCAACCGTTTTTACAATTACAACACAGTACAATGATGCATCTCCTTTAGAGCTTGGTAGACTACCTGGAACAACCACAGAATATGGAGGAACTTTCCCCATATATATTTCTTTAGTTTCACGATTATAAATTTTTGTTGAAGCTCCAATAAATACTCCCATCGATAATACTGATCCCTCTCCGACAATTACACCCTCGGCGACTTCCGACCTTGCGCCAATAAAACAGTTGTCCTCTATTATAACCGGGTTTGCCTGTAATGGTTCTAATACTCCTCCTATACCTGCGCCCCCTGAGATATGACAGTTTTTTCCCACTTGAGCACAAGAACCAACCGTAGCCCAAGTATCAACCATAGTTCCTTCATCTACATATGCGCCCAAATTAACAAAGCAAGGCATAAGCACCGCACTTTTTGCAATAAACGCAGACCTTCTTACAACACAGTTAGGAACAGCTCTAAAACCAGCTGATTGAAAATTTTCTGATTTCCAATCTTGGAATTTTGAGGGAACTTTATCCCACCATGCAGTAGATCCATCTTTAATGCTAGGACCACCAGTTATTATTTCCATATCTTGAATTCTAAAACTTAAAAGAATTGCTTTTTTAAGCCATTGATTTACATGCCAATCATTTTCTCTCTTTTCGCATACTCGAAGTTTTCCCTCATCCAGTAAGTTAAGAACAATCTCTACATTTTTTTTTGCTTCATTATCCTCAATAAAATTTATCTGATCTCTTTGATCCCATAATTTTTCAATTATATCTTGATGGTCCATAATACTTTTATATCACGTTTTTTAAGAAATTTTCCAAATCATCAGTAACGTGTGATATGTAGCCTTTTTCATCAATAATTTTTTGAATATCTTCTTGCTGATTGACATCTTTATTTAGGTTGTATTCAAGGTTATTTGTTACCCAAACTGTTTGCCAACCCATTTTATGTGGCTCTCTCAAATTAATATGAAGATCCTCAAACATAGCTGTTGAACTATTATCTAAATTGAATTTATTTTGGAATGAGTCATAAACTTCTTTGTGAGGTTTTGGCATGTAATCACTCTCAGAAATGTCAAAACATCCATCAAAAATATCAGTCATATGAAGTTTTTCTAAAACTTTTTCCACATGTTCAAAATTAGCATTTGTAAAAATATACTTTTTTCCATTTAAACTTTTTAATATTTCCGCAAGATGAATGTTTGGTTGAACTACCTCATAATTAATTTGATGTACGTAGTCCAAATATTCATCAGGATTTACATGATGTTCAATCATAAGACCTCTGAGTGTTGTTCCATATTGATGATAATATTTAGACCTCAGAGCTTGTGCATCTCCAGAATTTAAATTTAACTTTTCCTCAATAAATTTACCCATAAGTATGTGTACTTTATCAAACAAACCACACTCCGCTTTATAAAGTGTATTGTCTAAGTCAAAAACCCAATTTGTTATATTGTTCATAAGCGTGTTAAACTAATGTTTATTATATAAAAGCCAAGAAGATTTATAAAAATTCAAAAATTTTTTTTTGAATTTCAAATATGTTTTCGTTTGTTTTTGAACTTACAATGTAGTTTTCAAATTTAGTATTTAAATTGTCTAAAAAAGCTGACTTTTCTTTTATTTTTTTGTCACTTTTTGTATAGCAAATAATAATTTTTTGTTTTATTTGTTTCATCGAGTCAATCATCTCTATGTCTATTTTTTTTGGCCCCAATGAATTATCAATTAATACAAATATTTTCTTTAAATTTTCACGTGATGTTAAATATTGAGAGACAAGATCTGATATCTGAAATGCCTCCTTTTGAGATATTTTTGCAAATCCATACCCAGGAAGATCAACAACCATCATTGAGTCCCCGTGATTAAAAAAATTAATTTGTCTTGTTTTACCTGGGGTATTAGAAATATGTGCCAGTTTTTTCATAAAAACTGCATTGATTAAACTAGATTTTCCAACATTTGACCTACCTATGAAAGCTATTTCAGGAAAACTTACATTAGGATATTGACGAGGTTGTGTAGCGCTTAGTAAAAACTTAGTTTGTTTTTTGAAATAATTTGAGACAAGGCTCATTAACTCTTCATAATTTTTCTTTGTATTATGTATTGTTGAGCCATTGATAAAACATTATTTGTTGTCCAATAAATAACCAGCCCTGCTGCGAAGCCACCTAAAATGAAAGTAAATACTATTGGCAATAAACCAAAAATTTTGGCCTGCATTTTATCTACCGGAGCTGGGTTCAATTTAAATTGAATATACATCGAAATACCCATTAAAATTGGCCAAATTCCAACATTTAGAATTTGCAAAATACCTGGAACATTCCATTCCACAAAACCAAAAAGAGTAAGAGCACCTAAGGGGTCAGGTGCAGAGAGATCATGTACCCATCCTATGAAAGGAGCATGTCTCATCTCAATAGTTACAAATAAAACTTTATACAAGGCAAAAAATACTGGAATCTGTAAAAGTATAGGCAAGCAACCAGCTATAGGATTTGCCTTTTCTCTTTTATATAAAGCCATCATTTCTTTTTGCATTCCAGCTCTATCATCTCCGTATTGTTCCTTAAGTCTCTGCATCTCAGGAGCAAGTTTTTTCATTTTTGCCATCGATTTAAAAGATTGTTGAGCGAGCGGGAAAAAACAAATCCTCATTAAAACCGTAAATAAAATTATTGACCAACCAAAGTTTCCTACGTACCCGTATATAAATTCTAAAACATTAAAAATAGGTTTTGTTAAAAAATAAAACCAGCCAAAATCTACAGAGCGATCAAACCCGTCAAACCCATATTCTTCCATATATTTGTCGATAATATTTACAATTTTAGGCCCTGCAAAAATTTTAAAATTATGGGAGATACTTGCATTATTTGAAACAGCTATTCTTTCCCCGACAATATCAGTTTGAAAATTATCTATATTATCAACAAAGCTGTAACTATATGTCTGTTGAACAGGTTCGTTTTGGTTAGGGATTATCGCAGTCTGCCAATACTTATCTGTCATCCCGATCCACCCTCCAACAGAAGAATGTTTAATTTTTTTATCGTCTTTTAAATCGTCATAATCATATTCTTCCAATACCCCATCAGTGATTGACAGAGGGCCCTCATGAAGAATGAAGAAATTTTGCATCTCTGGAATTCCTTGTCTTTTGGATAATCCGTAGGGATATAGGTCAAAAGAAAGACCTGAATTATTTATAACCCTTTGATCAACACTAAATAAATAGTTTTCATCAAGAGTTATGATCTTTTCAAAAGTAATATTCTGATCACTAGTCCAAGTCAGTTTTACTGGTTCATTAACACCAATAGTGTTTTTATCAGCAATCCAAATACTAGAACTATTAGGTAACTCAATTGTGCTATCAGAGCTTACCCAACCTGTATCTAAATAATAGGCATTATCAGACCCTAAAGGATTCAAAAATTCAATTAAGTCAGATGTTGGATCTAGTGTCTCCCTGAATTCTTCTAAGATTAGATCATCAATTACTGCTCCATTTAAATTAATAGATCCTTTAATTTTAGAGTTATCAAAGTTCACTCTTCCTGACTGAATTATTACATCACCTCTATCAGCTAAAATAGTAGAAGAGGATTTTTGAATACTGAGATCAACAAGACTTTCATCGTTTGTTTGTTCTTCAGTCATTGGCGTTCTCTCTGGTTGAGGCACTAGTAACTGAAAACCGAAAATAATTGCCATTGAAATAATAATAGCTAGGAATAAGTTCTTTTGATTTTCCATATTATTTTTTTATTGGGTCGTAACCAGACGAGCCTAACGGATTACATTTTAGAATTCTAACCATTCCCATTGTTATTCCTTTTAAAACACCAAATTCTTGAATAGCCTCAATTGTATAGTCAGAGCATGTAGGAAGATGTCTGCAAGTTTTTGGTAACATAGGTGATATAAATAATTGATAGAATTTAATCGGTGCAATAAAAGTTATTTTCCAAAAATTTTTGATATTATTTTTCATGAGATAAGAATTTTTCAATATCTTGTTTTAAATCAATAAAAGGTACTTTCAAAACTGTTTTTTTGAGTATTATTACAAATTTGACTTGATTTAATGTATTTATAAGACTGCATGTTCGAATTGCCTCTCTAGCCCTTCTTTTAGCCCTATTTCTTTCAACTGCATTTCCAAGCTTTTTACTAGCTATAATACCAACTAGAAAAGTTTCTAAATCTGCGTCATGAAGAATATAGCCATTAAAACTTGAACTTTTAAAGTAGTTCCCTTTATTTCTGATTTGAGAAAATTGGGAAGATTTTTTTAGTGTAGGAAGTCTCAAAAATTAAGCAGATAGTCTAGATCGACCTTTAGCTCTTCTAGCATTAATGACTTTACGACCACCAACAGTTGACATTCTAGAACGAAATCCATGCCTTCTTTTTCTGACTAGTTGACTTGGTTGATATGTTCTTTTCATTGCTAATACACCTAAAAAATTGGTTCCTACATTTAACAATTATTGATATGAAGTCAATAAATAAAAACAAATTATGTTGATAATTAAAGACATTTCTAATTTACAGTCATATTTGACTGCTTATCAAAATCGAAAATACTCAATTGGTTTTGTTCCTACTATGGGCGCCCTTCATAAGGGACATAGAGAACTGATAAAAAAATCAAAAAATGATAATCACAAAACTATTGTAAGTATTTTTGTAAATGAAAAACAATTTAACAGTAAAGAAGATTTTAACTCTTATCCTAGAAACAAGGGCCTTGACTACGATTTTTGCTCTGACAACGAAGTAGATCTATTATTTGAACCATCAGCAGAAGAAATTTACAACAAAGATGAAACTATTTTAAAAAATACTAACTATAATAATATTCTTTGTGATAAATACAGAAAAGGACACTTTGATGGTGTAATCACTGTACTAAATAAATTTTTTTCAATTATTAAAAGTAACAAGGTTTATTTTGGTGAAAAAGATTTTCAGCAACTCAAGATAATCGAAAAATTTATTCAAGAAAAATATAAATCTTTGGATCTAGTATCTGTACCAACAAAAAGAAATGAAGAAGGTATTGCCTATTCATCGAGAAACGAAAAATTAAGTAAAAAACAATTACAAGATTTTATTAGTTTTCATCAAAAAGTAGAAAATTTTCTAAATTCATTAGAAAAATCATTTGATATTGAAATTGCAAACCAAAAAGCTAAAGATTTTATTGTTGAACAAGATATTGAAGAATTTGATTACTTCGAATTTAGAAATAATGAGGACCTAAGTTTTAATGGTAAAGTTTCTGAGTCGAGACTTTTTTATGCAATTTATAAAGGCAAAATTAGACTCATTGATAATTTAAAAATTTAAAATGGCGGTTCTGCAAGGATTCGAACCCTGAATTCTTGATCCGTAGTCAAGTGTGATATCCGTTTCACCACAGAACCTTATTACTGATTTATATACTCTTTTTTTAAATAATAAACTTATATGGAAACTTTAGTACCGGCTGAGTACCGGGTAAAGTTATTTTTCAAACTATTAAGAGAAATCTATATTGAGGATATCGATTATGTTGGCTATCATTAGTTAATGAAAAACCTCTTAGCCCTACTGTTATTAATCCCTAGTTCGAGTTAGGGAGTTTAAGAACTCACGTGAAGGGATATGATAATATTTAATAATGTCAGAAAATAAATTTTTCAAAAAAGGTTCTTTGTATTCAAGACAGGATGTTGGTTGGGTTTTGTTACCTGAAACTGGCAGACCTGCTGGTGGTGACTGGGATACTGGCTATGTAAAAGTTGAAGAAAAGCTAATCATATTTATGAATATCGGAGTGCCGGGTACAACTAATCATGATTTTGATAATTATTATGACGAAAATAACAAAACTATTGTTTGGTATGGCAAGCCTCGTTCACACTCTCAACAACCTACATTTCAAAAATTATTTAATGGAGAACTGACACCATATTTTTTTGCAAGATGGGATAATAAAAACCCCGCTTTTACTTTTCTAGGTGTTGGTAAAATAGTTAGTTTTAAGGATGGGACACCAGTTAAAGATGGACAAGGAAGGGATACAACATCAATCGAACTGAAATTAACAATAGAAGACTCAGATTTTATCATTCCTAATATTGTTCAAACCCCTTCCCCAAAATTAGAAAAATTTGAAAAAACCCTAAAGTCATCTTTTGCTTTAGAAAAACATTTAGAAAGTTTCATCATCAGTAATTGGCATCACACTATTTTAAATGACAAATATGATATTTATGAACACGAGGGTTCTAAGGCTCAACAATTTATGACTCGCTCTGGCCCATTAGATATTTTAGCTATTAGCAAAGATAAAAGTGAATTCTTGGTTATTGAATTAAAAAAAGGAAGAGCTAGTGACGAGGTGGTTGGTCAAATTATGAGATATATGGGATATATTAAAAATGAGGTCGCAAAAAATGGTGAAATAGTAAAAGGAATGATTATCGCATTAGATGATGACCCAAATTTAAAAGATGCTCTGGCAGCTTCAAACGATATACAATTTATGAGATATGAAGTTAAATTTGAATTAATGAAATAGTAAGTTGAACTCTCCAATTAAACAACAACTTACAAGTATTATTTTTATGTCCTTCTTAGGATTATGTACCATAATAACAATATTTCTTCCTGATATAGATTTATCCTTACCTTTTCTTCATCATCGTTCTATGGTCACACACAGTATTTTAATACCTTTGCTCCTAATGAAGTGGAAAAGAATTAAAATATCTAATGTTGTAATACTTTGTCTATTATTAGGCTTTGCCATACATATGGCAGCAGACCTATCACCTAAATCATGGCGAGGATTTGCATTAATCTATGTTCCATTTGTTAAAATTAGTTTCTTTGGAGCAATAGGCAGTTATTGTTGGCTGCTAGGTAATGTAATTTTATGCTTCTATTTCTATAGTAAAATAATGAGGGAGGAACACGAAGAAATACCGATTTATCTTTCCTATATACTAATAGGAGGGATGGCAGTTCTTTATTCATGGGGAAGTGATGGTATTGGTTCTGGTGAAAATTTGATGGTAATTGTTTACTCATTGTTGAGTTTCTATTTAGTAAATTCTAAAATATTTATGAAATACATTAGATGAAAACCCTCTTAGCCCTATTGTTATTAATTTCTACTTTTTCAATAAGCAATCCTTCAATTGCAGGCACTAATTTCAACGATTTAAATCAACCAAATTCCTCTGATAATAGAAAATTTATGTATTGCAAACAAATTAATACCGGAGAAGTTACTAAGTTTGAGAAAAAACTCTCTCTCTATAGTTGCCCTACAGGTTATAAAAAAACTAATGCTGGTGATTATAAAAAAAATAAAAAAAATAATAAGGTTGTTTATTGTAAACATAATCAATCAGGTATCGTAATAAAGTCTAGGTCAGGATTATGTATAAATAATTATTCAATAACATCTAAGCAAGTTTATGATAGTTATAAATCTATTGGGAACTCGGGAAGCAATAAAGACTATAAAGTAGTAAATAAAACATCTAGTTCATCAAATAAATCTATAACGAATTCATCAGATAGTAATTCAAATCAATATGTGTCAACTAAAACAACTTCTATAAATAAAGATGATTTAAGAGACGAATTAAAATATTGGAAATCTCTTTTAGATGATGGGCTTATTACTGAGAAAGATTATAATTCAAAAAAAAATGAGCTATTAAGTAATTCAACCATTTCAAAAAAATCTTATTCATCTAATTCAAATAGCACCTCAAATAATAATTTATCTTCAGAGATTGATAACTTAATGAACACTTCAAGTTCAAGTTCCAAAAATACTATAAACCCATGCTCTTATGTAAGAATGAGCTCTAATGTTTGCAATAAAAAATATGCAGATATCAAAACATGGTCTGATACAAGGCTTTGTATGAATCTAGAGGATGTCTTTTTTGTAGAAACTGAAGAGCTTTATTTGGAGACTGCAAGACTAAGAAACATTGTTTGTAAAAATGGAAGAGCCTACGATAGTGGAACCTCCTCAAATATAGCCAATTCTTTCGAGCCTGAAGATTATGAAACTAATTGTTATAAAGAGCTATATACTAACAAAGTGACATGTAAGACAAAAAAGATAGATAACTCTACGAGAGAACTCGTTGGTGATATACTTGGTGAACTTATTAACCAAATGAGATAAGAAAAATTAAAATCACTTATTAATTCCAGTACCGGTTCTATACCGGGTACAATGATAAAACAATGTTAAAGCTCCAAGAATAGTATTGATAATAAATGAATTAAAGAGACGTAGGATATCCGTAGTCAAGTGTGATATCCGTTTCACCACAGAACCAATAGCTTGATTTATATACTCTTTTTATTAATAATAAAATTTAATACAATGTTCGTTAGGGACTCAATACGGGCAAAACTATGAAGACATTCTTAACTTTATTTATATTTTTGCCAAGTTTAGTTCTTGCTTCAAGTTTTAGTGAAATTAAAAAAGCTTTAAAACAAGATGGTTTTGGAGAAATAATCCCTGAAGAACTTCATCCATTAATCTCTCCAAATGCAAAAAATCCTATATCTGTTAGCGGCAATTCAATTATTGGAGATAAATCTATAAAGTTTGAAGTTAATAATGGAGAGTGCGGAGAAGAACCTAAATCAAGTGACTGTGATACAGATAGAGAGAGGTCTGAAATATATTATAGCCACGAAAAGTGGAAAAAAGAGAAGTGGTATAAATTTAATATTTTTCTTCCAAAAGATTACAATTCTATTGCCCCTGCAAAAATGTCGTTAATCCAATGGAAAAGACATAACCCATCTAAAGTTTTAGTCATGTTTCAACACACTCATGCAGGATTAACTTTTAACAGGAATAAAGACTCTTTTGAGGACTCCCACATAATTTTAAAAAGCAATGATGTACTTTTAGGCCAATGGACAGAAATAATTTTTAACACAAATTGGCATCCAGATGAGGATAAAGGTTTCATGAAGATATGGATTGATGGGATTTTAAAAATAGATTTTAAAGGAACTAGCAATACATCTAAGGGTGAGGAACTAAATCTTAGATATGGACTGTACGCCTCTGCCATATCACGTTATAAAAAAGCATTTAATACTGAAATAATTCCACAGCGTATCGTTTATTTTGATGGTGTAAATGCAGAGTCAAAATGTGAAAAGTTACTAGATAAACCTAAATGTAATAATTTAACTTCTCAAACAATCGAAAAATACGAATTATTTATGTATGATAAAAATGATATAAAATTTCACAATCATTCTGTTGTTAAATTACCTATAAACTTTTTGAAATAAATGAAACAAACCTTTTTTAAAATACGAGAAAGCAAGTTATTTCAATACTCAGTTTTATTTATCATTATATTTAATGCATTTACTATCGGTTTAAATACTTACAATTTAGGAGAGTTCTCAAGAGAGCTCATTAAATATCTCGATTATTTGATAACTATTTTTTTTGTAATAGAAATTTCAATTCGTTTTATTGGTGAACCTAGAAAATCAAATTTTTTTAAAAGTGGTTGGAATATTTTTGACACTTTTATTGTTTTGGTCTCATTAATACCAATACCTAACAACTCCAGTTTTCTTCTGTTAAGATTATTGAGAGTGTTCAGAGTTTTAAGAGTTATATCTATTATTCCTGAGTTAAAATTAATCATTGAGTCATTGATTGGATCGTTAAAAAGAGTGTTTTATGTAAGTTTGCTGCTTTTCATAATTCTCTATATTTATGCAACTATTGGAGCAATAGTCTTTTCAAATAGTATACCCGAAAGATGGTCTGATGTGGGCGTTTCAATGATTACTTTATTTCAAGTTTTAACATTATCATCTTGGGAGCAGGTAATGTTGCCTCTTCAAGAAATTTATTGGTGGGCATGGATTTATTTTTTTAGTTTTATAATTGTCTGTGCCATTACAATGTTAAATCTTCTGATAGCAATTTTGGTTGATGTAGTTGTAAATCAGAACGAAAAAAAAGATGATGTGATAAAAACTAGAAATAATGCTGAAAAGTTAAATGAACAATTTTCTGAGGAGATTAGTTTAGATAAACTAAAAAAAGATCAATAATGTCAGCAGAAATCATAATGCCTATTATTTATTTTGTATGTCTACTGATTTTAGTAGGACCTCATTTTTTGGATACAAACTCTTCCCTTAAACAGTTTTTGAGTAATTTAAGTATATGGGCATTAATAGTAATTGTAATAACTCTGTCTTATCAGGCCTATAATTATTTTACTTAAATTTTTCTTGTTTGACCGTGAGTCATATAAGAAAACTCATCTTTGCTTATCTTTAATTGCTTAGTTAGTTCTTGGAGTAATTTTATAGGCTCATCCATAGGCTCATCTGTTAATTGAAATGTTCCCCAATGCATAGCTATAGATTTTTTAGATTTAACATCTTTGTGAATTTGAATTGCCTCTTCAACATTACAATGCGAGTCTTTCATAAACCACCTTGGAGCATATGCCCCTATGGGTATTGTTGATAAGTCAAACGATCCAAACTTTTTTTGAATATCCTTAAAATCTTTTGAATATCCAGTATCACCTACAAAAAAATACTTAAAATTATTTGATTTAACAACCCAACCACACCAAAGTGTTTTATTTGTATCGTTAAATGTTCTCTTACTCCAATGTTGTACTGGGACAGAATGAATTTCTAAGTTTTTGAACTGAGTCATTTGCCACCATTCATGTTCCATAACATTTCTTGCACCTAATTTTGATATAATTTCTTTTAATTTAAGTGGCACAAAAAATGTGGGTTGATTTACATTTTGTTTTTTTAATAAAAGTTGAATAGTCTTTGAGTCAAGATGATCATAGTGATTATGAGAAATTAAAACAAAGTCAATAAATGGTAATTCCTCAATTTTTAATCCAGGAGGTGTCGTTCTTGAAGGTCCCATAAAACTCAGAGGTGATGCTCTTTTTGTAAAATGGGGGTCAGTTAATATATTAATACCATCAATTTGTAGTAAGAAAGTTGAATGTCCAATCCAAGTAATTGTATTTTCAGATTTATTAGATTTTAAGTATTCAGGGTCATTTTCAACCATAGGAAATGTAATCGGTTCCGGCTTACTTGACTCCCTTCTCCATTTCCAAAAATCTTTGAAACTACTTTTATGTGAAACGTAGTTATTCACAAAGACCCCGTCTACTAAATTGAAAGGTTTAAAGAGAGTGTTTGCCATAATTTTTGTTTTTAGAATTACAAAGGATAATGAGAAAAGTATAACCTTTTTTATAAAATCTCTTCTATACATCTAAATAAAATTAATAAAAAACTAATTATTAATTATTTTAACGAAGTTTTTATACATTTGGTTGCACTGCATCACCATAGTATCAATTTCTTTAGCTACTAAATCTTTCATTTGAGGTAAGGCATCGGCTCCAAGAGATTTTTCGAGAGCATTTTTATATTCAGGAACTTGAGCCCAATCATCAACAGTAGTTTTTCGAATTTCTAAATGAAATTGAATTCCATAGGCATAGTTATCATAACCAAAAATTTGATATTTTGTGGAGGGTGAAGTGCCTATAACTCTCACTTTAGAGTTAGCCTCCAAACCTACTACTTCATAAGAATGCCATTGTAATGCTTTTATTTTATTTGGAAGAAAATCAAAAATATGATCTGCTTTTGCAGCTTCTTCAATATTAATGTCCAATACGCCAATTTCAGGTGGTTTAGACTCAACTACCTTTCCTCCCAATACCTCACCTAAAAGCTGACATCCTAAGCAAAACCCTAAAAAAGGTTTCTTAAGGTTTAAAACATATTCACCTATTGCTTTTTTTTCAGCTACTAACCATGGATATTGATCTTCCATAAATGTATCCATAGGACCACCCATACAAAGCATAGCGTCAAATTCATTTAAATTATTTGGAATACTATCACCCTCATCCAATTGGATTGTTGTTATACTATGACCATCTTCTATAAGAAAATCTTTAAACGTCCCTGGATCCTCAATTGAAATATGTTGGAGAGATATAAATTTCATTAAATTAAATTAATTTGAACTCAGCAAAAGGCACGCCTTGTAAAGCGCTAAACTTAATCGTCGTCGTCGCCGGTTACTGTATCTTTAACTTTGTTGTAACCTTTAGATACGGCACCCGCTACAGTATCGTAGGCGTCATTAGCTTTTTCGCTCACAGTTGCACAACTAGTGATTAAAAAAAATGAAGAAAGTATTATTAATATTAGTTTTTTTGACATTATTGGATTATCAGAAATCTACTAAAAATGTCAATTTATTTAAATGATAATCTAAAATATATTTCATAAAGGATAATAAAATTTTTATAATGATAGAAATTTCTTTAAATGAGGATCAAAAAAAAGATTTTCAAAAAAATGGTTTTTTGATTATTGAGAGTTTTCTTAATACGAGCCATTTTGAGCAATTATATGACAGGTTTCATAATTTATTTAATGGAAACTTTGAAACAGGTATTGAACCTGACGAGTGGAATTGGAAGTTTGAAAGTGGACCCAAAGATGTTACTAGACAAATTTGTAATGCATGGAAATCAGATAATTCAATAAAGGAAATAGTCTGCAATGAATTTTTAGGAAAAGCTTGTGCTGAACTAATGGGCTGGAGCGGATCAAGACTTTTACAAGACAATGTTTTATGGAAACCACCTGGAGGTAAAACTTTAGCTTATCATCAAGATGCTGCGTACGATGATTGGATTGTACCGCAAACTATGATGACATGTTGGATACCCATCGATAATGTCGATAAAGAAAAAGGGACACTTGAATATGTAAAAGGATCACATCTTTGGGGATTGAGCCCTCCTAAGGGACAATTTCATTCTCCAAGAGATTATAAAAAAGAGTTAAATAAATATGCGTCAAAATTAAATAAAGAAATTCAAATTCAATATGTTGAAGTTCCAGCAGGTGGAGTAGCATTTCATCATGGATACACATGGCATGGGTCAGGTATTAATAATACAAACAGTAATAGAAGGGCAATAGTTGCTCATTGCGTCCCTTCTGACTCTAAGTTTCATCCAACAAACATAGGAGGTACTGCGAGAATTTATAAAAAATATAAAAAATTAAAAACAGATGAGTTAGATGAGAGTTTTTTTCCAATTATTTGGACAAAGGAAGGATATAGAACAAATGTTTGATGAAGAAGAGCCAAAAAAAATAAAACCAATTGATTTAGATGATTTGAGTGTTGAAGAAATCGAGGAGATGATTGGCAATCATAAATTAGAAATCAAAAACTTAGAGATTTTATTGAAAAAGAAAAAAGACAAACTTAAATTAGCCGATCAATTTTTTAAAAAGTATTAATATCCCTCTATTAATATGAGGTCACTTTTTGTACTATTTTGCCTAATTTTCATAGCCTCTGAGTATTCAACAGACTCATAACATTTTTTAGCACTTTCAAAACTTTCAAACTCTACTACGGTAGTTCTGTCTACAGGCCATTCCCCTTCAAAAACTTCAGTTTTTCCACCTCTAATTATGTATTTACCCCCATATTTTTTCATCACTTCAGTTGATAAAGGAGGATATTTTTGAAATAATTCATTTTTGTGAATTGAAACTCTCACAATGATGTATCCTTTTTTCATAATTAAGGATAAATTAATACTTTTAAACAGAGTTATCCACAGTTATTCATTATGCATGTAGTTTATTTGTTGAATGATGATAATACATTTCAAATCAATTAAAAAAAAAACCATGTTTTTCAAGTTTTTTTTGTAGTTTGTTCTTTTGTTTTAAATCCAATCAAATTGTTTGTACAACTTTTTTGAAAATACATTAATCTTTCAAAAGTTATGCACAGCTATCTGGCTATTATTAAATTGATCATTTATTTCCTGATTTTCCAGGCTTTTTTTGTAATAAAAACTTCATATTCAGATCATCTCACAGCAAAAATCACAGGTTTTGTTGATGCTTCAAGCCCAATTCACATTCTGGGGTATGATAGGAAATATTATTTCGAGGAAAATTCTGCACCTCTTTTTATTGTTGTAGAGCAGGATATAAACAAATTTAATAATGTTAATTTAAATGCTTTCCCACATATTAATATAGGCCTGTTTGCCTTTCAAGATACTGATGGAAATGGAGAATTTTCAACAGATTTTAAAGGTCAACCTCTAGAACCATTCGGGTTTTCATTAAACCCTGATTTAAAGTTTGAAGATGTTGTTTTTGAAAACATAGTTTTTGATATGACTAAATTTCAACAATTGGAAATTCGACTTAAGTAATAATATTCAATATTTTTTTTACAGCCTTACTTAAAGAAACTTTAGAGGTATCAATTTCCAGTTCAGGATTTGTAGGTTTTTCATAAATACTGTCTATACCTGTGAAATTTGGTATCTTACCCTGTCTTGCTTTTTTATACAAACCTTTTGGATCTCTTTTTTCAGCTACTTTTAAAGGAGTTGAAATATAAATTTCTTTAAAATCATTCTTTTCAAAAAGTGATCGAGCCATTTCTCTCTCTAATCTAAACGGTGATATAAAAGCAGTGATCACAATTAGTCCAGCGTCACACATAAGTTTTGCCACTTCTGCAACTCGCCTTATATTTTCAACTCTATCTTTATCTGTAAAGCCTAAATCTTTATTTAATCCGTGTCGGATATTGTCTCCATCAAGAATGTATGTTTTTTTACCTTGAGAATATAATATTTTTTCTACTTCATTTGCTATAGTGGATTTTCCTGATCCTGAGAGGCCAGTCATCCACAGCACTTGACCTTTGTGACCATTAATCTTCTCTCTTAAATTCTTATTGATGGTTAAGTTTTGAAGTTGAATATTTTGTGATCTTCGAAGAGAAAAGTTTATCATTCCCATTCCCATAGTTTGATTATTAATTGGATCAATAATTATAAAAGATCCCAAAATTTTATTTTCTTTAAAAGTCGAAAAGGGAATAGTTTTATTAAATGATATAGAAATTTCTGCAACATCATTGAGTTTAAGTTCATTTCCAACAGTGAATTCTAGTGTATTTACATCATATATTTTTTTTATGTTCATAATTTTAATACTGGTTGAGATATTATGAATTTTCGCTAAATAGGTTCTTCCAGTAAAACCCTTATCATCTGACATCCAAATAACATTAACGTTAAATTGGTCAGCCATATCAACTGTGGAGTTTTTTGAGCATAGTATATCGCCCCTAGATGTATCTATCTCTTTGTCTATGGTAAGTGTGATACTTTGCTTTAAATTAGCTGTTTTAAGGGATCTTTCGCCTACAAAAATATCTTTTACTTTTACTTTTTGATTTGACGGAAGAGAAATTAACTCATCACCCTTTCTAATTTTTCCCTCAGCAATGGTTCCTGAATATCCTCTGAAATTTAAATTAGGTCTATTGACACTTTGAACAGGAAGTACAAATTTGTCTGAGCTTTGTATTTTAGTTTTAGTAGTTTCTAAATAGTCAAATAGGGTTTTATCATTGTACCATTTCATGTATTTAGATTTTTTGTGAATATTATCCCCCTTAAGTGCTGATATAGGAATACTTTGAATATTTTTAAAATTTAATTTTTTTGAGAATAATTTGTATTCGGAGCTTATTTTTTCGTAAATATTTTTATCATAGTTAACTAAATCCATCTTATTAACTGCCAAGATAATATTTTTAATTCCAAGAAGAGATACAATGAAAGAATGTCTCTTAGTTTGTGTAAGTATGCCATTACGGGCATCAACAAGTAAGATAGCTAACTCAGCTGTTGAGGCCCCAGTCGCCATGTTTCTAGTATATTGCTCGTGACCTGGTGTATCTGCTACAATAAACTTTCTTTTGCTACTTGAAAAAAATCGATATGCAACATCTATAGTAATACCTTGTTCTCTCTCAGCTGATAAACCATCGACCAGTAATGCAAAATCTATATTCTCACCTTGTGTTCCATATTTTTTTGAGTCATTTTTTAAGGAAGCAACTTGATCATCAAATATCATTTGAGATTCATAAAGCATCCTACCAATTAAAGTACTTTTACCATCATCAACAGATCCACAAGTGATAAACCTTAATAGATTTAGGGAGGCTTGACTTTTTAAGTATTTGCTAATTGTACCGGCTTTATACATTTAAAAATAACCATCAATTTTTTTGATTTCCATAGAGCTACTTGAATCTGTATCAATAGCTCTTCCTTGTCTTTCGGATGTTTTGGATTGAAGAAGTTCAAGAACAATGTGTTCAAGTGAATTTGCATTTGATTCAATAGCACCAGTTAAGGGATAACAACCTAGTGTTCTGAACCTAATTCTTTTTAATTCAATTTTTTCGTTAGATTGAATATTAAATCGATCATCATCGACCATAATAATCATTCCATCTCTCACGACTACAGGTCTAACTTTTGCAAAATATAAGGGAACAATTGGTATTTGTTCTTGGTAGATATATTGCCAAATATCTAATTCTGTCCAATTAGATAAGGGAAAAACCCTTGTGCTTTCACCCTTATTGACTTTAGAGTTATATAAAGACCAAAGCTCTGGACGCTGATTTTTTGGATCCCATTGATGAGAGGGGTTTCGGAATGAAATAACCCTTTCTTTAGCTCTTGATTTCTCTTCATCTCTTCTTGCTCCACCAAAAGCAGCATCGTATTTATACTTGTCCAAGGCTTGTTTTAGACTCTGAGTTTTCATTATATCAGTGTGGAGAGCAGAGCCATGATCAAAGGGATTAATATTTGATTTAATACCATCAGGATTAATATGTGCTATTAGCTTCATACCACTATTTTTTTCTACCCAATTTCTAAATAAATACATTTCTCGGAACTTCCATCGAGTATCAACATGTAGTAGTGGGAATGGGGGAAGACTAGGGTAAAAAGCTTTTTGAGCAAGCCTTAACATCACTGAACTATCTTTTCCTATTGAGTAAAGCATGACAGGATTTTTTGTTTCACTAACTACTTCTCTGATAATATGAATACTTTCCGCTTCTAGATCTGACAGATAACTGTTTGGAGGAAAATTAAATTTGTTGTGTAGTTTTGTATCATGAATTTTGAGATCATTTATATAAAATAAATACCCAGGAAAATGAATTGAAATTTTGAATTTATTGTTAATTTGATTTTCATCAATTTTGTGATCAAGAAAAATTTTAAGAAGATAAGCGTCTGGAAAAATAATAATATTTTTTTTTCTTAATTTTGAGAAATATTTTAAACTCTCAGAAATATCTTTTATTTTATTTGACTTAACTTTGACCCATAGTCTTCCATTACGTCTATCATTTGCAAATAAAAATTTATTATTATTTATCTCAACGTATTGGATAAACAAAATAAGTGATCTTTGTTTTTCAAATTTTTTTATGGAATCTTCATAAATTAATTTGTTTATATGGCCTGCATGTATGTTTAAAAAGCTTTCTATATTTAAATTCTCTGGAAAAATTGATATTTTTTCCAACCACCTTTCATAAGATCTTTTTGTTTTAAATAAATTTTTACTAAAAAGGAATTTATAATGACCATCGCTATCCCAAGCTGGAAATTTTATTGATGGGTTAATTTTAAAAAATAAAGTATGATTCATTATAATTGACCATTTGTCGTATTATTGGAAAAATACAAAAAATAATCTAAATGTATATAAAAAAAAGTAAAATTTTAAAAAAATGACAAATAATAACATAATACGACAATTTGAGTTTTTCAATGAAATCAGTGAAAATCTTGAGTTATGTTCCCAAAAAATTCTTAATATTTATGATAATTATGATCAAAGTATTGAATTAAAAGACGATAAAAGTCCATTAACAGAAGCAGATTTAGCATCACATGAACACATTTCTGATTTATTATCATCTATTTCAGCTTACCCCATAATTTCAGAGGAGGGTGAGCAAAAGTATACTGATGAGCCAAAATACTGGTTAGTTGATCCTTTGGATGGTACTAAAGAATTTATCAATAAGAATGGTGAATTTACAATTAATATTGCTTTGATTAACAACAATTATCCCACCCAAGGGTTTGTTTACATTCCAAAAGATAAGACATTATTTTTTGGGGGTCTTAACAAAGGTTCATACAAGTTATTAAATGACAATATCAAACCTATTTCTGTGCAATCACCATCCGATAAATTAAAGATTGTTACTAGCAGAAGTCATCTCAATCATGAGACTAAAACTTATTTATCTCAGTTTAATAATTTTGACACTCTTCAAGCCGGTAGTTCTTTAAAGTTTTGTATGATAGCAGAGGGTTTGGCAGACTTATATCCTAGGCTGGGACCTACTTCTGAATGGGACACTGCAGCAGCACAAGCGGTTGTAGAGGGAGCAGGTGGTACTGTAAAAGACCTAAAAGGTAATAGGTTAAAATATTCAAAGAAAGATATAATCAATTCTCATTTTATAGTTAGAGGTAAAATCTAAATTTACTTACTAGGGTTTTTTTCTTTATAAGTTTTTTCTAAGCTTATGTCATCTACTTCAGTGTATATTTGAGTTGTAGATAACGAACTATGTCCTAGTAATTCTTGAATTATTCTTAAATCCCCACCATTTTTTAATAGGTGAGTTGCAAAACTATGTCTTAATGAGTGAGGTGTTGCTGTTTTTGGCAGCCCCAAATTAACTCTGGCATTTTTCAAATCTCTTTGGAAAGCCGAAGCTTTAAGCGGATTACCTCTATCTCCCACAAATATCGAAACATCGCCTGGCAAATCATATGGTATTTCTTTTAGATAATTTTCTAATGAGTTAGCTACTATATCAAGAACTGGCACTAATCTTTCTTTATTACCTTTGCCCAAGATTGTAAGAGAATTTTTATCAATTAAATGACTTTTAGTAATAGAGAGGGCCTCATTAATTCGTAGCCCACATCCGTACAAAAGATAAAGCAGAGCTATATTTCTTTTTTGAACCCAGCTTTTTTTTGATATTTTTTTTAATTCTTCAATTAAAAGCTCAATATCTCCCTCTGCTATAGGTTTAGGAAGGGATCTTGGAATTTTTGGATTTTTTAATAATTGAACCTCACTATAAGCAATTTTATATAAATCATTATTTAGAGATGAATACTTAAAAAAATTTTTAATAGAACTAATCGCTCTTCTCCTTGATCTTGCTGATAATGGTTTTTTATAAATATTTTTATATTTTCTATTCTCACTGAGATCTGCTAACCAAGCTCTAAATGTCTGCAAATTTAAATCTTTTAAATTTGACAAAGATACGGAATTTCCATTATAGAATTTAAAGAAAATTAAAAAATCACATACGTCAAAGCAGTAAGATCTATATGTGTTTTCCGAATGGCCTTTTATGTCTTTTAAATAAGTAGCCCATTTATCAAAGTCTTGTATTGAGGATTTATCTATTTTTAACTGTTCTAACAGTTCTATAAAATTCATTACATTATATTATAAATTAGAATCAAAATTTAAAATGGATTATTACTACCAAGTTATGCCAATAGGGCAAATAAATGATAGCCTGACTTATAAATACTCACATTCTATCGAGGTAGGCTCGATTGTTGAAATACCTTTAAGAAAAAGAAAATCAGCAGGTGTTATTATATCTCAAACAAACATTAAAGATTTAAAATTCGATCTCAAAAAAGTACTTTCAATAAGTAATTATTATCAATTTGCTGTTTGCACAGAAAACATAGATTTTTACAAGTATGTGTCAATACATTGCTTCATAGATTTAGGTATGGTTTTGAAGATGGCAATACAACAATTTCCTAATACACAATTAAAAAATTATTATCTTTTTGAAAATAAAATTTATGAAACTCAAAAAAATCTCATTCATCAATACAATCTATCAAAAAAAGATTGGCTGAAATTATTAGAAGAAAGAAAAATTTCCCAAACTACAGATAGTTTTATTTTTGATGGCATGGCGCAAAAAATTTCTTTAAACACTGATCAAGAAAATATTTTTAAATCAGTTCAAATTAATAAAAATAATGATTTTCAAGTTCACCTTATAGATGGTGTTACAGGTTCGGGTAAAACAGAGTTGTATTTAAAAGCTGTTGAGTCAAATTTAGTCAGGGGAAATCAATCTTTAATACTTTTACCAGAGATAGCTTTAACTGAAGAATGGTCTAAAAGATTTTTTAAATATTTTGGTTGTAGGCCCTTTATTTGGCACTCTAAACAATCAAAAATTCAGAAAGCTAGAATAATCAGATCTCTTTTATCGGGCGAACCATGCGTTTTAGTTGGAGCAAGGTCATCAGTTTTACTTCCTTTCAAGAATTTAAAATTAATTATATGCGATGAAGAGCACGACTCATCTTATAAACAAGAAGAGGGCCCAAAATATCAAGCAAGAGATATGGCTATATATAAAGCAAAATGTTCAAAGGCTTTATGTCTTTTAATAAGCGCATCTCCATCATTAGAGAGTCTTCATAATTCTAATCAAGGAAAATTTCATATTCATCATCTTTCCAATCAATTTCATAAAACTCAATTACCATCAGTTGAAATTGTTGACATGAATCAATCAAAACCTAGCTCTAGGGCCTGGATATCAAAACAAGTATTTGATGAAACAAATAGGGTCCTAAAACAAAAAGGACAAGTTTTATTTTTTCTCAATAGACGTGGCTATGCTCCATCTAAAATATGTGCAAGTTGTCATGCACCAATACAGTGTCAAAATTGTGCGGCAAATTTAGTTTATCACAAAAAAATTGATAGACTCATTTGTCATCATTGTTCAAATTATTTTGAGCCTAACCAAATATGTAAGATGTGTTCATCTGATAAATTTATATCGATTGGTATAGGGTTAGAAAGACTTCAAGAGGAAGTTACACGCCTTTTTCCAGGATACTCAAATCAATTATTTTCGAGTGACACATTAAAATCAAAAAAAAATAAAAAAGAAATCATTGAAAATATATTTAATTTAAATACTAGTCTATTGATTGGCTCACAAATAATAGGGAAGTCTTTTCATTTTCCAAATTTAAAATTAGTAAATATTATTGATGCAGACTCAAGTCTGTATAGTCCTGATTTCAGAGCTATGGAAAAAACATACCAGCTTTTGCAACAAGTAGCAGGGAGATCTGGTAGAGAGGGCAACAGGGGGAAGGTCTTAATTCAAACCTACAATCCTAAGCATTCGATATACAATTCACTTAAGAACCAAAGTAGAGATCAATTTATAAAATTAGAACTTCAAAGAAGAGAAGAGAACAACTTACCTCCATTTTACAAAATTGTTCAAATTCAATTAATCCACCCTAATGTCTCAGCTATAAGAGAGGCTTGCCAAGAAATTCTTGATATATCGAAAAAGAGTAAACTTGATATTTTAGGGCCTGTACCCTCATTGATTCCATATAAAATGAAGCATTTTCATGAGAATTTTTATTTTAAAGAGAGGACATATAAGGCTTTGAGAAAAAAAATAGATATCTTAATGTCAAAAATAGCCCCAAAATACAGGCGTTTTCTAAATATTGACATTGATCCACTATCAATCGCTTGATGCGTCATTTGTATGATGCCGGTTGGCCTAGTGATGTGATAAAAAATTGAGGTTAACTATACAAAATGACCAATAAAATCGCATCTAAAAGGTATTCTACTGCCTTGTTTGACTCAGTCAAAAACGAAGAATTAGATGCCTTGCTAAAAGATGCACAAAGTTTATCTGAGACTATGGCCGACAGCCAAGAGTTATCCTCACTTTTAAAATCACCTCTAACCAAAAATGAATTAAAATCAAGTATTCTATTAAAAATAATCCAAGGATTGTCATCTGAAAAAATTTTATCTGGTCTTGTAAATACTCTAAAATCTATTTGAAAATGTTTTGTCTGATTTTCAGGATGTTCTTTTTGAAAAAAGGGGATACCAAAAAGCTAAAGTAACAACATCTCATGCTATTAATGATGAAATAAAAAATAATATCCAGGATTTGTTACACAACCAATA
>CABYTH010000011.1:0-34119 GCA_902521835.1 uncultured Alphaproteobacteria bacterium
TTTTGAGAGTGAATTTGTAAATATTCCAAATCCATGTTGTTCCCAAGCTTTAGCTGACATGTCCGTGTCACCAACGCTTGATGAGTAATGCGTATCAATTATATTTTTTTGTATTTTATTAATTTCTATTTCCGCAATGTGAGTCTGAATTTTAGCGAGAAAACTTTTTCTTGATAATAAAACAATCTTTTTCATAACCATTGATGACATTAAGAAATAACAAATAATCAACGCTAATACAATTTAAGCGAGACTTATTGGTCAATATGTACTTATTTCAAAATATGTTATAGATAAATAACGTTTGAAATTATGTCACAAAAAGCAGTTTTAATTGTCGGAGCAGGATCAGGTTTAAGTGCTTCTTTGGCTAGAGCATTTAATTCAAAGGGGATGAAAATCGTACTTGCTGCCAGAAACATAGACAAACTTGACAGTTTAAAAAAAGAGATCGACGCTTTAGTTTTTAAGTGTGACTCAACGGAAAATAAAAGTGTTCAAAATTTATTTTTGCAGACTGACTCAATAATAGGTACTCCAGAAATTGTTATCTATAATCCATCTCTTAGAATTGTAAAACCTTTTATTGAATACGATCCTGATGAAATGCTTCAATCTATAAAAGTAAATAGTTATGGGGCTTTTCTAGTAGCGCATGAATCAGTCAAAAGAATGTTAAAAATAGGAAAAGGTAATATTTTTTTCACTGGATCATCTGCAAGTGTAAAGGGTTTTGCCAAATCTGCGTCCTTTGCTATGGGAAAGTTTGGTTTGAGAGGCTTAGCACAATCTTTGGCAAGAGAGCTGCACCCACAAAATATTCATATAGGTCATTTCGTTATAGATGGAGGAATTGGAAAAGAACCAGTTGGAAATTATCAAATGATACACCCTGATGAAATTGCAAAACAATACCTAAATTTTTATTTACAGGATAAAAAAGCTTGGTCTTGGGAAATTGAAATTAGAACAAACACTGAAAAATTTTAGAAGAACACCTTGGAAATCGGTATAGACAGTTTTGCAGATAAAAGAGAAGGCTCAGATAGTGTTAAAGCCATTAACAATGTTATTGATAGAATCATTTTTGCAGATGAGGTTGGATTAAATTCATTTGGGATAGGAGAGCATCATAGAAAAGAATTTTTAGACTCAGCACCATTTATGATATTATCTGCTGCTGCAGCACAAACAAAAAATATTAAGCTAATAAGTGCTGTAACTGTTTTAAGTGCAGCAGATCCTGTTCGTGTATTTCAAAACTTGTCTACTCTTGATCTGATATCTGGAGGTAGAGCAGAAATGGTAGCTGGAAGAGGATCATTTTCTGAAGCTTTTCCATTGTTTGGTTTGGATTTCAAAGATTATGATGAGTTGTTTATTGAAAAGCTCGGTTTACTTTTAAAAATTAGAGAAAATGAATTTGTTAGTTGGTCTGGTAAATTTAGACCTTCGATAAATAATTTACCTATTTATCCAAGGCCCATTCAAAACCCTGTTCCAATTTGGTTAGGTGTTGGTGGCACGCCTCAATCTTTTGCTAGAGCAGGCTCAATGGGCTTACCTTTAATGATTGCCATAATAGGAGGTAATACTCATCGCTTTAAGCCTTTGGTAGATATTTATAGACAGGCAGGTAAAGAAGCAGGACATCCCCCAGAAAAACTCACTGTAGGACTTCATTCACTGGGATATGTTGCAAATAGTATGGATGAAGCAATAGATTTGTATTATGAGGGTTATCATAAAATGTTTACAAAAATTGGAAAAGAAAGAGGTTGGGGCCCAGTGACTAGAGACCAATTTGATAATCAAATTGGTCCATTAGGCGCAATAGTTTTAGGAGATCCAGATCAGGTCTCTGAAAAGATTATCAGACATAGTCAAGCCCTTGGAGGTATTGATAGATTCCAATTTCAAATGGATATTGCTGATATTACACATGAAAATTTAATAAAATCTATTGAACTGATTGGCAAAGAAGTAATTCCTAGGATAAATAGGACAAAAAGCCCCTAGTTATAGGCTTTATGCGTCTTTATTGCAGTATCTTTTATATTAGTAAAAAATAAATTAATATTTGTGAAAAATCACAATTGGAAATCTAATTATTTAAGCACACTTCAATCCGAAATTGACAAAATTAAAGATGAAGGTCACTACAGAGTATTTAACAACATAGAAAGAAAAGCCGGACAGTATCCCAAAGCTACAAGACATAGTAATGGTCAAACTGAAGAGATTGATGTCTGGTGTTCTAATGATTACTTAGGTATGAGCCAGAACAAAGAAGTTATTTCCGCAATGCAATCTGCTGCTGAAAAGTTAGGAGCGGGAAGCGGAGGAACAAGGAATATATCGGGTACTACTAATTTCCATATTCAACTCGAAAAAGAAATCGCACTCTTACATAAAAAAGAAAGAGCTCTAGCATTTAATTCTGGATATAGTGCTAATGAGTCTGCACTAAAGTCTATTATATCTGCATTTGATAATTGTTTAGTTTTAAGTGATGAACTAAATCACGCATCACTTATAGAAGGAATTCGTTCAAGTAAAAAAGAAAAAGCTATTTATCGTCATAACGATGTGAAACACCTAAAGGACATTCTAAAGGGAGTAGATTTTTCTCGACCAAAAATTATCGTCTTGGAGTCTGTCTATTCAATGGAAGCTGATTTTGCACCACTAGAAGATATTATTCAGGTTGCTCAGGATAATGGAGCATTAATATACTTAGATGAAGTTCATGCTGTAGGTTTATACGGTCCCAATGCAGCTGGTGTAGCAGATCAAAAAGGATTATCTGAGCATATTGATATTATCAATGGAACATTGGCAAAAGCATTTGGTCTAGCTGGAGGTTACATAGCCTCGACTGAGACAATAATTGATTTTGTTAGAAGTTTTTCAAAAGGATTTATTTTCACAACATCCATGTGCCCAGCAGTAGCTGCTGGAAGTCTAGAGAGCATTAGACAAGTAAAGAAAAACTATGAAATTCGATCTTCATTCTTTGAGAATGTTGATTTTGTTAAAAAAGAACTACGAACCGCAGGTATTCCTTTTTTAGACTCAGGTTCACATATAATCCCAGTATTAATTGGAGATAGCAAATTATGTAAAGAGATTAGTGATTTTCTTTTAAATGAGCACCAGGTTTATGTTCAGCCTATTAATTATCCAACAGTCCCAAAAGGTACTGAGAGAATAAGAATAACTCCTACTCCATGTCATGACCCAGAGTCTACCGAAAAATTTGTAGAAGCTTTGAAAGATGCTTGGTTTAAATTTATGCCTCAGTTAGTTAAATTTGAAAATCAATTTACTAATAAAATCAAAGTAATTTAAACGCCTTATTTGATCAATCTATACATTTGTTATAAAACATACTAATGAGAGTCATTGCGTTTTATAGTTTCTTTAACGTATCCAATCCCAGATTATTAAAAGAGAGGTTAAATTTACACTTTCTTTTAAAACAAATAAAAGGTTCGATTATTGTCAGTGAGGAAGGTTTAAATGGCACAATAGCAGTATCTTCAAAATTAGAAAAAAAAATTATCGACTATTTAATTTCTTTAGGAGTCACTAAAGAAAATATAAAAATATCAGACTTTAATGGCCAAAGAATTTTTAACGAGTTTAAAATTAAACTTAAAAAGGAAATAGTTACATCTGATTTTGGATTAAAAATTTCAGACATTAAAAAGTCTAAGTTTATTGAACCAAGTGATTGGGATAAATTTGCTAATGATAAAAATGTAGAAATTCTTGATACAAGAAATGATTATGAATTTAAAATTGGTCATTATAAAAATGCTATCAACCCTAAAATTGAAACATTTAAAGATTTCAAAAATTATATAAAGAATAACAAAGAGAAATTTCAGAATAAAAAAGTTGGTATTTATTGTACAGGTGGTATTAGATGTGAAAAAGCAGGTCCTTTAATGGAAAAATATTGTATTGAGACATATCAACTTAAAGGAGGAATATTAAAATATTTTGAAACCACATCTGCTGACTCATGGAAGGGTGAATGCTTTGTTTTTGACTACAGAGTATCTTTGAACAAGCAACTTTCTCAAGGTACGAGTAAGCTTTGTTACGGGTGTAACATGCCTTTAACTCCAAGAGAGAGAAAATCTCCTAAATATCAAGAAGGATATTCATGTTCCATCTGTTTTGATAATATGACAGAAAAAAAGAGACGTTCTCTCAAAGATAAGCGAGAACATTGGAAAAAAGTTCTTTAATTTCATTAAATATCAATGTTGACCAAATTCAAAATTAGTTTAGTTTACGCCAATGGCTAAAAAGTCTACATACCAACTTAAACAGTTAATACCTGAAGAAAAACCTGAAACTGGCACAAAATATATTGTACGTAAACCCACTAAAGGATTGAAAGTTTCTGACAAACTTCGCCAGAGAAAGTATGACCCTGTTTTGAAACAGCATGTTTGGTTTGTAGAAAAGAAAATGCCTCCTCATAGTAAATAATTTTGTTATTATTTTATCATCGAAAATAGAACTTTATATTGGCTGAGAAGAGACTTTAGGATTACGGATAATCCTTGTTTGGAATTTATATCGAAACAAAAATCCCCAGCATTACTTGTTTATATTTATGATGACATTGAAAAGAAAGCCACTGGAGATGCTGGGCAATGGTGGTTAAATAAAACTCTTCAATTGCATTCCAAGAATTTAGAACAAAAATTTAATGTAAAGCTTATAATAACTGACGGTGAAGCAAAAAAAAATCTCTCACACCTAATTGAAAAATACAAAATTTCATCATTAATTTGGAATAGGCTCTATTCAGACCAATCTATTAAAAGAGACACTAAGATAAAGAGTTTTTTTAAAAATAAAAATATTTATGTTGAAACTTTTAATTCACACTTACTTAATGAGCCTTGGGAAGTACAAAATAACTCTGGTCAGTTCTTTAAAGTTTTTACTCCTTATTGGAAAACTGCTTTTAAAGTTTATATGAGCAAGAAATTTTCTTACCAAAAAAATACATCAATCAAATCATTTAAACACAATGAAAAAACTCAAATCAATTTTTTATCTAATAGAAGTTGGTATGAGAAGTTTAATAATTATTGGTCTCCAGGAGAGGATGCAGCTTTGAAAAAAATTGAGACTTACATTTCTTCTCATATAGATAAATATGATGTAAATAGAAATAGGCCTGATTTTGATCAAACATCAAGAATATCTCCTCACTTAAGATTTGGAGAGATATCCCCGCGGATAATAATTGAAAAAATCCAAAATTCAAAAAAATCTAATAATGCTGTAAATACTTATTTATCAGAAATTGGCTGGCGAGAATTTTCTTATTCATTGTTGTATTATTCTGAAGATTTATCAAATAAACCGATTAACCCTAAATTTAAAAAATTCCCATGGAGAAAAAGTAAAAAAGATTTTGCTCTATGGACTGAGGGTAAAACAGGCATACCTCTTGTAGACGCTGCAATGAGTCAAATTTATGAAGAGGGATGGATGCATAATAGGCTTAGAATGGTTGTTGGAAGTTTTCTTGTGAAAAATTTATTATTAAACTGGACATTAGGTGAGCGGTATTTTCAAAAAAGTTTACTAGATTATGATGAAGCTAGTAATGCAGCTGGATGGCAGTGGATAGCAGGCTGTGGCGCAGATGCTTCCCCATATTTTCGTGTATTTAATCCTGTGCTTCAGTCAGAAAAGTTCGATCCACAGGCTCAATTTATCTTGAAGTATATTCCACAATTAAAAATATTTAATTCATCAAAAACAGTATTTGAGCCATATTTAGATAAAAAATTATTAGATAGTTTAGTCAAAGAAAAAAAATATGTTAATCCAATCGTTGATTTGAAAGAGTCTCGCAACAGAGCACTTGATGCTTATCAACAAACGAAATCATAATTTGAAAAAAAGCGTAGCTATAATTGGATCTGGTATAGCGGGATTATCTACAGCATATTTTTCACAAGAATATTTTGATGTAACACTATTTGAGAAAAATGATTATTTAGGTGGGCATGCAAATACAAGAGAAGTCAAAGATAGTAACGGGAATACTATACCAATAGATACAGGTTTTATTGTCTACAATGAACTGACATACCCAAATTTAACAAAATTTTTTGATCTTCTCAAAGTCGAAACTGTCAATAGCAATATGTCCTTTAGTTTTCTTAATGAGGAAAACAAATTCGAGTACGGGGGAGGAAGTTTAAGTGCATTATTTGCAGATCGTAAAAATTTTTTCAATTTAAAATTCTACAAAATGTTAAAAGACATCATTATTTTTTATAAAGTTTATCAAAAAAAAAATATTACATCAGATATTTCAATTAGAGATTTTCTTAAAACAAAAAATTACTCTGATGAATTTATTAATTTCCATCTTGTTCCTTTAATTTCAAGTATTTGGTCAACTCCCGATCAAGACTCTCTTAATCAGCCATTAAAAAGTATTATTAATTTTTTTCAAAATCACAAATTGTTTAATTTCACGGATAGACCACAATGGAAAACAATAAGAAATGGTTCTAAACAATATATCAATTTATTAATTAAATCTGCAAAATTTAAAATCAAAAAGTCATGTAGAATTCAAAAAATTTCAAGAAATGACAAGATTGAAATTTTCTTTGAAGGAAAAAAATCTGTTTTTGACATTATAATATTTGCATGTCCTCCCAACCATTTTTTTCCTCTATTAGATAAAATACATCAGAAAGAGCATGAGGTTTTAAATGAATTTGATTTTCAAAAAAATTTAGCACAATTGCATCAAAATAACTCTCTTATGCCAAGTCATTTAAAAGCTTGGTCAAGTTGGAATTTTCATACGAATTTAAATAATAAATGTACTTTAAGTTATTGGATGAATAAATTGCAACCACTAGAAACTAATGACAATTTCTTTGTCTCTCTTAATCAGGATCAAAATCAGAATCAGTATCAAACAATTTATGAACATCCAATATTCTCACCAAAAACTCTAAATGCTCAAAAAAATATTTCACAAATTCAAGGCTATGAGAATTCTTATTATGTTGGTAGTTATCTTGGCTATGGTTTTCACGAAGACGGTATTCAATCTGCTATAAAAGTTTGTAAAAGGTTAAATATAGATTTAAAGGAGTTTAAAAATGCGGATACATCAAGAGTGCAATGGAATTAATTTCTTCTCATTGTTTTGGAATAGGTAAAATAATTCATAAAAGAACAAGGGATACTGATAATTTTTTTCAATATAATGCACCTTACTTAAGTATAAATCTAAGTAACACTATCAACATCCATCCATTTATATCCCTAAATAGATTGAACTTTTTTTCAATTTTTTATAAACAGCACGGATTTAGAAATAAAAAAAAGAGTCTATATGATTTTGCAAAAAATGTTGCTGAAAAACACAATATTGTTTTTAATAGTATTCAATTTATATGTATTCCATCAATTGTTGGTTATTCTTTTAACCCTATTAGCTTTTATTTATACCTTGATAGTAAAAATAAAGTTAAGTCGATCATATATGAAGTGAAAAATACATTTGGAGACCAAGTTCATTATTTAACTTTGAACAAATTTAAAGATAAAGAGTTTAAAAAAAATATGTATGTGTCGCCATTTATTGAAATGGACTGCACTTATAAGATTTCTTCAAAAAATAAAAGAAAAAACCATTTTTTTTGTAATATTAATCAATTTAACCTTAAAAAGGAGCAAATATTTTATGCCTCTATAGATTTAAATTTAAAAGAAATAACTTTCTATAATTTTATTTTGTTTTTAATTTTAAATATTTTTGGGAGTGTAAAGACAATCACTCTTATTCACTATCAGGCAATCAAGCTTTTATTAAAAAAAAGTAAATTCTTTAAATATTCCAATAGAATAAAAGATAATCTATACTTAGATTAGTTACAATTAGGTAAAATCTTGTTTATTGATAGATATATAAAAAAAGTTTGTTCTAAAATCAGATATGGATCTTTAACTTTAAATGTTAAGGGTAAATCCTATGAGTTTTACGGTGAATTAGAGGGTCCTTCAGTGCATTTAACAATTAGTCATATCTCTATGATATGGGATTTGTATTTTCGTGGTTCAGTTGGGCTTGGTGAAGCTTATATAAAAAAGAAATTTGAAGCAGACGATTTAAGTAAATTCTTAGAATTTGGTGCACTAAATGAAAGAGCTTTTGGTAACGAAATGAGTGGATCTAAGTTTTACAGATTTTTATCAAAAAAATATATGAATAAAACTAAAAACTCATTATTTCAGAGTAAAAAAAATATTCATGCTCACTATGATCTTGGTAATGATTTCTATTTGGAATGGCTAGATGATACTTTAACTTATTCCTCAGGTTTTTTTAAAACAGGCTCGGAAACGTTATCTGAGGCACAAAAAAATAAATTTGAAAGTCTTATTGAGGGTAATGAGCCTAGACCAGGTGATCATGTTTTAGAAATTGGGTCTGGATGGGGAAGTTTTGCTTTTTATTTAATTTCAAAATTCCCTGACATCAAAATTGATACTTTAACTATCTCAAAAGAGCAATACGAATTTGTAAAAACAAAAATTAGAGAACATCATTTAGAAAATAAGCTAAATGTCATTTATAAAGATTACAGGGAACATCAAGGAGAATATTCTAGAATCTACTCCATTGAAATGTTTGAGGCTGTTGGAATACAATATTGGCAGACTTATTTTGAAAAAATTAAAGACTTGTTGAAACCATCGGGAGTCTTTTCAATGCAAACTATTGTAATCTTTGAAGATTTCTTTGAGAGGTATACTCGAAAAATTGATTTTATTCAAAAATATATTTTTCCTGGTGGAATGTTACCATCAGTAAAAGCTTTAGAAAAAATTGCTAATCAAAAAAAATTCGACTTCCAAATTAAAAATCAAATGGCGGATAGTTATTATCAAACACTTGAGATGTGGAGAAAAAATTTTAACAATAAATGGGATATAATAAAAAATTTAGGTTACTCTGAAGATTTTAAAAGAATGTGGAATTTTTACTTATCATATTGTTCAGGAGGTTTTAAGGCAAAAACTATTGATGTATATCAAATAGATTTTATCAATAAGTAAATTAAATCTGTTAAAGATCTACTTTCATCAATGAGCGTATTGATTGTGTGTATGAGAAATGTATTAATAGCGAGTATTTTATTAATATTTGTCAGTGGGTGCAATAACATGAAACTTGAAGACTTTGCCAACAAAAAACCAATATTTAAAATAGAAGAGTATTTTTTAGGAAAAACAACAGCTAGTGGTCTTTTTATTGATAGACTTGGAAAGGTAAGGCGACAATTTACTGTTGAAATGGAAGGTATCCAACAGGAAGATAATTTTATTCTCAATGAGACCTTCCTCTATGATGATGGAGAGGAAGAATTCAGAAGATGGGAAATAAAAAAAACTGGTGAAAATACTTACGAAGGAATTTCTGATGATATTATAGGTGTAGCTTTAGGTGAAAGTTCAGGTAATGCTTTAAATTGGCATTACACATTAAAACTCAAGTATGGTGATGGAATAATGAATGTTAAATTTGATGATTGGATGATTATGCAAGATGAAAATAATGTATTCAACAAAGCTACTATGAAAAAATTTGGTATAAGATTAGGAGATGTTTATTTATTCTTCACTAAGCAGTAGTAGACTGTAATTTTTCTGCCTTTTCTTTTGCTTTTCTCTCGCGTTCTGCTTTTCGCTGACCTTTTTCAACAAGTGCTTCGAGCTCTTCATAATTACATAAACCAAGATCAGTGGGGTTTCTAAATTCTGTAATTGGTTGAGATTGATTACCAGCCCTTATATTAGCAACAGTTGGCTTAGTAGAACTTGTAAGTTTAGCTATTTGTGTATCTGTTAGTATTTGTCCATACTCACGAATTAGCCAAGCTATAGCCTTAGGTCTTTCTTGTCTAACTGATAATGGTAAGTATTTTTTTGTTTTAACGCTCGATTGAATGGACTCAGATTTTTTATTTTGCAATTGAAGTTCAAGTGAATGATCTCCCTCACAACGTTTAATCTCATCCATAGTTAATTGACCACTAGCTATAGGGTTTAACCCTTGCATACGATAAGCGTCCTCACCATCTGCAATACTTTGAACTTCTAGCTCGTGTAATTGACAGAATTGAGATATTTGGGAAAAACTTAAAGCAGTATTGTCTACCAACCATACGGCCGTAGCTAAGGGCATTAAAGGTTTATTGTCAGACATGGTCTTGTTAAAATATTAAATATTAAATGACTTATATTTATTTTTAAAACGTGCAACTCTTCCACCCGAGTCAACCATTTTTCCAGATCCTTGATTCCAAGCTGGATGAGATAATGGGTCAATTTCAAGCTTCATAGTATCGCCAGCTTTACCCCAAGTAGATCTCGTCTTATATGTTGATCCGTCAGTACGTTCTACAGTAATTTCATGGTAATCAGGATGTATTTTTTGTTTCATGGTTATGAGAAAATAGAGATCAAAGTTTAAAAAATCAAGTAAATATTTATAGGCTTTTCAGCAATTCACCGCTAATTGCTGCACTAGAGGCTATTAAACTTTCATCATTTAAGGGATCAAAAACATTACCTTTTTCATTTAGGCATATCCCACCAGCCTCATTTACCAAAATAATACCTGCTACGATATCCCAAAGATTTAATCTTAATGACCAAAATCCATCAAATTTTCCTGATGCCACATTCGCTAAATCAAGAGCTGAAGAACCAAGTATTCTGACACTTGTTTTCCTTTGAAGTGCCCCTATTTGTGCAATTCCTTTTTCAAGAATATCTTCATGCTTGATTTGCACACCAGATGTAAACATACATCCATCTAACTTATCTCTTTGGGAAACCCTGAGCCTTTGGTTGTTAATCCAAGATCCAGAACCTTTATGAGCCCAAAATAATTCGTTCAAAATCGGGTTATATGTAACTCCAGCAATTATTTCTCCTTTTTGCATTAATCCAATAGTTACTGCAAAGTAACCATTTCCATGAATGAAATTTTTTGTTCCGTCAAGTGGGTCTGAGATAAAAACAGGAGTATCACCTTTAAGCTTTTCTAAATCTTCAGCACTAAAAGTCTCTTCGTCAATTTGAAGAAAATCAGGTCTATCTTTGCCCAAAGTATAACTGATAGTTTCAGACGCTCTTATATCTGCAGAGGATACAAAGTCATTTTTATCTTTTTTAGAAATTTGAAGTTTCTCAAGCTCTCCAAAATCTCTAATTAAAGATTTAGCAGCATTTCTACATGCCTTTTCCATAACAACAATTACTGGTGGGACAATAGCCATAGAAAAAATTATTTTGCTTTTTCTATATAAGTTAATTCAGAAGTATTTATTCTAATTTTGTCATCTGTTTCAATATGAGGAGGAACAGTAACTCTTACACCGTTAGTCAACAATGCTGGTTTATATGATGAAGATGCTGTTTGTCCTTTAACAACAGCCTCTGTTTCGGCTATTTGCACTACAAGACTTTCAGGAGGATTAACATTCATTGGTTTTTCATCATAAAACTCTATAGAGACTTCCATTCCATCTTCAAGAAACTTTGCTGTATTTTCATTCACTTGGCTAATATTCATAACTATTTGCTCATAGGTTTGGTTATTCATAAAAGTAAAATCCTCTCCACTGCGAAATAAAAATTGATGATCTATCTCTTCAGCGCGAATTTTTTCAAGAGACTCTGAACTTCTAAATCTCTCATTTAATTTTGACTGGTTTGAAATATTTTTCAACTCAGCTTGAATATATGCCCCACCTTTTCCAGGTTGAGTATGGGATAATTTAGCGACTTTCCAAAGCGAATTATTATGCTGGATTATATTTCCTATCTTTAAGTCGTTAGCATTAATCTTCATTTAGATTTATAAATTTGAATCATTCGCTCTAATAAAGCCAATGCATCTACTCTCGATCTTTGAAAACAATTTCTCCCAATAATTGACCCGTTTCCATCTCCCTGGTGAATCGCAAGCACCTCATCCATTAAAGCTTGATCATCTTTTGCATCGCCACCTGAAAATACTACTAAGCGTTTTCCATCAAATGCAACTTTTTTGATATGAGCCACACGATCCTTTAAAGTGCTTATAGGTATATTATTATCTTCAAATGGTTTTTTAGTTGGATCTTCCTCTAAGAAATCACTAGGAAGTTTTACTTTAATTATATTTGCCCCTAATAGAGCAGACATGTGTGCTGCATATGAAATTATGTTCATCGCTGTTTCACCTTTCTTGCTAATCTTTGAACCTCTCGCATAAGCCCATAAAACCACAGCAAGACCTTTTTCTTTAGCCTCGAAACTAAGTCTTTTAAATTCTTCCATTAATTCAAAGTTATGATCAGACCCAGGATAAATCGTAAAACCTATTGCAGCACATCCTAATTTTAATGCATCATTTACACTACCAGTAACAGCTTGATCAAGAGATGCTGCAAGAGTATTAGAGCTATTAATTTTTAATATAGTTGGAATTTGACCATTATAATTCCCAGAACTTGTTTGCAGTAAACCAAGAGGAGCAGCATAAGCAGATAAACCAGCATCTATTGCAAGTTGGTGATGATAGTTTGGATCGTAAGCTGGGGAATTTACAGCAAAACTTCTATCGGGCCCGTGTTCAAAACCCTGATCGACAGGTAAAATTATCATTCTTCCAGTTCCGCCTAACTTTCCATGTCCCAAAATTTTCATAAGATTTGATCTGACACCTATATTTTCGTGAGTGTAGTTTGATATAATTTTTCTTGTAGTATTTGTTACTTTCATAATAGCTCCTATAAATTACACACTTGAGCAGTTGTCTCAAGCATTCTATTTGAAAATCCCCACTCGTTATCATACCAAGTCAATACTCTACCAAAATTATCTGACACTGTTGTTGTTTCACTTAAATCTAAAATAGAACTCCTTGCGTCATGATTATAATCACTTGATACTTTAGGGTCTGTATCCACTCCTAAAATACCTTTAAGAGAGCTATTTGCATATTCTTGGAATTTGTTATTTAAATTTTCAATTGTGATATTTTTTTTTGTATTAAATTTAAAATCTACTAGAGATACATTTGGTGTTGGAACTCTTATAGCAGTGCCATCCAATCTTCCATTTAAATGAGGAAGGACGAGACCAACAGCTTTTGCTGCACCTGTATTTGTCGGTATAATGTTACTTGATGCTGCTCTTGCTCTTCTAAGATCTTTATGAAATGTGTCTACTGTGTTTTGATCTCCTGTAAAAGAGTGAATAGTTGTCATGTATCCATTTTCAATTCCGAACTCTTGATCTATAACAAAAGCCACAGGAGCCAGACAATTAGTTGTACACGAGGCATTAGAGATTATTTGATGATCTATATTAATATTTTTATTATTAACTCCTTGCACGACCGTTATATCAGCACCAGAACATGGAGCAGAAATTATAACTTTACTTGCACCGCTTTCGATATGAGACATTGCCTTTTCTTTAGATGCAAAAACACCTGTGCACTCTAAAATAATGTCGACATCCTTATCTTTCCATTTCAAATCAATAGGGTTCCTCTCAGATGTAACTGTTACTGAATTTTCCCCTATTGAAAATTGTTCATCAGAAATTTTATTAATTTTCTTATTGAGAGGTCCGTGAATAGTATCATATTTAAGTAGGTGTATATTTGAGTCAATATCAGCCAAGTCGTTTATATAGCTAATCTCATATTGATTACTAAATTCATTTAATCTCTCCAAAAACGCTCGATAAACAAGCCTACCTATTCTACCAAAACCATTAATCGCTACTTTTTTTTTCATTTTGTTGTAATTTTCCTTGTTATTTTACTAGATACAGTTTCTGTTGTTAAACCAAATTTTCGAAAAACTTCATTTCCGGGTGCACTAGCACCAAAATTATCTAATCCAAATATATTTTCATATTTTGTGTACTTATTCCAATACATTGTTGATCCAGCCTCAATTATAAAAGTTTCACTAGATTTTGATTTTAACAAATTGTTTTTAAAATTTTTTGATTGTTTTTCAAAAACAGAAGTTGATGGCATTGAAATGACTTTTGCAATAATACCATCATCTCTAATTCTTACTGCAACGTTGACAGCTAAAGATACTTCTGAACCAGTAGCTATAATAGTAATATCATTATTAATTTTTGGACCATATATAACGTAAGCACCTTTAAATTTTTTTGAGTCTAATTTTTTATTTGAAATTTGTGGCAGATTTTGCCTTGAAAGACAGATAAATGAAGGTGCATCATTGATTTTTAAAGCCTCTCTCCAACAAACAATTGTTTCTTTAAGATCGCAGGGTCTAAAAACATAACTATTTGGTATGAGTCTTAACATATTAATTTGTTCAATAGGTTGATGAGTAGGGCCATCTTCACCTAATCCAATAGAGTCGTGTGTGAAAATTTGTATAGGATTAATTTTCATAAGTGCAGCTAAACGAAGACTTGGCTTCATATAATCAGCAAAGCTCAAAAAAGTTCCTGAATATGTTTTGTAAATTTTGGTAGCAGCAATACCATTCATTATGGCAGCCATACCATGTTCTCTGACACCATAATGGATATATTGTCCCGTTGTGTTCATGCTATCCAGAATAGACATTTCTTTACCTTTGGTATTATTGGAGCCAGTTAAGTCTGCAGAACCTCCGAGTATCGGATGATCTTTTTTGAAATAGTGTAATATTGCTTCAGAGGATTTTCTTGTAGCCTGATCAGACTTAAAATCTTTCAAATCTGTTTCTATTTTATTAAATAAATTATCTATGTCTTTATTTGATAGATTTGTGTGAGATATTGATTTAGTTTTTTTGTATATTTGTAAATTTTTAGTGGATGAATTTCGCCAAATCTTTAAAAGTTTATCTGGAATTTGAAAAGGTTTTTCATTCCAAGATAATTTACTTCTAGTTAATTTCACTTCCTCTGAACCTAAGGGTGAGCCGTGTGATGATGCTTTTGCAGACTTATTTGGAGAACCAAATCCAATTGTTGTTTTAAAATTTAGCAAACAAGGGACTTTTGATACTTGTGCTTTTTTTAAAAGTTTATAAATATTTTTATGATCATGACCTCTTCCGCTATGTACCTCCCAATTTACTGATTTAAATCTAAGGTTTGTGTTATCACTAAAAGCTAAGTCTGTAGATCCATCGATACTAATATTGTTATTATCGTATATTAGTATCAAATTATTAAGTTTTAAGTGCCCAGCTAGACTTATTGCCTCTTGGCTAATTCCCTCCATTAAACAGCCATCACCACAAAAAACATATACCTTTGGGGCTTTAGACAATTTTTTCTCTTTTGAGAGCTTTTTAAGGGCTATGGCCATTCCTACCGCATTCGAAATTCCTTGTCCGAGAGGACCGGTCGTTATTTCTATACCAGCATCTGGTTCATATTCAGGATGTCCCGCTGTGATGTAGCCCAATTGTCTAAAATTTTTAATTTGAGAAATTGTCATTTTTTTATAACCGGTGAGGTATAAAAGTGAGTAAAGCAACATCGAACCATGCCCATTAGATAAAACGAATCGATCTCTAAGTAACCAGTTTGGATCATTGGGATTATGAATAAGAAAATCTTGAAAGAGCACTGTGGCAATGTCAGCCATTCCCATCGGCATGCCAGGATGACCAGATTTTGCTTTTTCTACCGCATCAATTGATAAAAATCTGATACAGTTTGCTAATTTAGTATAATTTTTCAATGGAATAACTTTTCTTAATAACTAATAATTAAAGTATGAACGAATTTCAACAACAAATACTTCAAAAAATTGAGCAAATTGCATCAAAACTTCAGAATTATAAAATTAATAACCAAGAACTAATAAACGAGAAACAAGAATTAAAAGCCAAGATAGAATATTTAGAAAGAAGAGAGTCAGAATTAGTAACCGAATTAGAAAATAACAAACTTGAGTTATCTGAACAATCTCAACTTATTGAAAAAGCAACTAATAAAATTGAGGAATTACTGGGTTCAATAGATATAGATGGCTAATTTAACTTTAACAATTGGAGGAAGACCACTAAAAATACAATGCTCCGATGATAATGTTGAAACAGTAAAAGAGATCGCATCTTCAATTAGTAAACTCATAGATGATGAGAAGAAAGAGAGTGTGCCTTTTTTAACATCTACACTTATTGCCTATCTTAAATCCATGGAAGATGTTTTGAAAAAGGAAAAAATATTACAAGATTCTTTAAATAAGAAATTATTTTATGAGAGTCGTATTCAAGAATTACAGAATGAAAATAATCATCTAAAATCTGACATTGAGCAAATTTTCAAAAAACTAAATGATAATATAATCATTGAATAAAAAACAAATTCGAAAACATCACCTGGAACTAAGAATGCAACTAAGCACTTCGGATTTAGATATTTTTTCCAATAAAATAAATTCAAAAATAATATATTTAATTGAAAAAATTAATCCAAATAGTTCCGTTGGCTTATTTTATCCATATAAAAATGAGGTAGATGTATTGAGAATTTCTAATGATTTAAAAAATAAAAATATCAAATGTTTACTTCCCAAAGTAATATCAAAAGGATCCTCTTTAAAGTACTTTGAATATAACCCTCATAGCCCAAATTTGGAAAAAGGTTTTGGTGGTATTATGGAACCTAAGGGTGAAAAGACATTAGATCCTGATATAATTATTGCATCATGCTCTGCATTTAATGAAAAAGGTTTTAGGGTAGGCTATGGAGGAGGTTTTTTTGATAGAACTATTGAAGAATTGAAAAAAAAAGGAAATTTAAAAACTATTTTAGCTGCTTTTGAAATTCAAAAAACCAACTACAATTTTCAGGAGAGTTTTGACCAAAAAGTTGATTATATTTGTTCAGAACAAAAAATCTATTCTTTATGAATTTTTTAGTGATAGGAGATGTTGTTGGTAGAACAGGTAGAACAGCTCTAAAAGAAAATTTAAAAAAGATTCAAGATCAATTCAAAATTAGCTTTACAATAATTAATGCTGAAAATTCAGCTGGTGGTTATGGACTTACAGGAAAAATTTACGAAGAGCTTATAAGTTGGGGGGCTGACGCTATCACTTTAGGAAATCATGCTTGGAAACAAAAAGAGATCATAGAATATATGGATCAAAATCCAGATCATAATATTATCAGACCTTTAAATTTCGAAGTTGGATCTCCTGGTAGGGGGTTTAAAATTTTTACTCATAAAAATGGAAAAAGAATATTGGTAAGCCAAGTTCATGGTCAAACATTCATTGACCTTCCCTTAAGTAACCCTTTTCATTCTATCGATACACAACTTTTATCTATAATTAATGACCATGAAATAGATTATTCATTTTTAGAGGTACATGCTGAGGTGACATCTGAAAAAAATGGAATAGCTCAAAATTATGACGGAAAATTTACAGCTATATATGGGACTCATGTTCATATTCCAACATCAGACGCTAGAGTATTAGAAAAAGGCACTTGTTTTCAAACTGATATTGGCATGACAGGAGATTATAATTCTGTTATTGGTATGAAAAAAGAAAACGCTATCAAAAGAATGAGAACCGGATCGAACTCACATAGATTAGAACCTGCAGAGGGATTAGCCACTATTTCTGGAGCAGTTATAACTACAAAAGAGGGAGACACGAATTCAATTCAATCTATTCAAATAGGTGGTGTTTTGGATAGTAATTTATTATCTTAGCTCATGGCAGGACATTCAAAATTCAAAAATATTCAATATCGTAAAGGCGCTCAAGACAAAAAAAGAGCAAAACAATTTGCAAAAATAGGAAGAGAAATTCAAATAGCCGTGAAGATTGGAGGAACTGACCCAGAGTCCAATCCAAGATTGAGACTAGCAATAACAAACGCTCGAAGTGTAAATATGCCAAAGGATAATGTAGATAGAGCTATTAATAAAAATAATACTGAAACTTCTGATTATTCAGAAGTTCGCTATGAGGGGTATGGTCCATTTGGAACGGCTTTTATAGTTGAGGCCTTAACAGATAATAAAAATAGAACAGCTTCAGAAATTAGATCTATTTTTTCAAAGAATGGGGGGAATTTGGGCGAGACAGGAAGTGTGAGTTTTAATTTTAATAAAGTAGGAGAAATACAAATCAAAAAAGAAATAGATGATAGTGCACTAGAGGATTTACTTGACCATGGTTTAGAGGATTACAATACAGATGACGATGTAACATATCTTTATTCTTCTTTTGAGGAATTAGCATCTTTTGAGAAAATACTAGTAGATAAAAAATTTGACATTGAAAGTGCAAATATTATTTGGAAGCCAAATTTAACTGTAAAAATTGAAAAAAAGGAAGACCTTGACAAACTTATTAGATTAAATGAAGAGTTAGAGGATAACGATGATGTTCAAAATTGTTTTTCAAATCTTGATTTTGATAGTGAACTTCTAGAGGTTAATAATGCCTGATAAAGCTTGGAAAAATAGGGAAAGACTTGTAGCAAAGTTTTTTGGAGGTATGAGAAACGCCCTTAGTGGGATTAATTCAAAAGTTACTCATTCAGATGTAATTCACGATAATTTATTCATTGAGTGTAAATTAAGAGCTAAGCATACAGCTATTAAATTATGGGATGATACAAAATCTCTAGCAGACAAGGAAAAAAAGACCCCAGTCATTGCATTATGTGAAAAAAATAGACCTGGTTTTTGGATAATGGTACATTCAGATGATTTTGAGAAAGTCTCTAAAGAACTTAAAAATAAAAATATAATTGATGAAGAATAATTAATGGAAGAAGTAGTCAACTTAGCATCCCTTGAAGGTTCGGTAGATTTCTCAATGATGGGAATGTTTCTAAAATCTGACTGGGTTGTAAAATTTGTAATAATATTGCTAGTGATTTTTTCAATTCAATCTTGGAAGACAATCATTCAAAAAATTTTGTTAATAAATAAAATTAAGAAAATATCAAAAAAATTTGAAAACCATTTTTGGTCTGGGGTATCTTTAGATGAGCTATACAAACAAATTGATGAATTTGATCAAGAAAGTTTCTCAAATATATTTAGAAATATTATGAATGAATATGAAAAATCTCGAATTCAGAAAAATAAAATAGACTCAGCTTTCATTCAAAGACTTTATACCTCTCTTGATTTAAGTATTGCTGTTGAAGATACAAATTTAAATAAAGGATTGTCTTTTTTGGCTTCCTCTGGATCTGTAGCACCTTTTATAGGATTATTTGGAACAGTTTGGGGAATTATGAATAGTTTTCAAGCAATAGCAATTGCTCAAAATACAAATCTCGCTGTAGTTGCACCCGGTATAGCAGAGGCTTTGTTTGTAACTGCTTTGGGACTTTTCGTTGCTATCCCCTCAACTGCTTACTACAACCTTATAACTTCTAAAATTGATAACTATTTGTCAGAGGCTGAGAGTTTTGGGAAGGATTTAGTTAATATAATTTCACGCCAAGTTAAATAATTATATGAGAAAAAAACATCGACCTGTTTCTAATATAAATGTTACTCCGATGGTTGATGTTATGTTGGTTTTACTTATTGTGTTTATGGTCACAGCTCCTCTCTTAACTGTGGGTGTCCCAGTTAATTTGCCAAAAGTTGAGGCTAATTCTTTAGATGCACAAAAGGAACCACTTGAAATCTCAATTAATGAAAATAATGAAATTTACTTAGGTGAAGAATTAATACCTTTTGATGAGTTAATATTGAAAGTTAAAACTATTGCAGGCTCCAATACTGACATAAGAATTTTTTTAAGAGCTGATACCACAATAAATTATGGAGAAGTAATGAAGGTTCTGGGTGCTTTGAACACATCTGGTTTTCTAAAAATTGCTCTTGTAACGAAAAAACCAAGTTAAGTGTCTACTATTTCAGTATTTAATCCTTTTAGAAACTTAATCTTATTCATTGAAAATTTCAGTTACAAAAAAAGTGATTTTTATTTTCAAATATTCTCTTTTTTATTACATCTACTAATTTTGATACCAATGATAAATTTTACTTTTGAAAAAAAAATCAGTGATATTCCAATGATTTTACCAGTTGAAATGTTCATTATTGAAGAAGAGACAGCTGCACCTGAATTTGTCGAGGAGATAAATGAAATTGTTCCAACATTTCAAGAAGAGACTCCAAAACAGAATGAAACTGAGGCTATTGAACAAGATATAATAGAAATAGCATCTCAAGAGTCAATTGATCCAATAATTCAGGATACTAATGAAGAAGTATTAGTTGATAACTCTGCAGACAAAACAAATGAATTTATCATTGATGAGAAAGTAAAACCTGAAATAAAAAAACCAGAAGAGGAGACACCGCCACCTATAGAAAATGATATTGAAATTAAATTAAAACAAAAACCTGAACTTAAAGAAATACCTGAGCCTAAAAAGGATATTGAGATTGTTGTTAAGAAAAAGCCTGTAAAGAAAACTTTCAATGTTAGTACTGTTCTTAAAGATCTAGAAAATCAAGATAAAGAGTTTAAAAAAGAGCAGGAAGCATCTGAAGTCAAACAAAAGGAAGTTTTCACAGAAAAAGTTGGACCAACGATGACTATTTCAGAAATTGATCTATTAAGGCAACAATTACATGGCTGTTTAAATCTTAATGTTGGTGTCGCAAATTTAAAAGAAATAAAACCTGTCATTTATATTGAAGTTAACCCTGATCGAACTGTAAAAAGTTCTAAAGTAGTCAATAAAGAAAAATTAAATGATCCATCATTTAGAACTGCCGCTGAAGCTGCAATGAGAGCGGTAAATAATCCAGATTGCAGCCCTCTTTTATTACCTGTAGATAAATATGAACAGTGGAAAGAAATTAACTTTACTTTTGATTTCAGCTGGATGTTTGATTAATTAAAATTTAAGATATAAATAACTTAATCTGTTAGAAATATTCTTATGATAAAAAAAATTCTATTAATTTTGTTTTTTTCACTTAATGCAAACGCTGCATTAGAGGTAACCATTGCTCAAGGAAAAGTTGAACCCACTCCCATAGCTATAACTCAAATTTTTGGAGCAGACTCAGACACAGCTAGATACGGAAACACACTTAGACAAATTATTTCTAATAACCTTACAAATTCCGGACTTTTTTACACTGTGAATGAAGATCTTTATATTCAATCTGACAATTTAGTTGAAAAAGTTCCAAGATTTGAAGACTGGAAATTAATTAAAGCACAGTTTTTATTAAGCGCAGATGTCAGTAAAACTGATAAAGGTATCAGATTACGAATGAGGCTTTATGATGTCTTTAATGCAAAAGAGATAGAAAAGTTACAATTAACAATACCTGATGAAAATTTAATAAGAAGAGTAGGTCATACAGTAAGCGACATTGTTTACGAAAGGATTACAGGTGAAACTGGTTACTTTGATACAAGAATTGTTTATGTTTCTGAAATTGGCCCGCTAGATCAAAGAGTAAAAAGATTAGCAATAATGGATCAAGATGGACATCTAGATAGTCATCAATTTTTAACAGATGGAAAAAATTTGGTGTTAACTCCACGCTTTGCACCAAATAAACAATTAATAACGTATATGGAATACAAAAATAATCTTCCAAGAGTTTATATTTATAATCTTAAAACAGGTGAAAGAGAAATTGTTGGAGATTTTCCTGGAATGACTTTTGCTCCAAGATTTTCACCCGATAGCCAAAGTGTAGTAATGTCTTTTTCAGATCCTAACAATGCAGCAAATTCAGAAATATATTTAATGGATTTAAACACCCGATCTCGATCAAGATTAACAAATGACTCTGGAATTGATACATCACCATCTTTTTCTCCTGATGGAGAAAAAATTGTTTTTAATTCTGATCGTGGTGGGAGCCCTCAGTTATTCATTATGGATAAGAATGGAAATAATATTAAAAGAATTTCAAAAGGTAGAGGTGTGTATGGAAACCCAGTTTGGTCTCCAAGAGGCGACTTAATAGCTTTTACTAAGTTAACTCAGGGAAATTTTCACATAGGGGTAATGGATACAAATGGAAATAATGAAAGAGTTATAGTTAGAGATTTTGCTTTAGAGTCACCTGCTTGGTCTCCAAATGGTAGATATTTAATATTTCATAGACAAAAAAGGTCAAATCTTGACGGCACTGGTGGTGAAGTAACAATACATTTTATTGATATTACTGGATACAATGAGAGGGTCATCCCGACTCCAAGGGATGGAAGCGACCCTGCTTGGTCACCTTTATTATAATAATTCATTCGAAATCAACAAAATTTAAAAAAAATTAAATAAGAATTGTCTTGATTTCCATAAAATTCAGTGTTTATTTACCTAAACTATAGTAAGAATATATTTACGCGGAGATTTATAATGTTAAAAAATTTGTTTATGCTTATTGTTGCGGGTTTTTTCCTTGCTTCATGTGCTGCTACTAAGACTGAACAAGGCGGAGACACAGATGCAGCTTCAGCTAGTGCAAGTTCATCCTCAGGGGGTGAAATTACAGCCGGCACACAAGAAGATCTGATTGTTAACGTTGGTGACAGAGTCTTCTTTGAATTTGATAGTTCAGAACTCACTGTTGATGCACAAGCAACACTTGATGCACAGGCAGCTTGGTTAATGCAATACCCTGACACTAACATAACTGTTGAAGGTCATGCAGATGAAAGAGGTACTCGTGAGTACAACTTAGCTTTAGGTGATAAAAGAGCATTTTCTGTCTATTCTTATCTAGCTCAGGCTGGAGTTGATACTAATAGAATGGAATATGTAAGTTGGGGTAAAGAAAGACCTGAAGTAATTGGATCTGATGAAACTGCTTACAGTCAAAATAGACGCGGCGTAACCCTAGTAAGTAATTAATAAAATTTCATTTAGGTGCTCTTTTAAAAAGAGCACCAGAAACTTCTATGAAAAAAATAAACAAACTTTTGGTTATTTTTTTTCTGGTTCTTTTTAGTAACCAATCTAATTCTGAAAATCACAATCAAGTATCTGTTGAATTAGACAGAATAAAAAATGACATAATTGATCTTCAAAAGTTTGTTTATAAAAATGAGTCATCACTAGGTAATAATTCCAACTCAAATGCAAAAAATGATTTAGGAGAATTAAAGATATTAATCAATGAGATTTCAAAAAGTATTATTTCATTAGAAAAACAAATTTCAGATATTAAAGATGATGTAAAAAATCTATACTCTCTATACACATCATCTGACTCTGACAAAAAAAATATTATTAGTGCATCTGATCAATTAAACATTGAACAAAGCTCATCAAATATTGTAGAGAATTCAGAGGATGATCAATTATTAGGACAAATCAGCCTATCTGATCTTGAAGGAGATGAAATAAAAGATATAGAAATATCAAATGAGGAGTCTGATGAGAATACATCTTTATCAGGTCTTGAAAAAGAGGAATTAGACGAAATAGAGATAAAATCTATCTCAGAAGTTAATACCTCAATGCTTAATGATTTAGATAAGCTGATAGAAGAGAGAGAAATAGAGCTTAATAAGCCAATAATTGACGTTGAGTTAGAGTTAAAAAATGCAAAAACAAGCTTTGCTAGTTTTGATAATAAGTCTGCAATTGAGAGTTTACTGCTGATAATTAATTCAAATACAGATCAAGATGAATATCTAGCTGAAACTTATTATCTTCTTGGCAGGACTTATTTTATGGAGAATGAAATAATTGAAGCTGTAAAATATTTTGGAATAAGACACAGAGATTTCTCATCATTCTCTAAATTTAAGTCTGAAAATTACTTTTGGCTTGGAAAGTCTCTCTTCAGTATTGGAGATCAAGAAAATGGATGTTTAATTATGGAAGATTTAATTTTTTCAAATACTTATGTTGAAAGCAAAGAAGTAATTAAGTCTGCTAAATCTCTCCAATCCGAAAAAGATTGTGGTTTAATTATTGACTGAAGAAGTATCCCTTTTACATAGTATAAAAAATTATCTTCAAAATAATATTAAAGTTAAAGACAAAATATTGATTTCAATTTCTTGTGGTTTGGATAGTACAGTCCTATATGATGCAATAATTAGATCAAAATATTTAAATACAAAAAAAATATATTATTTAATTTTTGATCACCAAATAAGATCTGAGGGAAAATATGAAATTAAACAATTTATTAAAATTTATAAACTTGCTAATAAAAATCTTCTCATTAAGAAATTGTTCTTAAAGGATAAATCAAAAGGTTTTCAAGAAAAATCAAGATCTAGTAGATATGATTTTTTATATAAATTTTCAAAAAAAAAAGATATTAAGGATATTTTTTTAGGCCACCATCTCGATGACTTAAATGAAACCTATTTCTTAAGAAAAACCCAACAATCTGGTGCAACTGGATTATCTAATATTTTTTTAGATAAATACAAGAGTCTAAAATTACATCGACCATTGAAGAAATACACAAAAAAGCAACTCAAAAGTTATGCCATAAATAAAAGACTTATATGGTTTGACGATAGAAGTAACTTAGAGTTAAATTACACAAGAAACAAAATAAGAAACTTTTTATATTCTAAAAAACTCTTTAATCAAATTAATAAAGAGAGATTAAACTTCTCTAAAATAATTCATTTACATCATTTGCACAAAAATTTTTTCAAAAGAAAACGAAATAATATTTTTGAAATTGACACAGATAAGCTCCAACATCTTAATGAAAATCTTAAATTTTTTGTAGTACAGTCATTTTATTATGAACATCGTCATTTATTAAAAAAACAAATTAGAGATGAAAACATCAAGAATTTTATAAAAATACTTAAAACTCACCTTATTAGCAATAAAGAAATGTCAGTATTTTCAGGGAAAATTGGTGTCTTTAATAAAAAAACATGTATAAATCTTACTTAGTACTTTAAACGTAAGTAACACTAACTATATTAAATATATGAAAAATTTTTCGAAAAATATTTTTGTCTGGATTATAATAAGCCTGATTTTGCTTGGATTATTCAATGTTTTTAAAAACTCTCAAAGAGATTACTCTTCAGTTACATACACATATTCAACATTATTAGATAAAGCTCAAAATGGTGAAATTAAATCTGTTGAAATTCAGGGAAATAATATTTTTGGTCAAACTATGGATGGTGTTGATTTTTCAACATACGCTCCTAGGGATCCTAATTTAATCGAAACCCTCAACGACAATCAGGTAGCTATTAACGCAAAACCTGAACAATCTGGTATGCACCCTCTACTAAGTATATTTGTCTCTTGGTTTCCAATGCTACTTTTAATTGGTGTTTGGATATTTTTTATGCGTCAAATGCAATCAGGTAAGGGTGGAGGAGCACTAGGTTTTGGAAGATCAAAAGCAAAGCTACTCAATGAAAATAAACAAAGAGTTACTTTTAACGACGTTGCAGGTATTGATGAGGCTAAACAAGAATTAGAAGAGGTTGTTTCTTTTTTAAAAGATCCACATAAGTTTCAAAGATTGGGTGCTAAAATACCAAAAGGCGCTCTTTTGGTTGGACCTCCTGGTACCGGAAAAACACTTCTTGCTCGTGCAATAGCTGGTGAAGCTGGTGTGCCATTTTTCTCGATTTCTGGATCAGATTTTGTAGAAATGTTTGTAGGTGTTGGAGCTAGTAGAGTTAGAGATATGTTTGAACAAGGTAAGAAGAACGCACCATGTATTATATTTATTGATGAAATAGATGCTGTTGGTAGGCACAGAGGTGCTGGATTAGGTGGTGGTAATGACGAGAGAGAACAAACTCTCAATCAGCTTCTTGTTGAAATGGACGGTTTTGAAGCTAACGAAGGTGTGATTATTGTTGCAGCAACTAATAGACCAGATGTTCTTGACCCCGCATTACTAAGACCAGGAAGATTTGATAGACAAGTGGTAGTACCTGCCCCTGACATTATTGGAAGAGATAAAATTTTAAAAGTACATACAAGAAAAATTAAAATGGATAAATCTGTTAAAACTATAGCTATTGCTAGGTCAACTCCTGGTTTCTCTGGAGCTGACTTAGCTAATATAGTTAACGAAGCCGCACTTATAGCAGCTAGAAAGAATAAGAAAATTGTCACAATGGATGATTTTGAAGATGCAAAAGATAAAGTAATGCTTGGAACACAAAATAAATCAAAGATAATTTCAGATAGCGAGAAGGAAGTAATAGCTTACCATGAAGCTGGACATGCTTTAGCAAACTTACATTGTAAACACGCCGACCCAATATATAAATCCTCTATTATTCCGACAGGTAGGGCTTTAGGTTTTGTTATGAGCGTCCCTGAGCAAGATAAAGTAATCCATCGTAAAGATGAATATTTAGATAAATTAGTGGTTACTGTGGCAGCACGTATTGCTGAAGAATTAATATTTGGTCCCGAAAAAATAGGCTCTGGAGCCGCTGGTGATATTCAACAGGTTACAAACTTGGCTAGGGCTATGGTAACACAAATGGGCTATAGTGATAAGTTGGGGAGGGTGAGATACACTGGTAATCAGGAGGAAGTATTTTTGGGTCACTCCGTTACGCAATCTAAAAATATTTCAGAGGAAACTGCAAGAATAATTGACCAAGAGGTTATAAGACTCGTTGAAGATGCAGAGTCAAAAGCTAGAAAGTTACTTACGGAAAATATTAAAGATCTTCATACTATTGCTAAAGGACTCTTAGAATATGAAACTCTAACTGGCGAAGAAATTAAAAACTTAATAAAGGGTATTAAACCAAAAAGGGATGACGATTTAGCATCTGATAATTCTGATGACTCCGATAATCAAAAATCGACAGTTAATAAAGGCCCTTTACCATCTTTTACAAAAGATCAAGATTTTCCTCTTCCAAATTAACGATAAGTCCAATATTAAATATCTTTAATGAGGTTATTTGGTACTGACGGGATCAGAGGTGAAGTAGGGAAGTATCCTCTGACACCTGAAAACGTGCTTAAGCTGGCTAAAGCCTCATCACTTATTTTGAGAAAGAAAAATTCAATCTCAAGAGTGGTTATCAATAAAGATACTCGATTGTCTGGATATATATTTGAACCAGCTTTAACATCAGGTTTTTTATCAATGGGAATAGATGTAATTTTAGTAGGGCCTTTGCCCACACCAGCTCTTACAGTTTTAAGTAAGTCATTAAGAGCAGATTTTTCTGTAATGATTACGGCTTCTCATAACCCATACAGAGATAACGGACTAAAATTCTTTTCCAATCAAGGTTTAAAAATTTCTCCAGAGGAGGAAAATAAAATTGAGGATTTATTTTTTAACTATGATTTTGATAATTTTAAAATAAAACAATCAAATTATGGTAAAGCTATTAGACTTAAAAATGCATTAGGAAGGTACTCTGAAGCACTCAAGCATAGTGCAGATAGGAATCTTGATTATAGTCGATTAAAAGTAACATTAGATTGTGCAAATGGAGCATCCTATAAGGTAGCGCCAGAGGTTTTGTTTGAATTAGGTTCAAACTTACACACTATTGGTAATAATCCATCTGGCACAAATATTAATCAAAACTGTGGCTCGTTGTTTCCTCATAAAGCTTCAGAGTTAGTTAAAAAAAAAAGATGCGATATTGGCATTTGTTTAGATGGAGATGGCGACAGGGTTATTATTATTGATGAAAAAGGTAATGTATTAAATGGAGAGGAAATAATTTTCATTTTTGCTAAATATTATTTACATGAAAAAAAATTAAAAAAAGGATCTATGTTAGTTACTAACGAAGTTGCAAATCATGGTCTTGATATAGCTTTAAAAAAATTAGGTCTTAAATTAAAACGAGTAAAAGTTGGTGATAAAAATATTCTTAAGGAAATTTTAGATAATAACTATTTTTTTGGAGGCGAACCATCTGGACATTTTATATTTAAAGATGACATTTTAATTGGAGATGGTATGGCAACAGCCATTAGATTGCTCACTGTAATTTTAAAAGAAAAGAAAAAACTATCAGAATTGAGAAATGGTATCGATTTACTTGAAGAATTGAACATAAATCAAAAAATAGATCGTGAAAGATTTTACTTAAATCAAGAGAGTGTTTATAAGAAACTGAACAATTTACTAAAAAACTTAGATATTTATTACAATATTCGTCCTTCAGGAACAGAGCCACTATTAAGAGTGAACTTGCAATATCATAAAAGAAATATAAAAGTAATTACTCTTAATAAATTAAAAAAACAAATTATTAAAGTAATTTCAGATGCTTGTTAACTCATTTGACACAAAATACTCACTTACAGCAAAAAAATACGAAAGTTTGGATAACTTATTTACTAAAACTGTTAGTGCAAACAAGAAATTTTCAAGAATTTTTACATCTGTAATTGAAGATAAATCTTTAAAGTCATTATCAGATGCAACTCTCCGTTCTGATATTACAGGTCAGGTTATTAATACAATTTTGACTCATGACTCAAAATCTAAACACTTCCTATATTACATGGGAGATGTTTTCAAAAAAGATAAAATGAATAATGATAATATTAAGCAGTTTAGACAACATGGTATTGAAATTATTAATTTATCTAAAAATGATTCTTTCAAAGAGGCTTTACAGATCTTAGATAAGTTTCTTAAAAAAATTATTAAAAAAAATTATACTTATGTTTTTACTGATCCAAAAATATTAAAAAATAAAAGTTACCTTTTAGACAGTATTAGCCATAAAAATAATATTTTTAAATTTGTCAATATTTTCAAAAAAAAAATTGATGCTCCTTTTGAATTAAATTTAGAAAAAGACTTTTTTTCTCAAGACTATCATCAGGATATTTTTTTTTATGTGTATTCAAATTCTACAAAAAAAATATTAGCTCAAGGTGGTGGCTATAAATATAAAAAAAATACAAAAAAAATTGAGGGTTTTGGTTTCTCATGCAACGTAGATTACATTGCTGAATTAATTAAATGAACACAGCTGTTATAGGACTTCAATGGGGTGATGAGGGCAAGGGTAAGATAGTTGATTATCTCTCAGAAGAATTTGATTTGGTAGTAAGATATCAAGGTGGCAATAACGCTGGTCACACTGTTATAGTTGATGACACTACTTATAAATTAAACCTTATTCCATCCGGCATAATTCGTGGAAAAGTTTGTTATTTAGGTCAAGGTGTTGTACTCGATCCCGATCATTTTTATAGTGAGTTTGATCAAATTACCAAAAAGATTGAGAGTCCAAGTATATTTTTATCTTCAAATATATCTCTTATCTTAGAATATCATAAGCAACTAGATAAAATTAATGAATTAATTTTAAAAAACGAAAAAAAAATTGGAACTACTTCTAAAGGCATTGGACCTGCATACCAAGATAAAGTTGGAAGAAAGAGCATTAAACTTTACGATTTAAAATCTAAAAATATAATTGAAGAAAAATTAGAGACACTTAAGAAGTTTTATGACCCTATTCTTGAGAGTTTTGATGAAAGTAAAATTAATATTGATAAAACAGTCCAAGACTTATTGAGTTTTTATGATTTAGTTAAAGAATTAATAGTTGATAATTCTTTTATTAAAAAAGAATTTAAAAATAAAAAAATATTATTTGAAGGCGCTCAAGGAGCGCTTCTCGATTTAGATCATGGCTCTTACCCATTTGTAACTTCATCAAACACTGTCTCATCAAATATTGTTATTGGTTCAGCATTGCAGGTTGATTATAAAACTGTTGGAATATTTAAAGCATATGCTACTAGAGTTGGCAATGGTCCATTCCCATCTGAATTATTTGATAATGTTGGTGATTATATCGCTGAGAAAGGTGTTGAAATTGGCACAGTTACAAAAAGAAAAAGAAGGTGTGGTTGGCTGGATTTAGTTTCTTTAAAGTATAGCTGTGAAATAAATCGTGTTAATGAACTTTGCATAACTAAAGCTGACGTATTAAATAACCTCTCAGAAATCAAAGTATGCAAAAGCTATAATTCAAAAAAATATGAGGAAGTAAATTTTAGTGATAGTAACATTTTGGAGTCATTGTCATTAGATGATAATGACTTTGAGTTATTTTCAAGTTGGGGCGAAATTAAAGATTTGAGTAGTTATGAAAACTTACCTGAAAATCTTAAAAAATTTATTTCATATATTGAAGACTATTTAAGCATTCCAATTAAAATTATTTCATTAGGTCCTGAAAGAAATCAAACAATTATTAGGTAATTTAAGATTTAGTTAAAAGTTTCTGATCTGTAATAATTTTGATTTCTTCTTGTAGTTTTTTAATTGCTTTATTCTCTATTTGCCTAACCCTTTCTCTACTTATTGAATATTTCTGACTAAGGTCCTCTAATGTTTTAGGCTCTTCATCTAATCGTCTTGCTGTTAAAATTTCTATTTCTCTTGGTTCAAGTTTTGTTACAGCTTGATTGTACAGTTCTTTTCTTTTTTTTAACTCATCACTTTCTTCAACTTTTGATACAGTATCTATTGTTTCATCTTCTACTTGATCAATCCATTCTGAGTCATTTTCATCATTTAAGGGGGTATTTAAGGAGAAATCTTGATTAAATACTCTTCCTTCCATTTGCTTCACTTCTTCTTCAGTTACTCCAAGATCATTAGAAATAGATTTAATTTGATCATTAGTAAGGTAACCATCTTCATATTTTTTAAGCTGATTTCTAAGTCTTCGAAGATTAAAAAAAAGTTTTTTTTGGGCTGCAGTAGTTCCTATTTTAACAAGAGACCAACTATGTAAGACATACTCCTGAATAGATGCTCTAATCCACCATATTGCGTAAGTAGCTAACCTAAAACCTTTTTCAGGATCAAATTTTCTTATTGCTTGAATAAGTCCTAAATTACCCTCAGAAATTAAATCAAATAACGGTAAACCATAACCTTTATAGCCCATAGCTATTTTTGCGACTAGTCTTAAATGACTTGTCACAAGCTTTTGAGCAGCTCTTGTATCGCCATTTTTAAGCCAATCTATTGCGAGCCTTTTTTCTTCTTCATCTGTCAAAATAGGAAACTGATTAATTTTTTTTAAATATGGATAAACGTCATTTTCAGAGGTAATAACAGGTAGTAAATTTTTATTTTCAATATTCATTGCAAATTTGTTTTTAAATCTCTCATGTCATCAGGTAAATCACAAGTAATTTTAATATGTTTTTCTATAATTGGATGATCAAATTCTATTTTATGGGAGTGTAATGCTTGTCGTGGAAATAATAAAATACAATCCTTTTTACTAGTAGCCATATTTGTTAATCGAAATTTTTCCTCTTTATTAAGCTTATAATCTTTATCACCAACAATTGGTAGTCCCAAACTCAAAAGATGAACTCTAATTTGATGAGTTCTACCAGTTATAATTTCACAATTTAGAAGACTAATTGAACCGTGAAAAGTTTTCACATTAGAAACTTTTGTGATTGCTTGTTTTCCAAGATTATCCGATACATTAAATTTTGTCCTTTGAATTTTATTCCTAGATATATTTTTGTTGATTTCAATTTGCCTTTGATTTAGTACACCATATGTAAAAGCAAGATAATTTTTTTTTATATTTCTATTTTTAAACATTTCCTTTAATTTATTTTTTGAATTATGATTTTTAGTAATAACTATAACGCCACTTGTATCTTTATCAAGACGATGAACAATCCCCTCCTTTAAATACTCGTTATCATCTATTTTAAATTGGTCTTTTAGACTTTCCTGTAAGTTAGGGCTATTATCTAATCCATTTTTTTTATGTGTTAAAAGCCCAGAGGGTTTATTTAATATTGCTATATAGCTATCCTCGTATAATATTTCTATTTTAAAATCTTTATAATTATAAGATTTAATCATTGAATATATGTTAAAAAAAAAAATTCTAATTAGTTTAGTTATAATTCAAGGCTTATTAATAATTGCAGGGATAATAGCAATTATTTTTGGTGTTTTCTATAAAATGAGTAATAACGATAATAAAACAATTATTATGAATAAAAATATTGGCTTAAATGATGTTTATTTGATTAATGAAAATCAATATCAACAAAAATTAGTTAAAGATAACAAAGCAATTTTTCAAATTGTAGATATTGAAACAAATAAAGTATTGAAAGAAATAGTTATTGAAAAAGATTAAATATATCGTCATAGCAGGATCTTCAGGTGGTCATATCTTACCTGCACTTGCGTATATAAATAACTTAAGTCTTATAAAAGATCCAAATAATATTCTTTTTATTACGAATGAAATAGGAAAAAAATATTTAGGAAAAATTGAAAGTAATAAAATAAATAAAATTATTTTAAAATCAAAAAATAAATTTTTTTTTATTCTTAATTTATTATTTAAAGTATCCTATGTATTTTTATCTAATAGGAGAATAATTTTGATAGGTTTTGGTGGCTTTATTACAACTCCCGTTTTGATAATTTCAAAATTATTTAATATTTTTCTTCTATGTTTTAATAAAATTTATATTCATGAGCAGAATGTAATATATGGATTAGCAAATAAAATAAACTATTTTATTGCTAAAAATGCATTTATTTCATTTCCAAAAGACAATATGCGTAGTAAGGAAATATTTGTTGGTAATTTTTTTATTAATATAAATAAATTTAGAGAAATACTCGATCATAACTTTATTAATGTTTTGCTAATGGGTGGAAGTGCTGGTTCATTAGATTTGAATAATATGATGCTAAAAGAAATAACAAATTTTAATAAGGCATATTTAAAAAATATTAAATTCTTTATTCAAATACCTGAGTCTCATATAAAAGTTTTAAAAAAAAAATATTCAGATCTTTTAGATAAAAATAATTGTGAATTCTTTTCTTTTAAAGATGATTTCAATCTCCACGAATACGATATAATACTTTCAAGGTCTGGTTCAGGTTCTCTAAATGAAATTTTGTATTATACTAATAATGTTTATTTTACTCCTCATTTAATATCTAGAGATCAACACCAAAAATTTAATTTAGATTATTTTCTCTCTCATGATATGAGTCAAAAAAATTTTTACATTCCGAATAAAAAAAACTTAACTAGTCAATTTTATTTTAATCCACTTATCAATCCCCATTCAATTAAAAGAATAATTTGTTATATCACAAGATGAAATTCTCAGATTTATCCTCAATCAAAGTACATATTATTGGTATAAATGGTATTGGTATGAGTGCTTTAGCTATTTACTTAAAAAAGAACGATGTGGACGTCACGGGTAGTGACATTACATACAACTCTAATACTATTAACTTAGAAAAATTTAATATACCTGTTTATATTGGTCATAAAATCTCAAACATTAAAGATAGAGAAATAATATTTTATTCCACTGCTATTAAAAATAACCCTGAAATTAAAGAGGCAAAAAAAAATAAAATACCTTGCTATAATAGATCCAAACTTCTCCAGCTTATTTGCAGAGATAAATTCACAATTGTAGTATCTGGCTCACACGGAAAAACTTCAACCACATCTTTTTTAGGACATTTATTAGTTTGTGCCGGTTTAAATCCAACTGTTATTTCAGGGGGAGTTATGCAGAATTTTGGTCAAAATATTTACCTTACTAATAGTAAATACGTTATTGTTGAAGCTGATGAAAGTGATGGAACAGTATTTAAGTTAAATCCAAGATATCTCTTATATTTAAATGTCGACAGAGAACATATAGATTTTTATAAATCATATTCAAATTTTAAATCAAAAATAAAAAAATATATTTATAGACAAAGTCAAAAAGACTCTAAAATTTTCATTAATAATGATGATTATTTTTTATCCTCATTGAAAAAATATTCTACAAATATAAAAACATTTGGTTCAAATTCGGACGCAAATTATAGTTACGAATTGATAAATTTAACTAATAAAATGTCGTATTTTAATTTTTTAATAGGTAAAAAAATCTTATTTAAAAATTTATCCACTAATTTATTAGGGGAACACAATGTTCAAAATTTAACCGCAGTTCTTTCTATAATAGATGACTTAGGATACAAAATAAAAAAATCTCACATACTTAGTTTTAAAGGAACAAAAAGAAGAATGAATATTCTTGGTA
>CABYTH010000012.1:0-31705 GCA_902521835.1 uncultured Alphaproteobacteria bacterium
CACTTAATATTGGATCTTTTTCTTTTTTTATCCACTTTACAATTTTACCCTCCTCCATTGTGGGAGATAAAGAAGGTAAATTCACTTCATATAACATTAATTTATATATGACACTTTTTTAATAGCAGATACAATTTCATCAGTGTTGGGTAATGCCAATTTTTCTAAATTTTCTGCGTATGGCATTGGGACATCTTTTCCACTAACTTTAATTATTTCTGAGTCAAGGAAATCAAAGCAATTTAATTGGATTAAATAAGATAAGTGTGATCCAAAACTTGTACTACCAAAGCCATCCTCAACAATTACAACTCTATTGGTTTTTTTTACGGATTTATATATCAATTCTTCATCTAGAGGTTTAATTGATCTTAGATCTATAATATCAGGACTAATCCCCAGTTTTTCAATTGATGGAAGAGCGTTTAATATTCTTTGAACAGACATTGAAAAACCAATAATAGTTACATCTTTACCTTCTTTAATAAGATTGCCTTTACCAATAGGAATTAAAAAATCGTTCTCTTCTGGAACGTTGGTTTTTTCTTTATAGAGTAATTCATGTTCTAAAAAAACAACAGGATTGGGATTTCGAATAGATGATTTTAATAAACCTTTTGCATCTCTTGCATTTGAAGGAGCAATTACTATCAAGCCTGGAATATGAGAGAACCAAGATATAAAACATTGGCTATGTTGTGCTCCAACTCTAGCCGCAGCACCATTTGGGCCTCGAAAAACTATAGGAACATTTATTTCTCCACCTGACATATATAAAGATTTAGCTGCAGAATTAACTATTTGATCAATTGCTTGCATAGAAAAATTAAAAGTCATAAATTCACATATAGGCTTAAGTCCTGCCATGGCTGCTCCAATAGCTAAACCTGCAAAACCATGCTCAGAAATAGGAGTATCTAAAACCCTTTTTGATCCAAATTTATCAAGAAGTCCTTGTGTTACTTTATATGCACCATCGTATTCAGCTACCTCTTCTCCTAACAGAAAAACATCTTTGTCTAATTTCATTTCTTCTTCAATAGCTTGATTCAATGCCTCTCTCATTGATATTTCTTTATCTGACCAATTCTTTTCACCTGAATTTTCTTTTGTTTGATTTAAAAGAGAATTCATTGAAATATTTTCTTCTGTTGTAAGAGGTTCAGATCCGTTAGAGGAGACTTGTGGAGATTTTTCAATGGATACTTCTGATATCTCCTCTATTTCCTCACCATCAACTTTAAGTAAAGCAATCTCAGTATTAACACTTATATTTTCAGTACCCTCTTTAACTAATATTTTCTCAACTTTACCATCATCAGGTGACTCTAATTCCATAGTAGCTTTATCAGTCTCAATTTCTGCTAAAATATCTCCTGAAACTACAATATCTCCCTCTTTAACTAACCATTTTACTAAGTTACCTGTTTCCATTGTTGGAGATAAAGCTGGTAGAAGTATTTTCATAAATATACCTCGGTGTATAATTCTTTTAAATCTGGAAGTGGTGACTCAAGTGAAAATTTTTCAACATCTTTAATTTGTTTCTTAATATCACTTTCAATATCTTTAATCGTGTCCTCTTGAATTTTATAATCATTTAATAAAGTTTCTTTCATCATTAACACAGGGTCTATCTCTTTCATTTTATTCACTTCATCTTTAGTCCTGTATAGACCGGGATCAGACATTGAATGGCCTCTAAATCTATATGTATCCATTTCAATAATGTAGGGCTTAGAATTTTCTTCGATATATTCTCTTGCCCTTATAGCTGACTCACTTACATTAAAAAAATTCATTCCGTCTACTTTTTCACCTTTAATGCCAAATACAGTTGCTCGTTCGTACAACTCACCTCCTGCTGCAGACCTTCCAATAGATGTACCCATTCCATATTTATTATTTTCAATAATAAATAATACTGGTAACTCCCAAAGTGATGCTAAATTAAATGCCTCAAAAACTTGGCCATTACTCATAGCTCCATCCCCTAAATAGACTCTTGAAATCTTTTTTTCGTTTCTGTATTTATGTGCGAAACCTATACCAACGCCTAAAGGTACTTGTGCTCCAACGATACCGTGTCCACCATAAAATCTATTAGCTTTGGAGAACATGTGCATTGAACCGCCCTTGCCTTTTGAAATTCCATCTTTCCTTCCAGTTAATTCAGCCATTACTAGTTTAGGATCTACTCCACGAGCTAATATATGTCCATGATCTCTATAAGCAGTGATAACGGTATCCTCTGAGTTAATAGAAGAAAGAATACCTATGACAACAGCCTCTTGGCCAATGTATAAATGACAGAAACCTCCAATTTTACCAGCTCCATATAATTGAGCAGCTTTCTCTTCAAATTTTCTAATTAAAAACATTTTTTCGTAAAACTTCAGTAACTGGTCGTTTGTAAAATTAATTTTGTTTTTTTTATTCATCTTAATCTAATTTTAATATGGTCTCTCCATCTTGAATATTAGGGTTATTCTGCTTTGTAATTTCATCAATATAATCCTCTTTATTAGAATAGAAAGAGTGTAAATCAATATTAATATCTAACATTTTTTGATCGAGATTGGATTGCAATTTTTTATACATTTTTTCCTCAAATTGATAAATTAAGTAATTTCCAATATTGAACTTTCCATAAACTGTGTGATATGTCAGGTAAATCAATACAAATATAAAAAAGAAATTTATTAAACTACTAGCTTTTAAAAACTTCACTTAATTCACCAGCATACCCTTTAATATTGTCATTTTCTGATATTCTAAGTAACTGATTGTATTTTGCAACTCTATCAGATCTAGCTAATGAACCAGTTTTAATCAAAGGACAGCGTGAAGCAACAGCTAAATCTGAGATAAAAGAATCTTCAGTTTCTCCTGACCTATGAGACATAATTGATGCAAAACTATTATCTGTCGCTAGGTTGATAGCTTCTAAAGTTTCTTTAACTGTGCCTATTTGATTCAATTTAATTAAAATACTGTTAGCTTGTTTTTCATCTATACCAGTTTGCAACTTTTGTATATTTGTAACAAAAAGATCATCACCAACTAATCGTATCTTTGAACCAAGTTTATTTGTAATTTTTACCCAACCTTGATAATCTTCCTCATTAAGTGCATCTTCAATTGAAAAAATAGGATAGTTTTTACAAATATTTTCATAAACACTAATCATTTCTTCAGTTGAATATGAGTTACCTTCGAAATTATATTTTCCATCAGAGTAAAACTCACTAGAAGCTGCATCTAATGAAATTTTAAAGTGATCATTTAATTTAAAGCCTGCTTTTGAAATTGAATTACATATTAAATCTAAAACATCTAAATGAGATTTTAAATTAGGAGCAAAACCCCCTTCATCGCCAAGATTAGTATTTAAAGATCTAGATTTTAATTCTTTTTTTATATTGGCTATTACAGAATGTGTTGATGATAAAGCTTCAGTTAAAGATTTAAATCCTATTGGTAAAATCATAAACTCTTGAAAATCAACATCATTATCAGCATGTTGTCCACCATTTATTACATTCAACATTGGAACAGGAATAATTAAATTATCTAAACCCTGGGAAAGAAATATTGCACCAAAGTTTGCATAAGACCAAGCCTTATAGTAAGCAAGACTAAGAGATAAAATAGCGTTTGCACCATAATTTGATTTATTTTCTGTGTCATCTAAATCTATTAGGAGTTGATCAAATTCTCTGAAATCAGTAAAACTTTTATCTAAAATTTTTGGTTTTATGAGTTTGTTAACATTAGATACAGCTTTTAAGACACCTTTGCCACTCATTCTATTTGTGTCTAAATCTCTTAATTCTAATGCTTCAAATTTTCCTGTGGATGCACCTGAAGGAACCATTCCACGAAATGGATATGGTATATTTTCAAATATCATTTCACATTCTACAGTTGGGTTACCCCTACTATCAAAAATTTCTCTTGCTGTTATATTTTTAATTTTCATTTATTTTGCCGCCTTATTTATTTTGTTTATAGCATTTAAGAGTTCTGGCATTTTATGTAAATATACCATATTAGGACCGTCACTTAATGCCGTTTCTGGGTTAGGGTGAGTTTCAATGAAGAAACCTGCAATCCTTAAAGATGAAGCAGCTTTCGATAATGGTGTCACATACTCTCTAGCACCTCCACTTTTTTTACCCAATCCACCAGGTAGTTGCACACTGTGAGTTGAGTCAAAAATAATTGGGTATCCAAATGTTTTCATTAAATGAATACCTTTAAAGTCATTTATTAAATAATTATATCCAAATGAATTTCCCCTTTCAGTTATTAATATTTTTTTGTTATTTTCATTTTCAATTTTATTGATGATATTTGAAACTTCTTTATGTGATAAAAACTGTCCTTTTTTAACATTGACAATCTTTTTTGTTTGTGCAGCAGCTTTTATTAAATCTGTTTGCCTACATAAAAAAGCTGGAATTTGTATTACATCAAGAAATTCAGCCAACTTATCAACTTGAAAAGTCTCATGAACGTCGGAAGTGATAGATATTTTTAAATCTTTTTTGAGATTTTTTAATATATCTATGGATTTATCAAGGGAAATTTTATGACGTATTGTTTTATGAGAGCTTCTATTAGCTTTGTCAAAACTACATTTGAATACTAAATTAAACTTTTCTTTTTTTGTATATTTAATAAGAGATTGCGCAACTTTTCTGACTAAATTTTCATTTTCTAACAAGCATGGGCCAGAAATTAAAGTCAGTCTATCAGTATCATTTTTAATAAGATTTTTAGATAATTGGACAGATCTAGGCATTTTTATTCATTAAACTATTTTTTATAAATGAGAAAAATATAGGGTGAGGCTTAAACGGTTTAGATTTCAACTCAGGATGAAATTGAACACCGAGGAACCATTTGTGATATTTATTTTCAATGATTTCTAATAATTTTTTATCTTTTGAAAATCCAGAAAAGACAAGACCTTTTTTTTCTATTGAAGATCTATATTTAGGATTCACTTCATACCTATGTCTATGTCTTTCATGAATTAATTTTTTTTTATAAATTTTTGAGGCTAAAGATTTATGTTTTATATAACAAGGATAAGAGCCCAATCTCATAGTAGCACCTAAGTCATTTTCTTTTGTTCTTGTAACCTTTTGATTTTTTTTACTCCATTCGGTCATTAACGATATGACATTATTAGTATGCTTGCCAAATTCAGAGCTACCTGAGTTTTTCATTTTCAAAACATTTTTAGTAAATTCAATAATTGATAATTGCATCCCCAAACATATTCCTAAGAATGGAATTTGATTTTCTCTAGCATACCTAATAGCTTCTATTTTTCCACTTATACCTCTATTACCAAAACCACCAGGTATAAGAATACCTGCGGCCTTAATTAATAACTCATCAACATTTTTTTTGTTTATTGTCTCAGAGTCAATCCATTTGATTTTAACATTTACTTTATTGTGAACACCTGCATGATAAATAGCTTCATAGAGAGATTTATAACTATCTTTTAAATGAACATATTTTCCAATTATAAATATATTTAGTTCCTCTTTTGCTCTTGACTCTAATACTTCAAAGTTTGTCCATTTTGAAAGATCTTTTTTCTTTGTAGATTTTATATTTAAATTTTTTATAACTAAGTCATCTAATTTGGATTTTGATAATAAAGAAGGTACTTGGTAAATGCTCCCTACATCATAGGATGGAATAACAGCATTAGTTGGTACGTTACAAAACAAACTAATTTTTTGAATTTCTTCATACTTTATTTTTTTATTACTTCTACAAACAATTATATCAGGCTGAATTCCAGCATTTAAAAGCTCTTTAACAGAGTGCTGAGTGGGCTTAGTTTTAATTTCACCAGATGTTTCTATATATGGAAGTAAAGTTAAATGTATGAGGAGTGTGTCTAGCTGTCTTTCATTTTTAAATTGTCTTATGGCTTCCAAGAAAGGAAGACTTTCAATATCACCAACAGTGCCCCCTATCTCACAAATAATAACATCATCCTTATTAGTTGATTTTTTTATCGAATTTTTAATTTCTTCAGTAACGTGAGGTATTACTTGTACTGTAGATCCTAAATATTCACCTTTTCTTTCCTTTGATAGTATAGTTGAGTAAATTTTACCGGATGAAATAGAGTCATTTTTAGAACATTTTATATCTGTAAACCTCTCATAATGGCCTAAGTCTAAATCAGTCTCATAGCCGTCATCAGTGACATAAACTTCACCGTGTTGGTATGGACTCATTGTTCCAGGATCAACATTTAAATACGGATCTAATTTTCTAATTTTTAGTTTAATGCCTCTAGATCTAAGAAGAGAGGCTAATGATGCAGTGACTATTCCCTTACCTAGCGATGAAACAACACCTCCGGTAACGAAAATTAATTTCACTGATTAGGCACTTCTGGAATCATTTCCTCTATTGAGTCGTCTAAAATAATTTCTTCTTGAATAGTTTCTAAATCAGTTGAAGTTGAATATTGTTTTGTAATAATTGCGCCCATAAACAAACACCAAAATAAAAAACCAAAACCTAAAACATAAGTAATTTTAGTCATTCCTGAAAAAGAGGATTTATTTGCTGTCATTCCACCTGTAAGAGATGTTTGAGTGCCTAGACCAAGACTTCCACCTTCGGTTTTTTGAAAAAGTATAATTAAAATGAGAACCACTCCAATAATTGCACTAATAATTAAAAAAAGGTTTATCATAATGTTATTTAAAGTATTTAATAAATGAAGGTTTTGTTGAAGCAGAGCCTACCAAAACCCCATCTAATTTTTGTAAACTTAAAATTTCTTTTATATTTGATAAATTTACGGAACCACCATATAAAATTTTTATTTTTTTAAAAGAATAATTTTTTAATATTTTAGTTAAAAAATGCGAAATATCATTAATTTCTGACATTTTTGGTGTTAATCCTGTGCCAATTGACCATAATGGCTCATAAGCTAATATAACTTCATTATAAATATTCGATTTTTTGAAAATTTTATTTATTTGTTTTTTTAAAAAATTTTTAGTTTTTTTTGATTTATAAATATCTATAGGCTCTCCAATACAAACAATTGGTGTAATTTTGTTATGCAGACAGAGATCAGTTTTTTTTTGAATAATCAAATCTGTTTCACCAAAATTAGACCTAACTTCTGAGTGACCAAGAATACAAAATTTAATTTTATTACTAACTAAATCTTGAATATCTATAGACCCTGTAGATGCACCTTTTCCATGTAAATCTATATTTTGTGCCGCATAGATATTTTTTGGATATCTAGATTTGAGAGTGAGGTTATAAAAGTTATTAGGACTGGAAATAAGTTTGTATTTCTTTGTGCTTGGTAGTTTAGACACTACCTTTGATAAGTTCATACTTTCAGATATATTTAAATATGATTTCCAATTAAATATTATATATTTCATTAGATTAACTGATATCAAAATACTTACAAAAATGAAAACTAAAAAACTAATTGTTATAATATTTAGTGCTGCACTAGGCATAAGTTTCTTATTTATTGGATTTGGATCCTATGTGGGTAAAAATTATGTTTTAAAAGTAGGAAACCAAAAAATATCAACATCTGAGTTTTCTAGAGCATATGAAAACTATAAATCAGAAAATGATCTTTCTAATTTATCAGAACAAGAGGAGTTATTTTCAAAAATTCAATTTACAAATGAATATGTAAATGAACTAGTTTTTCTTAATTATTTAGATGAAAAAATTAGTATAAGTGAAAACTCCAAAAAAGTAGTTTTAAAAAAATCTCTTAATAATGATGAAATGTTTAGAAATCTCGATGAAGCATCACTTCAAAATTACTTAAAAGAAATTGAGGGAAATATTTATATTGATTTATTCAATGATAGCCTTGATGCACAGGCATTAGTTAGTCACAAAATTAATCCAGATCTTCTGATTGAAAAGGAATTAAATATATATGAGATTAAGAATGACGATAATCTTCTCAATTATCAATTAGAGGAAGATTTTTACTCCAATTACGAATTATATGAAATTTCAATAAATGAAATAAGTCTCAAAAATTATATTCAAGAAGAACTACTAACTGATGACGTTATAAATGAATATTATGAGGCAAATATAAATAAATTTATTGAACCCAAAAATTATAGCTATGAACAAATTATTTTAGATAACATTTCAAATAAAAATTTTTATGAGCTGAAACAGAGTGATGACTCTCAATTCAAATTATTCGAAAACGTTGATGAAAAATTAATATTACCTCAAATACTTGAAGTATTAGAAAAACTTAGCATAGGAGATGAAGGTAATAATATTAAAATTGGAGAAAAATATTTTTTTGTAAAACTTTTATCTTTTAAAGAAGAATATCAAAAGAAGTTAGAGAATGTTTATGAGGATATAGTAGCGACTTTAATTAAATTAGAAATAGAAAATTTCACAATATCAAATGATATTAAAAATTTAGAAAGCTATATTACAAATCAAATTTTCTTTAGTAATTCGTTTAATTTTTTAGAAAATATTCCTGATCAATACAGTTTCATTAACTTTAATCAATCATCTGGAGAAATAAAAAAAGATAATTTCCTATTTCAATTTAATGTTAAAAAAATATTTAAGGAAGATCTACCATTGGATTTCAAAGAAAAATTTCTAATTTCTTTTAGTAATTATAAAAAAAATATAGATATTTCGCATAATGATGAATTGTTAAAAAAAGCAGGAACAGTAAAAGTCAACTATTTTACTGACTCTCTAACTATTAAAAATAATTTTATTGAGCCAGAGATTTTAGAAAAAATAATTATTATTAAAAAAGATCAAAAATTAAAAGTAGTGTTGCCAAATGAAGTTATTTATCTAGATCTAAATTCACTTGGATCTATTGACTCTTTAAATATAAAACAAAATATAGTGAATTTAATATACTCAAAAATTATTAAAGAAATAAAAGATACTCTAGATATAGAAGTTGATAACGAACAACTTTTACAACTTTAATATGTATGTTCACGGTAAAAAAGTTTTTCTAGATACTGAAAATACTATTACAATTTATAATAAACTTGCAAATAAATTTAAAGATGTCTCCATTTTAGAGTCAGTCATTGGGGGTGATAACAAAGGAAGATACTCTATTATTCTTTTTAATATATTACAAAATGTTGAAATTTTTCATAATTATGTGCTTATAAATAATCAAAAGAAAAAAATTAAATCACCGGACTCTTTTATAAGGGACATTTATAAAAATTTAAAAATTAAAACTATATATAATGAGAATATACCTCTGCCCATATTTATTGGTAATGTATCATTTGATTTATGTAAGTTTACCCTTCCAAAATTAAGTTATAAGCTTGATAAGAATGAAATTGGAATACCACTGGCACATTTTGTAAAACCAAAAAATCTAATAATCATAGATAATGTTCTTAATGAGACACATTTAATTGAAGTTTCAAATATCAAGAAAAATCCAGTAAAATCAATTAAAAAATTAGAAAAAATACTTAAGGAACCTTTTTCAAAAAATAAAAAATTAAATTTCAGTAAACTTAAAAAATTTAAAAACCATATTGAGAAAAAGGAATTTATTAAAAGAGTTAAGGAAATAAAAAAAGATATTAAAGTTGGTGAAATATTTCAAGCTGTTCTTTCTCAAAGATTTTCAAATGACTATTTAATTGATCCATTTAATTTTTATAGAGCATTAAGATCAATTAATCCCTCACCCTATCTTGTATTTTTAAACCTAAAAAATTATCAAATTATCTGCTCTAGTCCTGAGACTATGATTAAAGTAAAAAATAAAGAAATCACACTTAGACCTATAGCCGGAACTAGAAGAAGGGGTAAAAATGAGATTGAAGATAATAATTTAAAAAATGAATTACTTAAGGATAAAAAAGAACTAGCTGAACATTTAATGCTAGTTGATTTAGGTAGAAATGATGTTGGTCAAATTTCAAAAAACAATACTGTAAAAGTAACTGAACAAAATATAATAGAGTATTATTCCCATGTAATGCATATAGTCAGTAATGTTACGGGAGAATTAAAAAATAATTTAACACCTATAGATGTTCTCTTTGCTGGCTTGCCAGCAGGGACTGTTTCTGGAGCACCTAAAATTAGAGCACTAGAAATATTAGAAAAACATGAAGAAATTAATAGGGAATTTTATTCTGGCTCAGTTTTTTATTTAGATGCAAATGGAGATATGGATAGTTGTATTAATCTTAGAACTGCAATGATTAAAAATAAAAAAATATATGCACAAAGTGGAGCGGGAATTGTTTTTGACAGCATACCTGAAAATGAACATAGTGAGTGTATCAATAAGGCTAGTGCTTTATTTGAAGCTTACAATTTAGCTCATAAAATATAATGATAACTCTCATAGATAATTACGATAGCTTCACATATAATTTGTATCATTGTTTAAGTAAAAGAGATCAAGTTTTGGTTATTAAAAATGACTTGATTTTAAAAAATATTGATAAAATTATTAATAGCAAAGGTGTTGTAATATCACCCGGACCAAGTAATCCATTTAATGCAGGAGAATGTCTTGAATTAGTCCATCAAATATACTCATTTATTCCAATATTAGGTGTTTGTTTAGGTCATCAAATTTTAGGAGTCTATTTTGGAGCTAAAATAGACACATTAAGTACACCAATGCATGGGAAAGTATCGAATTTAAAAAAAATAAATGAATGTAAAATATATAAAAATATTGATAAAAAATTCCGTGCAACTAGGTATCACTCTCTATACCTAAATAAAAATAATTTTCCTAAAAATTTAAAAATAACAAGCATTTCAGAAGATGATAAAATTATAATGAGTTTTAAACATGAATTATTTTCTATTTATGGAGTGCAATATCATCCTGAAAGTATCGAAACACTTGTGGGTTCAAAGATTTTAGAAAATTTTATGGATTGTATATGAAATTTAAAATAGATGATTTAATAACTAAAAGGAATATTGAATATGCAATTAAGTATTTATTTGACTCAGATAATATTTCTCATCAAGCAATTATTATTCATCAACTAAATAAATTAATAAATAATAGCGATATACTTTTATCTCTGAGAAAATTTATTTTTAAAAATTCTAATAAAATAAAACAATATCCTAATTCTTTGGACACATGCGGGACTGGAGGTGATGGGTTAAAGACATTAAATATATCAACAACAGTTGCTATATTGTTATCATCTGTTGAAATTCCAATTGCAAAACATGGTAATCGTGCTGCTAGCTCATTAAGTGGCTCTTCAGATATTATTTCTGAATTGAACATATCTAGTGAAAAAGATTCAAAGAAAATAATTAATAAAATTACAAATGATAAATTTGTCTATTTAAATGCACCTTTTTTTTATCCAAATCTAAGTAAAGTTGGAGAAGTAAGAAAAAAATTAGGTATAAAAACGATATTTAATTATATGGGCCCTACATTAAATCCATTAGGCGCAAAATATCAAATATTAGGTACAGTGAATAAAAACTCAGCAGAAATTATGTTAAAAATACTATCTAAAATTAATAATAAAAATTCTACAATTTTTTTCTCAGATGATGGATTAGACGAAATAAGTATATTTGCTCCAACAAATTTTTATTTTAAAAGAGGAAAAAATATCACAAAAAAGAAGATATCTCATATAAAATATAAAAAGTACCTTTCATCTAGATTAAATTTTAAGGATATTAAAGGAAATACTCCCTCTTATAACGCAAACAGGTTGATTGAATTATTTCAAGGAAAAAAAGATAGTTACAGAGATATAACTATTATTAATTCTATTTATGCGATGCAAACAATAAAACCTACTTATAAATTTGATGAATGCTTTGATATATTAAGTAATTCTCTTGATACTTCTAAGGCTCTAAATCATTTGAACAATATTAAAAAGTAATGAATATTTTAGATAAAATAGTTCTAGAAAAAATTAACCATACAGAATATTTAAGTCAAAAAATAAATAAAAAAAAGAATTTTAAATATAGAAAGTCAAAAAACTTTCTTAGTGCAATAGAAAGCAATATTAATATTAATAAAAATGCTCTTATAGCTGAATTTAAAAGATATAGCCCTTCGGTAAAAAATTTTAATAAAATAAAGTATATTCAGGATATTCTCGAACAATATCATAAATCAAAATGTTGTTGTATATCCATCTTAACCGACAAAAATTTTGGTGGAAGTTTAAATGATATAACGATTGCAAGAAAAATTACTGATAAACCTATTATCAGGAAAGATTTTATAATAAATGAAACACAAGTATTTGAAACTAAAGAATTTGGTGCAGATGCTGTATTATTAATTGCAAAAATTTTATCTAAATCAAATATAAAAAAATTATATGATTTGGCAATTGATATTGGTTTAGATGTATTAATAGAGATTGAAAATATTTCTGAAGCAACAAAAATTGAGGGTATAGATGCAAAATTGATTGGAATCAATAATAGAAATCTAAAAGAACAAAAGATTGATATAAATAAATCTATAAAGCTATCTAAAATATTAAAAAATAAAATTATAATTAGCGAAAGTGGAGTTACAGTTTCAAATATAAAAAAAATTAAAAAAGAAAGTGGAATATCCTCTTTTTTAATAGGCGGTAGTATTTTAAAAAATGATAATAAAATTAAATATATTAATAGATTATACGAGGCTTAATGAGTTTATCACACTTCAATAAAAAAAATAAAAATATTGAAATGGTTGATATATCAAAAAAAAATAAAACAAAAAGATATGCAGAGGCAAGATCTTTAATAGAAATTGACAAAAAACTTTATTCAATAATTAAAGGTGATAAAGAATTAAAAAATAATTTATTTAATACTGCCAAAATTGCAGGTATTTATGCTGCAAAGAATACTTCACATCAGATACCATTAACACACAATATTCCAATAGATTATGTTTCTTTGTCCCTTAATTTAAGAGACGAGGAATATATAGAAATTAAAAGTGTTGTGAAATCACACTACTCAACAGGATTAGAGATAGAAGCTTTAAATTCTGTTTCGTGTGCCTCTATTACAACTTTTGATATGCTTAAATCTTATAAAAAAAAGATAACAATTAAGAAAATCGAAATAATAAAAAAAAGAGGAGGTAAAAATAATATTGGATGATATTTTTAAGACAATTAAATTAATTTCAAGTCATCTTCCAAAAAATAGATTTTCATCAATTTTAAGTCAAAACTTAAATAATAATCATTTAATCAAATCTAATATAGTGATTAAGAGGAATATACCACCTCAAAATCAATCATCAATGGATGGTATAGCAATTACAAATGTAGGAAAAAAATTTAAAATAGTTGGAAAATCAAAATTAAATATTTTTAATAAAATAAAGGTAAATTTAAATGAGTGTTTAATTGTAAAAACTGGGTCACTAATTCCTGATAATATAAAATATATAGTTCCCCAAGAGCAAATTTTTATAAATAAAGGGAATGCTTATGTAATTAATTTTAATAAAAATTTTAAATTTATCAGAAAAAAGGGACATATCTTCAAAAAAGGTAATAAAATAAACTTTCAAAATAAATATCTATCTTTTTATGAATTAAGCAGTATAAGAAGCCTCAAAGATATAAAAGTCAAAATACTACAACCATTAAAATTTAAAATTATTTCGACAGGTAGCGAATTTACCAAAGATCATTTTATTCTCCCTACAAATGGTTATTATTTAAATAATTTTATAAAAAAGAATAATCATATTGTTGATAAGAATGTACATATAAAAGACGATCAAAAATTGTTACTAAAAGAAATAAACAATTCTAAATCAGATATTACAGTTATTATTGGAGGTACAGGTAAAAGTAAAGATGATATTAATTTTGAAAATTTTAATTTAATTATTGATGGTCTTGATTTAAAACCAGGTAGACCTTTTAAATTATTTATAAAGAAAAATAAAATTTATATGTTTTTTCCTGGAAACCCTTGTTCTTCTTTTGTATTAACCAATATAATTATTAAATCATTAATCGAGATTTATAATAATAGAAAATTGCAGATTAAATATGATTTAATGGATATCAATAAAGTCAAATTTAATTTTAAAAGTTTGAAAAGAAAATCTTTTTTATTTGGTTTAAGAGATCAAAAAAGTATTAAAGTATTTAATAATCAAGAAAGTTCTAATTTAAAAAATATATTGTATGCAAATTGTCTGATTTATTATGATAGAACTAATAAACTAAGGTTATATCAAATAAATGACTAAAAACGCCAAAAAGCTTTTAGATTTTTTGAGAAAATATATTGAGAAAAACAAAATATCTCCTAATTATGAGGAAATGAAAGAGCACATGGGTTTAAAGTCTAAATCTTCCATATTCCAGTATTTAGAATATTTAGAAGAACAAGGTCACATTAAAAAAGATAAATTAAAATCTAGATCTATTGAATTAAGTAATTTAATTCCATTTTATAATACGATATCAGCTGGTAAACCTTTGGATAATCTAAATCAACAAATAGAATATATTGATGTAAATAGTTTTATAAAATCAAATAAAAGTAACTGTGTCGCTTGTAAAGTAAATGGTAATTCAATGGAGTCTTATGGTATTTTTGAGGATGATATAATTATATTAGAGAAAGTTACAAATTATAGTTCAAATGATATTCATGCTATTCAGATAGATGATAGTGAAATAACTCTAAAAAAAATTAAATTAATCAAAGATGAAATTGAAATATTTGGCGACCATAAAAATTTTTCATCAATTAAATATAGAAAAGATAGGATTAAAATATTGGGTAAGATGATTAATTTAGTCAGAAAATATTAATGATTGTAACTAGATTTGCTCCCTCTCCTACTGGAAATTTTCACATGGGCAGTTTGAGGACTGCAATTTACAATTTTTTATTTGCAAAAAAAAATAAAGGAAATTTTCTATTGAGAATAGAAGATACTGATAAAGAGAGATCAAAAAAGGTTTATGAAGAAGAAATCTTAAAGATATTTAATATTTTTAAACTTCAATATGACAAACTTAGTTATCAATCTAAAAATTTAAGTATTCATCAAGAATATTTAGAAAAACTCATATCAAATGATATGGCATATCATTCAAAGGATGGACCTTATAAGTTCAGAGTGAATAGAGATAATGAATTTTTTGAGTATAATGATTTAATTTTAGGGAAAATTAAAATTCCATCTAATACTATAGAAGATTTTTCAATTGCAAGATCTGACAAAAGTCCAACTTTTATATTATCAAACTTAATTGACGATAATTTAGAGAATGTGACTAATGTCATTCGCGGAAACGATCATACTACTAATTCAATTAAACAAATTATGATATCCGATGCTTTAAATTTTAAAGATATAAAATATGCTCATATACCCCTAATACACGATATCAATGGCAAAAAGCTATCAAAAAGAAATAATATTACTAATGTAAATGATTATTTGAGTAAAGGTTACCTATCTGACTCCATATTTAATTTTATCATTAAATTAGGTAATAATTTCAATGATATTGAATATTTAGACATTGAAGATGCAATTGAAAATTTTAATTTATCTAAAACAGTTTTATCACCAGCTAAATTTGATATTGAAAAGTTAGATTTTATTAATCGTCATTATTTAAATAAATTATCTTTTATAGAATTTAAAAATTTTTTAGAGAAGGACATAGAAAAAAAGGTATCTAATTTTAAGTTGGAACTTGTTTACATAGATATACTAGAAAGATGTAATAAATATACTGATATCAATATAGAAGTATCAAAACTATTGAATTTTTTTGAAAAAAACATTGCCCTTGAAATTGATGAAAATGAAAAAGATTTAATTAAAAGAATTTATTCAATTATTAATAGTTTGCATGATAGCAATGATGCTTTATTAATGCTTGAAAAAAATGACTTACCTCTTAAGAAAATAGGAAAGATTATTAGAAAAATTACAGTAAATTTTGAGTCCAAAATACCAATTGAAAAAATTTTTTTATTCTTTGGTATTGAAAAAGTGAAAGAAAAGTTATTATTATACTTATATGATTGATGAAAAACGATTTAAATTAGTAGATACTAAAACTGGTAAAGAGTATGAATTCGATGGGATCAAAGGGTCTATTGGGCCAGATGTAATTAACATATCATCACTTTATAAGAAGACAGGTCTATTTACTTATGACCCTGGTTTTACATCAACTGCAGCTTGTAATTCTAAAATAACATACATTGATGGCGAAAAAGGTATTCTTCAATATAGAGGTTATCCTATTGAGGAACTTGCAAATAATAGTTCTCATCTAGAAGTTTGTTACTTACTTATGCATGGTGAGTTGCCATCAGAGAGTGATAAAAATGAATTTGAAGAAATAATAAAAAATCACACTTTACTAAATGAACAAATAATTCAATTTTATAGAGGTTTTAGAAGAGATGCACACCCTATGGCTATGATGATTGGAATTGTTGGAGCTTTATCGTCATTTTATCATGACTCTTTAAATATTGAAGATCCTGAGCATAGAATGATTGCGTCACATAGAATTTTAGCAAAGATGCCAACCATTGCTGCAATGGCTTATAAATACTCTGTGGGCCAACCTTTTGTTTATCCTGTTAACAAACTTAATTACGCAGATAATTTTTTACATATGTGCTTTGCAACACCAACAAAGGAGTATGAAATAAATCCACTCTTTTCAAAAATAATGGATCAAATCTTCATTCTTCATGCTGATCATGAACAAAATGCTTCAACGTCAACTGTAAGAACAGCTGGCTCATCTCTAGCAAACCCATATGCTTGCTTATCAGCTGGTATTTCATCACTTTGGGGGAAATCTCATGGTGGTGCAAATGAAGCTGTAATAGATATGATTGATGAAATAGTTTTAAATGATTTAAAACCTAAAGACTTTATAGAAGAGGTAAAAAATAAAAAAAATAAAATACGATTGATGGGTTTTGGACATAGAGTGTATAAAAGTTATGACCCTAGAGCTAAAGTTTTAAAGAAAAGCACAGAAGACTTATTTAAAGATTTAAAAATTAAATCAAAAGAACTCGAAATAGCTAAAGAAATTGAAGAGTTAGCTTTAAACGATTCATATTTTAAAGAAAAAAATCTATACCCAAATGTTGATTTTTACTCAGGAATTCTTTTAAAAGCGCTGAGTATACCTACTACAATGTTTACACCAATTTTTGCAGTTGGAAGAACAGTAGGCTGGTTATCACAATGGAAAGAAATGATAGAAGATAAAGAATTTAAAATAACAAGACCCAGACAATTATTTACTGGAGATAAAGATAAATCCTATAAAAAAGTGCCTGATAGAGAGAAAAAATCAATATTTAATTTATTGTGGCTTAAGAAGACTTTTCTAAATAATCAATAATTATGCTTGAACGAAAGTTTTCAAAATTACAACTTTTAATTCCATCAAACATATTTTTTCGATAATTATAAAGCTTATCTTTATTAAATTTTAAAATTGTGAAAAAATTTGACAAGTTAGTAGCTGTAAAATCATTTTGAATAAACTCTTTTACAATTTCTTTTTTATTAAAGATGTTTACTAATGATAAGTATTTAGATCTTACGAACAATTTAAAAATAGAATAATTTATAATATTTGCATTATAAAATATTAAGTGTGGTATATTTGAAAAACATAATTCTAAATGAACAGTGCCTGAACAAGCAAAAGCAAAATCTAGTTTAGATATTTTTTTATAGTAGGAGTGATCATTCAAGTGTATTTGAATATTAGAGTTATCTTTAAAGTATTTTTTTATAAATTCATAATATTCATTTGTAACAAAAAAATTAAAAACAAGTTCTTTATATTTTTTTAGATTTAAAAGTAATTTCTTAATTATAAGAATATTTTTATATATTTCTTGTTTTCTACTTCCCAAAAAAATACCAATATTACTAATTTCATTATAATTATTAGAGTAATAAGTTTTGTTCTTTAATGGATGGCCAATATAATCATAGATATCTGAGTTGTAATAACTTTTTTCAATACTAAATATTGAAAAAATCCTATCAAAATTTCTATTAATAAACTTTGCTTTGCTTGATTTCCAGATAAAAACTGATGGTCCTACAATTTGACAATATTTTATATTGTTTGACTTAAATTTTTGGATGTAAAATTTTGAAAAATCAAATGAATCTACAAAAAAAATATGTGTAAATACATGTGAATCAACAATTTCTTTGATTTTGAGTCTAAGATTAAAAAGATATTTTAAATTGAGAACAATATCTACAAATCCCATAATTGGAGTAATCTTTATATTAGTTAAATCATTAAATTCTAAGTAGCCCTCATCCATACCAAAAGTGGATATTTGATTTTTATTAATTTTAAAAAAATTATCATCAAGTATTGATTTAACAATTTGCCTTCCGGATTGTTCAAGAGTTATGAATAAAATCTTCATATTATAATACAATTAAAGAAATATTATTTTCTCGTATTTTTTTTAAAAAATTATCTTTTTCTGAAATTAAAATATTATTATTAAATAAACAGATTACACGAAATTTAAATTTTATAAGTAACTTAAGTGTTTCCATACCTATTATAGGGAAATCAATTTCATCAATTTGATTTGATTTTTTAGATTTTACAAAAATCAAGTCATTGAATTTAGTACTTATTTTACCAATTTTATTGATCATGTCGTTTGTGCCAAATATATCCTCCATAGCTAGTACTCTATCGCCATTTAAAATAAACGATTGCGCTATATTCATGGAGAGTATTTTTTTAAAAAAGCTTTTTTTAATTTTTAATTTAATAATATTTTTTTTATTTTCATTGTGAAAATACTCATCTTGATAAGAAACTAGCATTTTTTTTAATATTTTTTTTTGAGAAAGGAGTATTAGTTTATTATTAGATAAATATTTTTTTAAAATTTTTGATTGATCATTAATATTGTGAAGGAATATATCCTTTGATATTAAAAGCCTAGATTTTATTGATAAATTGATCTTATCGATGGAAGGAAGTTCAACATAGCCAATAATCATAATTTTTTTAAAATTTTTAGACTTAATGAATGTTGTAATTTTTTCTATGTCATTAATTTTGAAAGAATTGCACTTATCCTTAAATTTTTTTTTTATAATAGTATTATCGCTAATTAAAATAATTTGATTTAATAAATTTTTATTATTTAAAAAATTTGCTACTTCATAAACGAATAAACCTGATCCAGCTATAAGGCAGATTTCATTTTTGGATGTGGCCAAGTTTTTCATTCAAAATTGATTTATATTCATGAAATATTCTTTCGACTTTATCATTATTTGAAAGGTCTATTTGTTTATTAATAAAACTCTCATGAATTGTGCTAATTTTATTTATCTCATCTTTATTGAAATTATTTCTTCTTATTCCAACTAAATTTAAACCTCTTAATTTTGCTCGATTACCAATAGCTAAACTAAATGGTAGAACGTTTTTATCTATTCCACTCATTCCACCAATCATTGAATAAGAGCCTATTGTTACAAATTGTATGACTGCAGACAATCCACCTATGACAACATTATCTAGAATATTTACATGTCCGCCTAATGTAACTTGATTTACAAATATATTATTATTATTAATTTTACAATCATGGGCAATATGTACACCTGTCATAAAAAGATTGTTATCTTTTATGCTAGTCGTCATTCCTCCATCCTTAGTTCCTTTACTTATCGTAACATTTTCTCTAAAAGTATTAGAGTTTCCGATTTTTAAAAAGCTTTCTTCCCCAGAGTATTTTAAATCTTGTGGGTCACACCCTATATTTGAAAATGGGTAAAAAATATTATTTTTGCCTATAGTAGTGTTTCCAGTTATAGATACATGTGATTTTAATTCAGTACCATCGCCAATAGAAATATTTCCCTCTATATTACAATATGGGCCAACTTTAACATTTTCACCTATTAGAACTGAGTCACTAATTGTACTACTTGGATGTATCAGGGACGTCATGTATCATCGCCGAAAATATACATTGAGCATGTATAGCATCATTTACAAGGCATTTACCTTCAAATTTGTAAACATTCTTAACTTTATTTAGGCGATTGACCTTTAAATTTAACACATCTCCAGGGATTATTGGTTTTCTAAACTTACATTTATCAATAGTCATAAATGAAACTCCGGGATTCTTCATTGTTTCTTTTAATTTCATAGCCACTGTAAAACACGCAGCCTGAACAATAGCTTCTATTACTAAAACACCTGGCATCAAAGGTCTTCCTGGAAAATGCCCTTGAAAGAAAGGTTCATTGATAGTGACACACTTTATTGCGTGTGCAGATATATCTGGTTCAAATTCAATGATTTTATCTATAAGTAAAAATGGGTACCTATGAGGTAGTATTTTTTTTATTTCATTAATGTCCATATTTTCTTTGCCTAATAATATTTTTTTTCCATTCTTTTATATCAACAGCTGGAAAACCAGCAACTACTGAATTATCTTTTATATTTTTTGTGACACCACTTCTTGCGGCAACAACTACATTTTCACCAATTTTAATATGACCTGCAAAGCCAACCTGTCCACCAACTGTAACATTTTCACCAACTTCAACACTCCCTGATATACCTGTCTGTGCAGCTATACATGCGTTTTTACCAATAATTACGTTATGTGCTATGTGTACCAAATTGTCGATCATTGAATTTTTACCAATAAATGTATAGTCAATTTTACCACGATCAATTGTGCAACAAGAGCCTAAGTTTACATTATCCTCGACAATCACTATACCTATTTGTGGGTTTAGATGAGATGACCCTCTTTTATTTAAATTAAAACCAAAGCCAGATGTGCCAACTGATGAATTATCAGAAATAATAACATTATTACCAATTAGAGCATTTTTTATAACAACATTATTTTTAATAATTGAATTTTTACCAATTTCAACACCTCTTGATATTACACAATTTTTTCCTATTTCAGCGTTATGATTAATTTTACAATATTTTGATATATATGAACCATTAATAAAATTATATTCATCAATATAACCTAGCTGATCTTCATGATAATATAGATTATTCAAAAGTGTGTTATATGAATTACTCAAATTTTTAACAACAGTTATATTTTTATAAAAGTTTTTATTTTCAATAATATCTGAAACAACATGAATATTTTTTGGATTTATATTTTCAAGATTTATAACTTTATCCAAAAAAATAATAGAGTTATCTCTTAAATTAGCTAAAGAAGAAATATCATTTATTTCAAAGTTAATTGCAATATCGTTATATAAAATCTCATCTTTATTTAATAATTTTATTATTTTTTCATTAATAATTTTATCTTTGATTGGGAAAAAAACTTCTCTATTAAATTTTATCATTATACTAAAATGATGTACCAATACTGAAATTAAATAATCTAGATTTATCTGAATTATTTTTTTCTAATGGTGTAGCATATGAGAAAGAAATTGGACCTAATGGGGTAATAAAGTCGAAAGAGGTTCCCACAGAGGATCTTAAATCTATATCTGAGGAAGATGAAATATAGTCGCTATTCCATATAGAACCAGTTGTCAAAAAGAATTTAACATTGATATTATCTTTGTCATCAAAAATAAAAGACGAACCATATCCAATAGTAGAAGTAAAATATTCATTTCCTCCAAGGTAAATATTTCCTTCATAAGGCCCAATACCTTTATAATCGAAACCTTTGAAATTCATACCACCCAAACTAAAAGCATTAATTGTTTTTAATTTACCATTTAAAGATTTAGCAAAACCATAGTTATTATTTAAAAAAATATAATTAGAGGATTTTTCAAATTGAATATAATTTTTATTTGTAAGAGATACTCTGTAATAAGAGTCATCAGATATTCCATCAGGTGATAAAGTAACATCTAATTTATTAATTGTGCCATCAGTTGGATAAAAGAAATCATTTGAAGAGTCATATTTAATAGAGAAATTAAAATTGTAATTTTCAAAATTTCCTATGTTATCGTTTATAGCTGCAGAGGTTTTATTGACGGCTGAGTGTCCTTTTGAAGCCTCATAACTTAAGCCAACACCATAACTATATTGATCATCCTGTTTAAAATTTACAAAATAACCAATCCCTCTTCTTGAAGCTTTATAGCCAAAATTATTAGTATAATCATTGTCTTGATTAAAAATGGAATAAGTATTTGTTAAGTTAGGATTTAAAACTGGGTATTGGACGTAATTAATATCAAATTTTAAATCTTCTGAATTTACAATGAAATTAGATCTTAAACTATTTCCTGATCCAGCAATATTTTTATCCTCTAAACCAACTGTTACACCCACTCCAATATCAGAATTAAAAGTACCAGCTAGCAGTAAATTTCCAGTTTTTGTTTCTTCGTCAATATCAATATTAATATCAGCTAATTGGTTATTAGTTTCTATTTGTGTTTTAACATCTTTAATATAGGGATATTTTTGAAGAGTTTCTGTTGATTTATTTAATATATGTTTATTTAAATATTGACCTGGTTCAATTAAAATTTTAGACCTAATAGTCTTATTCTTTGTAATTGAGTTTCCAGTAATATTAATTTTATTGATAATTATAGGATCATTTTCTTGAATAGAAAAAAATAAATTTAATTTATCTGAAACCATCTCTTTAGATAAATTAATGGTCTTATTATAAATATTATTAGTTATTAAAATAAAATTAAAATCTTCTAAGCCTTTATTAATTATTTTTTTACTATAGTAAAAATCATTTTTTTTTATTTTATTTTCAAAATCTAGTATTGAGTCATCTAATAATTTACTAACTAGCTCATTCTCATAAATATAGTCAATTTTATTAATTAAAACTCTTTCACCCTCATCTATATAAAAATCAAGAACATTATTATTAAAGGATGATTTACTTAATGTATATGATACATTAACATCAAAAAATCCCTCATCCCTATATGCTGACAGAATTTGGTTTTTGTCGAATTCAAATGTGCTGTAATTAAGATTACTACCAGATTTAAAGAAATTGTAAAATTTGAGACTTTGAGAGTTAATAATAGAGTTCAAATAATTATTGGAAAAGAAATTGTTTCCATTAAACTTAATTATATTAATTTTTTGTTGTTCATTTTCATTAACATCGTAAATTAAATTTATTCTATCCTCCGAGAATCTTTCAACTTTTGCTAAAACTGAGATATTTTGAAAACCTTTTGATTTATAAATATTTTTAATTATTTTGATATCGTCTTTTATTTTATTTTCAGTTAAAAATAAATTTTTTTTTGAAATAAGATTTTGAATTAATATTTCATCTTTAATCCAAGTATTATTATTTATAAAAATATTTTCAATCAAATCGCTTTCATTGATTAATAATAAAAAATGATCGGAATTTTCTGAGAATTCTACATCATAAATCAATTCAGATAATGATAACTCTTTAAGCAAAATGTTAATATCATTTGAATTTAAATTACTGTTATAAATATCAATAGAGGTTATAGATTGTAAGTCCTCTAAATTTATTTTTGATAATCCATTAATTGTTAATGTCTTTGAAATTAAATTATATGAAAAAAATATAAAAAATAATATTAGAAATAATTTTTTAAACATTTGTTTCATAATAATTGTTGTACTGATTTATGAAATTCAATATTTTTTTAAAGGTATTTAAATTTACATTTTTTCGATTTTTCAATAGTTCAGACATAATATATTTAATTATGTCATTATATTTTAGTTTATTAGATAAATAAAGTTTATGTGCAGAATTATTGATAATCATCAATTTAATTTGGTCTGAGTGTGACAATCTAAGTAAATTTTTTTTTATTCGAAATATTGGAAATCTTTTGTCATTAGGTTTCTCTAAGTTGAGTTTATTTAACTCAAAATACATTTGTTTTAATTTTGATTCACTAAGGTTGTAAATATATCTTAGTGGTTTAATTAGAGTAACTAGCATATTGTTTGTAAAACAATTTATAGATAAAGTACCATCATTAAAATGAACAACACTATGAACATAAGCCTCTTTGGAAATAAGAAAGTCAATTTTATTTAGAGGAATACTGTAGATATGAGATAATTCATAAATTTCCAAAATTTTATTAATAAAATTTGATGAATCTATTAAATTATTTGTTCCCATATCCCATTTAGGATGAGACAAAACATTATTTTTTTTTACAGAATTTAAATTTATATTTTTTTTAAAATAAAAAGGTCCACCTGATGCAGTTATATAAATTTTTTTTATATTATTATTAATTTTAGAGTTAATAAGAGAAAAATGTTCGGAGTCTAATGGGATAAATTTATTATCAGTTTTTTTTATTTTATCTTGTAAAAGAGTTCCACCAGCAATAATCATTTCTTTATTAGCTATAGCAACATAAGAATTTTTATTAAAATTAAGAAAGTGATTAAGATACCTTAAAGAAAAACTTCCATAATCCAAAAAATAAATTAATTTAACTTTTTTTTCTAATATTTTTAAAAATTTATTTTGATAATTTTTTTCACTCAATACAAATGAGTGTTTAATAGAGTATTTAATTTTTTGTTTATGTAACTTTTTAGAATTTTTAAAACATGAAATTCCATATATAGGTATTAAATTTTTATTAGTGTAACTAAGTAGCTTGCTACCTAATTTACCAGTAGAACCAACTATAATAATTTTATTAATCATAAAAAAATAACTAAATTTATTTGATAAATTATTGCGACAAAAAACATACTATCCAATCTATCAAGTAAACCTCCATGCTTGCCAAATAATGATGAAAAATCTTTTGTGTTTAGATATCTTTTAATATAAGAAAAGAAAACATCACCTAAAAATAAAAAAAGAGATATTAATACAGCAAGTATTATATTATGTTTTAAATAGGTCAAAAGTAAAAAAGTTATTAGAAAAGAGATTAAAGTTCCAGACCATGTTTTATTAGGACTTATCTTTGGAACAATTGTAGGTCCTCCAATATTTTTCCCAAAATAGTATGCTAAAGTATCATTAAAAAAGGAAATAAATATGATGGTATAAAATATATCCCTATCAAAAGAACCTATATAAAATAAAATTAAGAAAAAAATAAATAATGAAATTACAAAAAATTCAATTTTATATTTATAATTAAAAAAAATACAAAAAATCAAAAAAATCTCAAATAGAAATAAATATTTATAATTATCATATGGGATTACAAAGAATAAAATTGAGAAAGATAGTAGAAGAGAAAATAAAAAAAAAATATTTACTTTAATTTTATAAAAGTCATATGTGATAAATAATAAAATTAGCAATAAAAGATATTTATCTAAAATAAAAAAATAAGATAAAAAAATAGATAAGCCTAATAGAAAACCAACTAATACTCTATTTGTGATATTAAAGTCCAAACTTTCTCTCCAATAAATAAAACTTATTAAAAATTTTTAATAAGTCATTTTTAGAAAGGTCTGGCCATAATTTTTTTATAAAAAATAATTCAGTAAATGTAGATTGATAAATTATGAAATCACTTAATCTTGAGTGACCTCCAGTTCTAATAAGAATATCAGGGTCAGGGAAATCTTTTGTTAATAGAAAATCTTTAAAATTTTTCCTAGTATAATTTTTTTTTAGATTTAAGTGATAATTATGAGCTGCTTGAACTATATCCTCTTGACCGCTATAGTTAAGAAAGATAATAAGATATTTTTTTGATTTTTTAGATAAATTTTCAAGTTTATTTATTTTTTTATTAATTTTAGCATCTAAAAAAGATCTATCACCGATAAAAACTATATTATAGTTAATTTTATTATCATCTTGCAAGTAATTGTCTACAAACTCTAAAAGTAAACCTCTTAACATAGATATCAACTTTTGAGACCTTTTAAGATTATTTTTAGATAAAGCAAATGCAGACACGTATTTTGTATTTGTATGATCAAAAATAAAATTAGTTAATTTAATAAGATTATTCGCACCTTTTTTATAGCTATGATAACTAGTAAAATTATTTTTTTTTGACCATCTATTATTTCCATCCATGATAAATGAAATATGATTTATCTTATTAGTCAAACTTATACTTTTAAAATTTCTGACTCTTTTGAACTAGTTAAATTTTCTATTTCTTTAATACAATTATCAGTAATTTTTTGGATGTCATCTTGATAAGATTTACTTTCATCTATAGATATTTGTTTGTCCTTTTCAAAATTTTTAACTAGATCAATAAATTTTCTTCTAATACTTCTAATAGATATTTTAAATTTTTCAGAAATTTCAGATATAATTTTTACTAATTCTTTTCTTCTTTCAGCACTTAATTCTGGAAATTTTAACAAGATATTGTTTCCATCAGTTTGAGGTGTGACACCTAAATTTGAGTCTAAAATTGCTTTTTCAACAGTTTTAACCAAAGAAGAGTCCCAGATATTAATATTTAGAGTCATATTGTCTAGATTATTTATGTTAGATAGTTGGGTTATAGGTGTCTTTGAGCCATAATTATCAATAACTATTGATTTTAAAATATCGGGAGAAACTCTACCTGTTCTAATATTTTTTAATTCGTTAGAAAAAGCTTCTAAGCTTAATTTCATCTCTGATGAGCATTTTTCTTTATCAAACATTGTTTATTATAGAATAAGATCCATTACCATTTACAATATCTATTATATTTGAGCTTTTTAAAATTGAAAAAATAATTATTGGTAATGATCTATCCTTAGCTAAGCTAATTGCTGTAGCGTCCATTACTTTAATCTCTTTATTGAGATAATCTGTGTATGATATTTCTTTGATTTTCTTTGCATCAGGGTTATTAACGGGATCTTTATCATAAATACCATCAACTTTTGTTCCTTTAAATATCACATCTGACTTCATTTCTGAAGCTCTAAGCACTGCAGCTGTATCAGTAGAAAAAAAAGGATTGCCTGTTCCAGATGCAAAAATTACAACTCGATTTTTATCAAGATGATTAGTTGCTTTATTTTTAATATAAGGCTCTGCAACTCTGTTTATACTGATTGCCGTCATAACCCTAGACTCAACACCAATTTTTTTAAGATTGGATTGTAGAGCTAAAGAATTTATAACAGTGCCTAACATACCCATATAATCTGATGTAACTCTATCAACTACACCGTTAGAAAAGGAGGAGCCTCTAATAAAATTCCCACCTCCTAAGACAATAGAAATTTTAAGATCTTTAGATTGAAGTTCTTTGATACTATTAGATAGATCGTTTAATATATCGAAGTCAAAACCTTGTTCATTTGATCCTGCTAAAGACTCCCCTGAAATCTTTAGCATGATATTTTTATACATATTATTAAATAGTATATAAATCCATAGAAGTAATGTTAAGGCTTATATTATTACTTTTTGAAATTTCACTCAAAAAAGAGCTAACACTCTTCTTTGGATCTGTTATTAATGCTTGACCTAAAAGTGTGTTTTCCTTTAGAAATTTATTTAATTTTCCTTGAATAATTTGATCTTTTTTATCATCTGGAACATTATTCATTTGTTTTAAAATTATATCTTTTTCATCTTCTAAAATTTTTGAATTTATGGAATTTTCATCTATGCCCATTGGCTTCATGGCAGAAATTTGCATCGCGATTACTTTTAATTCATCAACTAACTTTAAAGCTGCGTCCGTATCATCAGTTAAAATTTCAACAACAGAGCCAATTTTAGAGCAACTTGAGTTATATTTATTATGAAGATAAGTAATAAAAATAGACTTATCTGAAAAGTATTTTTTATAAGAGACTATTTGAACATTTTCACCAATTTTAGAAATAAGATCTGTAAGACAGTCACTCAAAAGTCGTTCATTAATACTTAAATTAGTTAGATCTTTATCAGTTCCATGATCATTTATATTTTTATTTTCATGAATGGCTTTACAAAGAGACTCAGCAAAATCTAAAAAATCATTATTTTTAGCTACAAAATCAGTTTCACATTTTATTTTACAAACAGTAAACTCAGTATTTGAAGAGTTATTATAAAACGAGACAACACCTTCATTTGTTTCTCTATCTTGCTTTTTTTGTGCTTTTAGAATCCCTTTTTCTCTTAACCATTTAATTGAAGCATCTATATCATTATTATTTTCAGAAAGAGCTTTTTTGCAATCAACAATACCACTACCGGTAGTGTCTCTTAGCTTTTTAATTAATTCCATACTACTCATTTTTAATACTATCATCGGATGACGTGTCATCATTTTTCGAAATTATAACCTTTTTAAAGTTATCAAGAATAAATTGCACAGATTTGACACCATCATCATTTGCGGGAATTGGATAATCAATTAATTCAGGATCGCAATTTGTATCTACAATACCTATTATTGGTATCCCTAATTTCTTTGCCTCTAAAACTGCAATGTGTTCTCTATTAGTATCTATAATAAAAATTACATCAGGCGTTGACTTCATTTCAATAATACCTCCTAGAGTTTTATCTAATCTAATTTTCTTTTTTTCTATATCTGATAATTCTTTTTTAGTAAAAACTGTATCATCAGACTTTAATATACCTTCATAATTATTAAGAGTATTAATAGAATTTTTTACAGTATTCCAATTAGTAATCATTCCACCGAGCCATCTAAAATTAACGAAATAATTATTAGTTTCTTTTGCTATGGTTTCTACGATTTCACTATGTTGTTTTTTAGTTGAAACAAATAAAAATTTTTTTTTATTTTTTGCAGACTCATGTGCAAATTTTAATGCATTTTCAATTAAAGGGAGTGATTTTCTCAAATCTAAAATATGTGTGCCGTTTTTTTCCCCGTAAATATACTTTTCCATTTTTGGGTTCCATCTTTTTTTATTATGGCCAAAGTGAGAACCATTCTTTAAAAGGTCTTCAAGTGATATTTCAATTTCCATTTTGCCTCCGGTTAAGCTTTAGTTAATAGAAGGGAAACCTTTTGGCACCGGATGTCTATTAACCTGTTTTTTTTTGAAGTTTTAAAGAATAAATTCTAATAATCAAGAGTTAATTCAATGAAATATTAAGTATTTTGTTGTCATTATGAACTTTTATATTGTTAGAAGCATTAACTTTATCTAATTCTAGTAATTCCTTATAGGAAATATGGTTTATTTGATTTATCAAATCATCATCATTGATAATGAGTAAATTATCAACATTTACATTATAAAAGTCATTTTTAATAACTGATTTAATTTTGGTTTTTATGTATTGTGCGTGAAGTGAGCCTAAGTCAAATTTATCATCAAAAAGTCTCAGATCAAAAAAACCACTTTCATTTATTACATTTAAAAGAATGTATCTTTTACCATTTCTAGTAGTTTTATATTGTGCCTTAACCACATAAAAATAAAAATCTTCTAAAAACTCAAGTTTACAGTTAATTTTTTCTTTAAAAGATGATTGATTAAGGTTTGTTAGTATATTTGTTTGTTTTTTTTGAGAGTAAAGAAATCCATAGCTTTCAAATTCAGCTTTAATTGGATCAACTGTTGTATAACTTTTATTGAGAAAAAACTGGTCATCAGATAAGTCTTTAAATAATGTTGCTCCAGATTTTTTTTGTATAATATTTTCAACATTAGCAAATAGTTTTGAGATACTCGCATTAAGTGAATTTAAAGAATTTGATAAAATAAGCTTTTCTATTTGTCTTTTATTTAATACAGATTTGGATAATCTATCATTAAAATCTGATAGAGATTTAAATTTACCATTTTTGTTTCTTTCGTTTACTAATTCTTTCATAGACTCCTCACCTACCCCCTTTAGTGCAGCTAATCCATAGATAATCTTATCTTCATGTACTGTAAATTTATATTCAGAATAATTTATATCAGGTGGTAATATTTTTAAATCTTGTTCATACATTTCATTCAGTATTACAAAAATTTTGTCAGTATTATTCAATGAGTTGTTAAGTAATTCGCAATAAAATTCTAATGGAAAATGTGCTTTTAAATATGCTGTATAATAGGTAATAAAGGCGTAAGCAGCTGCATGACTTTTATTAAATCCGTATTCTGCAAATTTTTCAATCAAAGAAAATAGTTTCTCAGCATCTTTAGATCTAACCTTTTTATTTACAGCACCTTTAATAAAAGTATCTTTCTGACTCATTAATTCAGCTTTAATTTTTTTACCGATAGCTCTTCTCAATAAATCTGCTTGACCTAAAGTATACCCAGATATTACTTGGGCTATTTTCATAATTTGTTCTTGATAAACAATTATTCCATAAGTTTCTCTCAAAATTGGTTCAAGCAAAGGATGATCATATATTATTTTTTCCTCACCTTTTTTTCTTTTAATAAAGCTATCAATAAATTGCATTGGACCAGGTCTATTCAAAGCTAAAACTGCTATGACTTCTTCTAAGCTTGAAGGTTTGAGTTTGATCAAAGTATCAACCATTGCAGCGCTTTCAACTTGAAAAACTCCGCACGTATAGCCATCACTTAACAACTTGAAGGTTTTTTCATCGTTGAAAGGAATTTCATTTAAATCAATAGAAATTTGATTTTTAGCTTTTATTAATTTAAGAGTCTCATCAATTATTGTGAGATTAGCCAGACCAAGAAAATCAAATTTTAATAAACCTGCTTTTTCACAATCTTTCATATTGTATTGCGTAGCCATTATCTCTGAGTCATCATCTTTGAATAAAGGAATATTTCCATAAAGCTTTTCGGAAGAAATGATTATTCCTGCAGCATGTGTAGATACATTTCTTAGTGCCCCTTCCATTGACTCAGCTTTATCCATCATTGGAGAGTCAGCTAAATCACCTAATTGATCAGAATGATTAGCTTTCAACTCACTAATACTTAATGGATGAACTGGGTTATAAGGTATTTTATTAACCATTCTCTCAACTTCAGAGTATGGAACACCCTCTACTCTACCTATATCCTTTAATATCCCCCTGGAGATCATTGATCCAAAGGTAATTATTTGTGCAACATTTTGATACCCATACTTTTTTTGTACATACTCTATAACTTCGTCTCTTCTTGATTTACAAAAATCAATATCGAAGTCAGGCATTGACACTCTATCTGGGTTTAAAAATCTTTCAAAGAGCAAACCATATTGAATTGGATCTACATCAGTGATTAATAAAGACCATGCAACGATAGATCCGGCACCTGATCCTCTTCCAGGACCGACAGGAATTGAATTTGACTTAGCCCATCTAATAAAATCACTAACTATCAGAAAATATCCAGAGAATTTCATTTTTATAATAACATTTAATTCATATTCTAAACGGTCCCTATAAATTTTTGATTGACTGTTAAATTCCTCAATACTTCTATTTGCAAGTATTTTTTTTAATCTTAAATCTAATCCACTTCTAGATTGTTGAACAATTTCTTTATCTTCATCAGAGTCAAAATCTGATTTAAAATTTGGCAATGTAATAGGCTTTTCTTCAATCAGAAAATTAATTTTATTTGCTATTAAATTTGAATTTTGTATTAATGGGATTAAGTTACTATTTTCTTGGCTGATATTAGCTAAAGAATAATTATTTTTTAGATTAAACGAAGTATTTTGTAAATATTCACCATTCTTTAAACAATGAAGT
>CABYTH010000013.1:0-28931 GCA_902521835.1 uncultured Alphaproteobacteria bacterium
TAAATATTCTCGAAATAGGACCAGGGGATGGTAGACTCACGGATAAAATATTAATTACAAAACCAAATAATCTAACATTAGTAGAAATTGATAATAGTTTAGTAAAAGAATTACTCCTAAAGTATTCAAAAAATAAAAGCATAGATATTATTAAATCAGATGTTTAAACAAAAGTTTTCAATTAGTTATTTCTAATTTACCATATAATATTTCATCTCAAATCTTAGTTAAACTAATTCTTTTAGAAAATAATCCTGAGTATTTAATACTAATGTTTCAAAAGGAATTTGCAGAAAGAGTTATGGCTGAAAAGTTAAATTCTATTAATTCATTAGTAAATTGTTTTTATGAAGCAAATTTGAAATTTAATGTAAGTAGAAATTGTTTTCGACCTATACCAAAAGTTGACTCTTCAGTTCTTACTTTTAAAAAATTAAAAAAGAGTTTAATTGATAAAAAAGAGATTAATAATTTTATTTTATTTAAAAGAAAATTATTTTCTCAAAAAAGAAAATCCCTTAGAAATATTTTAAAAGTCTATGACATAAAAGAGAATTTTAATTTAGATCTTAGAGTTGAGAATTTAGAGCTAAAGGATTTTATAAAATTATATAAATCTATTATTCAATAAATTTTTTAACAAAACTAGTAAGGTTGTTTAATCTTGATCTTTTAAGTCTTTCTGAGTTAATTATATTTTTAATTTGATACAAGCAATTATTTAAGTTTTTATTAATAACTACATAATCGTACTCTGGAAAGTGAGATATTTCATTCTGAACTAAGCTCATTCTTTTTTTCATTTCTATTTTTGTGTCTCTAGCTCTTAATTTAAGACGTTTTATTAATTCTTTTTTACTCGGTGGTAAAATAAATATCCCAACAACTTCCATATTACTTTGCTTTAATTGTTGATACCCTTGCCAATCAATATCAAATAATACGTCTTTCTTTTTTTTAAAATATTCATCTACTGTTTTCTTTAAAGTTCCATATTTGAAGCCAAAAACATTTGCATACTCTAAGAATTTATTTTTTTTAATTGCCTTATTGAAATCATTATCGGATATAAAAATATAATCTTTTTTATTTATCTCTCCTTTTCTTTTGGGTCTTGTAGTACATGAGACTGAAAGTAAAATGTTCTTGTCATTTTTAAGTAACATTTTTGAGATTGTTGTCTTACCTGCACCTGAAGGAGATGATAAAACGACACAAAAATTGTTACTTTTAATTTCCAAAGATTAAACTTGCATTTGTTCCACCAAAACCAAATGAATTTGATATTACATTATTAACAGTTTTGGATATTGACTCATGAGGTATTAAATTAATTGGGGTAATTATATCTGGGTTATCTAAGTTTAACGTTGGAGGAAGTGTTTTAGTTTGAAGTGATTTAAAAGAGAATACAGCCTCCACTGCACCAGCTGCCCCTAAAAGATGTCCTATGGCTGATTTATTTGAGCTCATAAAAATATTTTTATTTGATTGAAATAATTTTTCGACAGCCTTTAATTCAATAATATCACCAACCTGTGTAGATGTGCCGTGAGCATTAACATACTCTATATCTTCTGAATTAAGTTTGGATTCGTTAAGTGCCATTTCCATAGCCCTGTAACCTCCGTTTCCATCCTCTGAGGGTTTTGTGATATGGAAGGCGTCTCCAGACATACCATAGCCTTTTACCTCACCATAAATTTTTGCATTTCTCTCTTTTGCATGTTCTAATTCCTCAAGGACTAAAACACCCGCGCCTTCACCCATAACAAAACCTGATCTATCTTTATCCCATGGTCTTGAACCCTTATTAGGATGATCATTAAAAGTGTCACAAAGTGCTCTTGCAGCAGAAAATCCAGATATGCCAAGGGGACATATAGCAGCTTCAGCGCCTCCACAAACCATTAAATCTGCTTTATTATTTTTTATAATCGTAAAAGAATCTCCAATGGCATGAGTCCCAGTTGCACATGCAGTTACTGGAGAACTATTTGGTCCTTTAAGATTATATTTAATTGAGATATGACCAGATAGCAAATTAATCAATGAGGATGGGATAAAGAAAGGTGAAATTTTTCTTATGCCATGATTGTCTAGAATTGAAGAGTTTTTGTATATAGTGTCTAGTCCACCTATACCAGATCCTACCATAACGCCAAATCTATATGAATTCTCATTTTCAGATTTAAAGCCTGAGTCTTTTATTGCCTCAGAGGCAGCAATTAAACCTAAAGTAATAAATCTATCAATTTTCCTCTGATCTCTTTGACTTACGATATCCTCACTAATTTCAAAGTCATCTATTGATCCAGCTATTTTACATGGATAATTGTCAACATTAAATTTAGATATTTTTGAAATTCCACTTTTTGAGTTAATTAAGGAGTTCCATGAAGACTCAACATCATTACCTAATGGATTTATAGTTCCTAAACCAGTAACAACTACTCTTCTCAAATGTTATATTTTCTTTTACTAGTTTGAATTAGCAGTTAAATATGTAACTGCGTCTTTGAGTGTAACAATTTTTTCTGCAGCGTCATCAGGTATTTCACATCCAAACTCTTCTTCAAATGCCATAACGAGCTCGACAGTGTCTAAGCTATCTGCACCTAAGTCATCAATAAATTTAGAGTCACTCTGAATTTTGCTCTCTTCCACACCTAAATGTTCAATAACAATTTTTTTTACTCTTTCTTCAATATCGCTCATTTTATAAACCTCTTAGTAATAAATTTAAAAGTTCGTACCACATTATAGTTAATATTCAAATAATTAAATTAATGCTAATCCTCCATTCACGTGCAAGGTTTGACCTGTAATATAATCAGCATTTTCTGAGCATAAAAAACCCACTGCTTTTGCTATATCGCTGGAATCACCAAGTTTTTTCATTGGAATCCTCTCTAAAATAGCATTTTTTTGATCATCATTAAGCATTTCGGTCATGTTAGATTTAATAAAACCTGGTGCCACACTATTAACTGTAATGTTTCTTGTTGATAATTCTAAAGCTAGTGATTTGACCATACCTGATATTGCTGCTTTGGATGCTGTGTAATTCGCTTGACCTGGATTTCCTGTAAAAGCTACTACTGATGAAATAAATACAATTCGACCAAATTTTTTCTTAACCATTTTTTTTATAAAATGTTTTAATAAATGAAATGATGAATTTAAATTGACGTTTATAACACTATTCCAATCATCTGAAGACATTCTTAAAAAAATATTATCTTTATTAAGACCTGCATTTAAAACAAGATAGTCAATATCAAAGTCAAAAAGTTCATCCAAATTAAAATTAGACATATTATTAAGATTCAATTCCTTAAATTTAATAAATTTTTGATCGGGTTTTACTTTATTCATATTTGTTGTTGTTGAATAGATATGTTTACAATCATTTTTATTAAAATAATTGCATATAGAGCTTCCAATAGTCCCAGTCCCCCCTGTTACCAATAATTTTTTATCTTTAAACATTATCAATGTCCTCAATAGAAGAAAATGAATATTTTTCTCCAGAAAATTCTTTAGGTAAAAAATTTAATAGAGTTTTCTTAGGTCCAATTTCTATAAAAGTGTCAATTTCATTATTCAAAATAGTTTTAATTGTATCTGACCACATTACTGGAGAGTGTATCTGAAGTGATAATTGGCTACTATACTCATTTTCAGATAAGTATTTATAATTAACAAGTTTATGATTAGAAAGTAAATCAATATTTATTCTTTTAAATATAATTTTTTTAATTTTCTCACAAAATATTTTTGCACTATTTTTCATTAAATCAGAATGAAATGGGGCTGAAACATTTAAAGGAATAAATTTACCAATTGAGTTTTTTTCTTTAAATTTATTTACGGAGTCTCTAAAACCACAAATAACAACTTGTCTATCAGAATTTAAATTAGCTATATACACACCATCTCCAAATAGTTTATCATCTATTATCAAATCTTCTTTTTTTAAAATAGCATACATTATGTATTTATTAGGATCTGAGACTATAGACATTGAGTCTGCTCTGTATTTTACTACTTTAAGCATTTCTTCAAAATCTAATGAATTTGCAAAATATAAAGCGCAATATTCCCCTAAAGAGTGACCAGCGAGTATAATTTTTGAGAAATTTTGATGCAAATAATCTCTACAAATATCTATTATTATAGAGCTAAATACGAAAATCATAGGTTGACTATATTGTGTTAAATTTAATAAGCTTGGATCTCTTTGGGCCTCTAGTAAGTCATATCCAAGTATTTTTGAACTAATAGCATATCTTTTTTTTACCCAGTCATACTTTTTTATGAATTCGGTACCCATTTCTGCGTACTGTGAGCCCTGTCCTGTAAATAGCAAAGAAAGATTTTTATTTGACATATTTAAATTATATCTGTAGACACTCTTTTTACATGAGTAACATATATGAAACAACAATTATAGTAAAACCTGACCTTGCCAATGATCAGATGAAAAATCTTAATTCATCTATTGATCAATTTTTTTCCGAAAATAATATCTCTATTGGTTATAAAGAAGATTGGGGAATTAAGAATCTAAAAACATCTATAAGTAAATACTCTAAGGGATCTTTTAAATTTATGCGATTTATTGCTTCATCCGACTTTCCTAATAAATTAGACAATTTTTTAAAATTTAATACTGATTGTCTTCGCTTTCTTATAACAAAATCAATTAATGAATTAGAAGAAATTACTCCTCAAGGGCAAAAGGATAATTAATGAAAAAAAACTTAAATTTTACTAATGAAGAATTAATGAAACTTGATTACAAGCACACACATATATTAAAAAAATTCACAAATGATAATGGAAAAATTATCCCCCAAAGAGTAACTAATATGTCTAGATCTATTCACACTAAAATAACCAAGGCAATAAAACAGGCGAGATTTTTGTCTCTGATGTAAAGAAACCTAATATGACTAAAGTTGTTGTTTTAGAAAAATTTAAAAAAAATTGGGAGATAGGCTCTGTTGTTTCAGTTAAAGACGGTTATGCCAGAAACTTCTTAATTCCAAACGGCAAAGCAAAATTTGCAACAAAATCTAATATAGAAGAAATTAAATCATTAGAAGAAAGTCTTATAAAAAAAGACGATGAAAATAAGTCTAAAGCCAATGATATTGCCTCAAAAATTAATGAGTTGAAATTTATTAAAGAAATAGCTGCCAAAGATAATGGAGAATTATATGGTTCTTTAACAGTTACTGATATTGTTACCTTTTTAAGTGATAATAAAGTCAATATTCAAAAGAAGTTTGTTAAACTTGGAAACAAAATCAAAACTACTGGCGATTACTCTGTAGATATTGACTTACACCCAGAGGTTAATTGTTCACTTGATATTGAGATCTTATCCCCTAAAAGTTCTGACTAAGACTATCTTTTTTTTTAATTATAAATAACTTACAACTATATGCAGAAGACTTTTGATAGTTTGAAGGATAATGATATTGAAATTATTGTTATTGCTTATTTACTTAAACACCCTGACTTGATTGATACAAACTTCGAAAATTTAGATAAGTCCTTATTTGCAAATCCAGAAAATTTAAAAATTTTCAATGTGATAGAGGATTTTCATAAATCACAAAAAAACATATCAATTGATACAATAAAGAATTATATACCAGATATTCAATCCAAAACACATAAAGACCTCTATGCTCAGATTGATCAAATTGTATTTTCTAAAGACATTTTTTCAAATTATTTAGAAACTCTTCAAGAATTAAATTTGAGAAGAGAGCTTTTCAAAATTACACAAAATAAGAATAATGAATCAACAAATTTTGAAACATCTATTAGCGTCAAAGATATATTTTTGGATCTTGAAAAAAAAATATTCGATTTATCTAATTTTAAAAAAGATAGTTATGAATTTAGAGATTTTGCCGCTGTAACAAAATCTTCTCTTCAAATAGTGGAAAAGGCATTTAAAAAAAAAGGTAAGTATGCTGGTATTGTCTCAGGATTTGGAGATTTAGATAATATGTTAGGGGGATTACAGAATTCTGATCTTATTATTCTTGCCGGCAGACCATCAATGGGTAAAACTGCGCTTGCAACAAATATAGCTTTTAATGCTGCTAAATATTTTTCTAAAGAAGAGGAAAAAGGTTCTGTTGTTATGTTCTCTTTGGAAATGTCTGCCGAACAAATTGGATTAAGAATATTAGCAGAACAATCAAGAATACCAAGTGACAAACTTCGTAAAGGAGAGCTTGATGAAAAAGACTCTCTCAAACTTCAAAATACATATCAGAATATAAATAACCTAAATTTTTTTTTCGATGATAGTCCTAATTTGACCGTATCAGAACTAAGATCTAAGCTCAGAAGATACAAAAATAATTATAAAATCAAATTAGTTCTAATTGATTATTTGCAATTAATAAAACCTGAAGGTGTTAGAGACAATAGAGTAAATGAGTTATCTGAAATTACTAGAAATTTAAAACAATTAGCAAAAGAATTTGATCTTCCTGTAATTTCTCTTTCTCAGCTTTCCCGTCAAGTTGAAAATAGAGATGATAAAAGACCCCTTCTATCTGATTTAAGAGAGTCAGGAAGTATCGAACAAGACGCAGATGTTGTTATGTTTATATACAGAGAAAGTTACTACTTGCAAAGAAATGAACCAACAAGAGGGGCTGATGAAAGTCAAGAATCATATCAAAAAAAACATGACTCTTGGAAAGATAGAAATGAGGAAGTTTTTAATAAAGCTGAATTAATTGTTGCAAAACAAAGAAATGGTCCTACTGGAAAGATTGAGTTATACTTTGATGATAAATACACCAAATTCTTGGGAATTGAAAAAAATGCATCAAACTAACATCTCATATGAAATTTATTGAAAGTATTGGAGATATTTTAATAAAGTTATTCTCTAATTTAGGGAAATTTGTTTTATTTATAGCATTTTTTTTTAAATATCTATTTAGTCCCAAATTCTATTTGAAAAATAATTTACAGTACTTTCTTAATACATTTATATCTTCAATACCAATTATAGCATTAACTGGAATTTTTTCTGGAATGGTTCTTGCTTTACAGTCTTATACTGGTTTCTCAAGATTTTCTGCCGAGTCAGCTATTCCTAATATTGTCGTTTTGACTTTGACAAGAGAATTAGGCCCTGTATTAACAGGTCTTATGATTTCTGCAAGAGTTGGTTCTTCCATTGCTGCAGAAATAGCGACAATGAGAGTAACAGAACAAATCGATGCGCTAAAGACACTAAATACAAATTATTATAATTACCTTGTTACACCACGTGTCTTATCTTTAACTTTGGCTTTGCCAATATTTGTGACTTTAGTAGATTTTATAGGAGTTATGGGTGGGTATATTGTTTCAGTTCATAGGCTAGGATTTAATGATAATTTATACCTACTAAACACAATTGATTTTTTAAGCCTTAATGATTATTTATCAGGTATTTTTAAAGCACTTTCATTTGGTTTTATAATATCAATTGTTAGTTGTTATTGTGGTTTATTTTCTGATAAAGGGGCTTTTGGTGTTGGATCAGCTACAACAAACGCAGTTGTTATCTCCTCAATTCTAATTTTGTCATCAAATTATTTTCTTACAGAATTATTTTTTTAATGAAAATAGAAGTTAAAAATTTAAAGAAGAGTTTTAATGAAAATTTAATCTTAAAAAACATCAGTCTTACTATAGAGAAAAATAAATCTACCGTAATCTTAGGTCAATCTGGTTGTGGAAAATCTGTATTGATAAAAACTATTTATCAATTGTTTAGTTATGATAGTGGTTTCATTTTGTATGATGGTAAGTCTGAAGTCGATATTGATAAATTTAGTATGCTATTTCAATATGGAGCTCTATTTGATAGTTTGAAAATATCTGAAAATATTGCATTTACAGATTTTATAAATAATAAGACAAATTATAAGAGAAAGGTGGCCTCTCTTATGAATGATGTTGGACTAGATAAATCAATTTTTGATAGGTACCCCTCAGAAATATCCGGAGGTATGAAGAAAAGAGTAGCATTGGCAAGAGCGCTTTATAAAAACCCTAAAGTGATTTTTCTCGATGAGCCAACGACAGGATTAGACCCAATAAATAGTGATAAAATTAATGAATTGATATTAAAAGTAATAACAAAAAGAAAAATAACTGCTGTAACTATAACTCATGATATCAAAAGTGCAATTAAAACAGGAGATCACTATTATTTTATTGATAAAGGAGTTATTCAAGATAAGGGTGATTGTAAAAAAATTTTAAAGACAAAAAATATAGTATTTAAATCATTTATTACAGGAGCAGATATAAAACAATAATGAATTTTTCAGGTTTAAGTTATTTTGATTATTCGTATCTAATACTACTTATTTTATTTGCTGTTTTTTTTGGTATCAAAGGAGCTACTAAATCTATTAGCTACAGTCTTAAAATTATCTTATCTATATCTTTGCCTTTCATATTTTATAAGAGAGTGCTAAATTTTTCTTTAGAAAAATTAAATATTGAATATTTATTTTCATTACAAAATAAAAATTCAATTTTTTTAGAGATTATATCTTTTATTATTCTTTTTTTAATGACATATATAATTTATTCAATTCTAGAAAAGGCTTTAAATTTAAGATCTCCTTCTCAACTAGAATTCAAAATTTTAGATTCTATTATAGGTTCGATTTATGGAGTAATTTTATTTTCTGTTCTTTTTTATTTTTCTTATATTGCCTTTTTTAAAAATTACATTGACGATAAGAATAAAATCATGAAATTAAATATTTCAATATATGAAAACCTTATGTATAAAGACCAAAAGGTAGAAAAAATAAATAAAAAAGACACATCCAATAAAGAAAAAAATAATGATAAAAAAGAACTCTACTAAAGTTAGAGAAGAATGTGGTGTTTTTGGTATTTCTAATATCAATGATGCTTCAGCTTTGGCAGCTTTAGGTTTACATGCACTACAACATAGAGGGCAAGAGGGTTGTGGGATAGTTTCTTATGATGGTAAGAATTATTTTTCTGAAAAAAGATTTGGCCTTGTTGGAGATAATTTTAATAATGAGGATACAATTAAGAAATTACCCGGTAATTATGCTATTGGGCATAACAGATATAGTACAACTGGGGGTAAAATATTAAGAAATGTTCAACCTTTTTTCGCAGACACTAACGCTGGTGGTATAGGGGTTTCTCACAATGGTAATTTTACAAATGCCATTACATTGAGAAAAGAACTGGTTAAAGACGGGGCAATTTTTTATACAACATCAGACTCTGAAACAATAGTTCAGCTTATAGCTAGGTCAAAAAAAGAGAAAAATATTGATAAAATTATCGAAGCAATTTCTCAAATACAGGGAGGCTATGCCTTGGTGATGCTTACTAAAAATGTTCTCATTGGAGCAAGAGATATATATGGGATCAGGCCATTGGTAATAGGTAAAATAAATAATTCATATGTTTTGGCATCTGAAACATGTGCACTTGATATTATAGGTGCTGAATTTTTAAGGGAAGTTGAAAACGGTGAAATTGTATATATTGAAAATAATGAACTACATAGTCTAAAACCATTTGGCGATCACAAACCTCGTCCTTGTGTATTTGAGTATATATATTTTGCAAGACCAGATAGTATTTTAAGAGGAAAAACAGCTTATGAGTATAGAAAAAATTTAGGAAGAGAGTTAGCGAAAGAGGACAATGTAGATGCAGAGTTAGTAGTCCCAGTTCCAGACTCAGGAAATGCAGCTGCTATTGGTTATAGTCAACAGAAGAAAATCAATTTTGATTTGGGTTTAATCAGAAATCATTATGTTGGAAGAACTTTTATTGAACCTGGACAACAAATAAGAAGCTTAGGTGTTAAACTAAAACTAAATGCTAATAGGAGCTCTATTGAAAATAAAAAAATTATATTAGTAGATGACTCTTTAGTCCGTGGTACAACTTCATATAAAATTGTTAAGATGTTGTATGATGCAGGAGCCAAAGAAGTTCATTTAAGGATTGCCTGCCCTGAAATTAAATTTCCTGATTTTTATGGTGTTGATATGCCGACAAAAAAGGAATTATTGGCAGCAAATAAAAGTGTTAAAGAAATATGTGATTATGTTAAAGCAAAAAGTTTAAAATTCTTATCTTTAGATGGTCTCTACTTAGCTCTAGGTTATTTAAAAAGGGATAATAATAGACCTCAGTTGACAGATCACTACTTTACAGGAGATTATCCAATCAAATTAATTGATCAATTAGGCGATAATAAAATTACTCAACTATCACTTCTAAGCTCTGGATCCAATATTTAATTGTCAGATAATCAAGTCTTAATTATTTTAAATGGTGAAGATCAATCAGTTTTATCTGAAAATTCAAATAAAATAATCTTAGCAAAAAAAATACAAGAAAATATCACTCATGACCACACCCTACTTCAGACGAATTTTGACTCTTTAGATGATTTAATTAAAGCTAATACAATCATAAAAAGTCAATTTTCAAAAATTGATGAATTGGTCATTGTTTATAGGAATATTGATTTAAATATGATCTCTTATCAATACGACTACAATCATATTAAACAAAATTACCAATTGTTAATGAATATTATCTATTTTATAAATTTACTTGTGCCATTACTCAAAGGTGAAATTCGCTTTATTTTATCTTTTGAAAAAGATAATCATTACAAGGTTCATTTTAATAATTTTAAAATGTCATTAATAAAATATCTTGAGTCATTAAAAGTAGATCTACAAAAATCAATTAATATTGATATCAAAATATTAAATTAAAATTTACTCCTTTGAGATTTAATTCTCTTATTAATATTTTTGATAAATAACTCTTAATATGAGGTTTGATATTATTTTTTTTAAAATTACATGAAATTTTGAAATAATTTTTTTGATTAACTGTAAAAGCAGTAATGAAGTAAATTTTAAACTCCTTGGAATTTTTCTGTATTTTACCTAACTCTCCATTAATTGATTTAATTATTTTATTTAAATAAGAAGTTTTAAAAAAAAACTTGTTGTGTAATTGATTATTCACTATTTGAAGTATTTTTGATTTAGAGGATTTTAATGCAGAAATAAAATATATGTTCAAAGAGGAATAGTAATTATGATTTGATGAGAGATAATTAAGAAATTTGTGCTGATATAAAGTTTTATTATCAATTAAGTCAATTTTATTAACAAGTACTAAAAAAGGTTTATTTCTTCTAGATAAAGATCCTATTAATGATAGATCTAATCTTGACTCAGAATTAGCGTCTAGTAGCAGTATAATTAACGATGATTTTTTTATAAAATATTCTGATTGCTCTAAAGAGAGTTTTTCAAAATCATGATTTTTTCTCTTGGATCTACCTCTAATAAAACCAGCTGTATCAATAAATTCTAATGTTTGATTTTTATACTGAATATCCCAATTTACTGAGTCACGGGTTGTATGAAGATGAGGTGAGGTCTTAGAAAAGGATAAATTCATTATTTTATTAAATAGCGTTGATTTTCCTGTATTTTCTTTACCAAAAATAGCAATTGTTTTTTTATTTACATTTTTAACATTTAGGTATTGAGTTTTATTTTTACTAGCGAGATACTTTTTTAATAATGAAAAGTTATCAGCGTAATTTGTAAAATTTTCATCAAATAGATTTGATATGTAATCTTTTTCATCAATTCTTTTAAATGAGAAAAGCATAATATTATAATTTTTAGAGTGTAATTGTTTACATATTTTTAAATCTTCATTAGTAAAAGATGAGATTAAATAAATAAATTCTATATTTTCTAATTTTAGCAATGAAATTTTATTAAGAAGGTCTGTAAAATCACTAAATTTATAAAAACCTGGAGTATCGTAAATATTATATTCAAAATTTTCTGATGATATATTTTTCCTGATTACGTCAATTGTAGTATTAGCTTTTGGATTAGATATAGTCTTATGAGTTTTAGAAAAGAGATTAAAGAGGTGAGACTTACCCTCGTTTACTTTGCCGATAATAAAGTAATTATTCACTTAATTTAAGAAGACTTTTATTGTCTTTTAGATATATAATTTGATCCTGAAAAAAAATTTCTAAATTATTAGTAAATTTTTTTTTATAAATAATATCGTCTTTTTTATCTTTCAAATTTAATTTGCTAATTCCTTGATCTGAAATTAAATAAATATTTTCTTGTATATTGAAGATGGATATTGGTGACTCTTTATTGTGAGAGTATGAATATATTATATCTCCGTTATCAGACATAATGAGGATTTTATTAAAAGTCATCAAAATTAAGTACCCGTCATTTGAAAAAAGGTAACTTAATATTGTATCATTTACATCAAGTTCCCAAAAAATATCTGATGAAATCGGATTATATACTGCAATTTTTCCAGATCGATCTAAAAAATATAAATATTCATTATGAGTAAATGGGCTATCTACTAATTCACTAAATTTATCTAATGAAGTGAGAATATTTAGATCCTCTAATATATAGTTGTTATAATATTCGAAATTATTTTTATCAAAAGTTAATAAAGTCCCAGAATTAAAGAGAACATATAAATTTGTATTGTCTTCAAATATGTTTGATTTTATTGATATACCGGATTTTAAAACGAAACTTTCTTTTTTAGTTATTGAATAATCATCCAATTTTACATCATAAATATCACCAAAAACACTAAGTAATATTAAATTTTTTGGCAATACTATTGGAGTAATGTTTATGAAAATATCAAAATCTGCTAACTCAAATATATTTTTACCATCAATAGCAAATATCCGAGATCTATTTGTTATAAGATGAATATCTTCCTCAAATTCAAAAATGCTAATAATCTCTTCACCGCTCTCGAGGTTTAATTCATATTCAAATTTATTTTGATTATTTTTATCAGCTAAATAAACGGCTTTATCTTGACTTACAATAATCTTTTCATTTAAAAAATTAACTACAGAGTTTTTATTAATATTGATAATTTTTTCTATTTCTAAATTATCAATATTTAAAGAGGTATTAATAGCTTTAGGAAAAATTATATCACCAAACTCAACCTCTGATTTAAAGATATTATTGTCAAGATCTGAGAAAATCTCAGTAACCTCATTTGTTGGAGTATAGTCAGGGTCTACAGTGCCTAAATATTGATTGCAAGAGGATAAAGCTAAAAGAAAAATTATAAATTTAATTTTTTTCATTAGATATTCTATCAACAGCTTTGATAAAAAAATTATTTAAATTATCTCTATCTGACTCAATAAATTCGAAGTTATTAATATCTAAATTATAAAAGTATATTTTAGCAATTTCGTTAAAAGTAAAATCATTATCTAATGATAAAGATTTTATCAATTCTTTATCTAAGTCAATTAAGGCTTTTTTCAATAATATTATATCCTTGTCAATTTTGTTATATCGATCTAAATTTTCTATTGAAGTTAATTTCAAATCACTAAAAAAAGAAACTTTGGGATTATCTAAACTTGATAAATAATAAAGTTTTTCATCTAAATTTGAGTTTTGTTCATTATAAAGCTCTGCCAAAAAAATATCGAATAATTTTTCATTATCTTTAGAGTTATTTTGTAAAATGAAATAAAGAGCAATAACCAATAAAAAAGATACAATTCCAAGTAAAGATAAATTTCTTTTAGTGATTAATTTTTCCATTTTATTGAGCAACCCATACTTGGATATTGTTGGCTTGAACAATATCCTTTAGCTATAATTTCTTCAACAGCAGAATAAAGCTCTGGTTTGCCCATAGAGGGGTCTTTACCATTGGAGTCTAATCTGCCTCTATACTTAAGTTTTTTATCATTACTGAAATAATAGAACTCAGGAGTGCATTGAGCATCAAATGTTTTAGCTATTGATTGAGTGGTATCAACAATATATTCGAATTCAAATTTAGCTCTTAATATTTGTTCTAAAAGAAATTTGTTCTGATCCTCTTCATATGAATTTTGATCGTTTGACATAAAGGCAATAGAATTAACATTTAAAACTTTGAGTCTTTGGGTTTCAGTAGCAATCTTAGTTTCTATAGATCTAACATATGGGCAATGATTACAAATAAACATTACTAAAAGACCATTGGTGTCAAAAGAATCATAAAAGGACCCATTTTCACCTTTTAAGTTAATAAATTGAAAATTAGTAGGTTGCCAATCAAAATTACAGCTTGAAGAATTTAAAAGTACCATTTAACATAATATATATTGAAAATCTTAAACATAAATAAAAATCATATCGACACAATCCCAAAGAAAACATTCCAATATATTCTTAATACTTACTCTTATGGTTTATCAAAAAATATATGGAGAAATTATTCAATCCAAACTCAGGACCTAAATAACACAAAGACAAAAATTACTTTTTACAAATCAAATTTTTCTTTTCCAATTATTAAAATTATTTACTCTAAAAAATTCGATAAAGAAATTTTCGAAATTACATATAAAGATAAAAAGAAAAATTTTTTTACTCTTAATTCATTAAATGCATGGTTAAAAAATTATTTTTTTAACAAACCTAAGATGTAAATTTCTTTAGATTTTTTATCTGATGCAGCTGGTTTAATATATTGTGTTTTATCAAAAAAATTTTTTATAAAGTTAAATAACTTTTCTGTATCCTCACCTTGAAAGTTTTTTACTAAAAAATTACCTCCTTTATTTAAATATTTTTCAATAAATTTTGCTGAAAGCATACTCAAATCATAGCTATTGGATTGATCTATAAATTGGTTTCCACTTGTGTTTGGGGCAATATCTGAAATTATCGAGTCAAAAGTATATTTATTTGATGAGAATAATTCATCAATTAATTGATACTGATTTAAGTCCATCATATAAAATTTTATTTTTCCCTCAACCTGCTCAGCAGTTGGTAATATATCAATACCTACTATTTTGTTTTTTGGGTTTTTTTTTAAAATATATTGTGTCCAACCACCTGGTGAACATCCAACATCTAATATATTTTTATCGTTTTTGAATAAATTATGTTTTTTGTCTATTTCTTCTAATTTGTAATAAGCTCTAGAAATAATGTCATTTTTCTTTGCTTTTATGTAAAAAGGGTCTTTTTTTCTAATTTTATACCACTGTTTCATTTAATTTTACTCATAATCTGATATGTATTCGTTTACATATATTCTAGTAGGCTTAAACACATCCATGTTACCCACCATAAAAAAAATAATCATTGTATCAATCATATCACTTATAAGTTCTTTATGTTACTCATCAGAATGGGGAAGCAAAGAAGAAACAGATGAAAAATTATTTTCTGTTGAGGTTATGGACTCATCTGCACAAACTATAAAAGATAGTATTGTTTTTAGCTCAACTACTGAAGCTTTTAGGAGAATTGAAGTTAAGAGTGAAGTGATGACTACAATAAAGAAAGTGCTGGTCAAAGCAGGCACTAAAATAAAAAAAGGTCAGCATGTAGTTGAATTAGATGATTACAAAACGAACGCTGATTTATATAAATTAAATTTATTGTCTCAAAGTGAATTTGATAAATATGCTCTTTTTGCACCTTTTGGTGGAATGCTTTTAGATGGTCATAAGATTGCTGGAGAGCTTGTTATGCCTGGTGAAAAAGTCTATGAAATTATCGATTTAAGCTCATTAAAAATATTTGGTTACATTAATGAAAATGAAATTCTAGATATATCCTTAGAAAATAAAGTTGAGGTGACAATACTCGATGAAAAAGTTAATGGCAAAATTGACTACATTTCTCCTATTTCGGATCCGGAGACTAAAACTTTTGAAATTGTTGTTAAAGTTGAAAATAAAGATCTTAGGTATAAAGATGGACTATCATCAATAATTTCTATAGTTAAGGGAAATGTTCTTGCGCATAAAATTTCTCCCTCAATTCTGGCTTTGGGAGACTCTGGAGAGTTAGGTGTAAAAGTTATAGGATCTGATAATACCGTACAATTTAAAAAAATTAGCGTTATAGAAGATACCTCTGATTACATGTTGGTCTCTGGCTTGAGTCAAAAAGAAAAAATTATAATTGTTGGACAGCAATACGTCTCTGCAGGAGAAAAAGTTAATTATAATTAATCATGAGCTTGGTTAACTTAGCAAGTCAATACTACAGAACTACAATTTCCATTTTCCTATTTGTTATTGTTAGTGGATCACTTGTGTTTAATAATATTCCTAAAGAGTCATCGCCAGATGTAAGTTTGCCTTATATATATGTATCTCTTGGTTTAACAGGAATATCCCCAGAGGACTCTGAAAAACTTTTAATAAAACCTGTTGAAGATGAGGTTTCAAATATCGAAGGAAAAAAAGAAATGACTAGCACTTCTTATCAAGGTGGTGGAAATGTCTTATTAGAGTTTGATGCTGGGTTTGATCCTGATCAAGCACTTTTAGACACTAGAGAACAAGTTGACAGAGCAAAATCAGATTTACCAGATGATGCAGATGAACCCAAGGTAAGTGAGGTAAATATAAGTTTATTTCCTATTTTAGTCGTATCTATAAGTGGCGATATATCTGAATTTTTACTGAAGAAGATTTCAAATGACCTTAAAGATAAAATACAATCTTTACCAAATGTTTTAGAAGTAAATATTGGTGGTGAAAGAGAAGAGCAATTAGACATTGTCATTGACCAGAATAAAATTGAAGCTTATGGATTAAATTTAAATGAAATATTAAACTTTGTAAGATCTAATAACCAAATAGTTTCTGCTGGAAATCTTGATACAGGAGATGGAAGATTTGTAATTAAAATTCCTGGTTTATATGAAAGCCTAAATGATGTTTTTAACACACCAATAAAGGTAAATGATAAAAAAACAATTAAATTTAAAGATATTGCTCAACTTAAAAGAACTTTTAAAGATCCAGAAAAATTTGCTCGATTAAATAATAAATCTGCATTCACATTAGAAATATCTAAAAGAATTGGAGCAAACATTGTAGAGACTGTTGATCAAGTAAAACAGTTAGTAAAGGAAGAGCAAAAAATTCTTCCATCAAAGGTAAACATAACTTTTTCTGGTGATGAGTCTGTAAACATAAAAAGCATGTTAGGAGATCTTCAAAACAATGTAATTTTTTCAATAATTCTTGTTATGAGTGTCGTTGTTATCTTTCTTGGTATAAGGTCTAGTTTACTGGTAGGTTTAGCAGTACCGGGTTCTTTTTTATCATCTATTTTAATACTCTATTCACTTGGCTTTACAATCAATATGGTTGTTTTGTTTGGATTAATTCTTTCAGTTGGGCTACTTGTTGATGGGGCTGTGGTTGTAGTTGAATATGCCCAAAGAAAAATACAAGAAGGTATGGGACTAGCAGAGTCATACATAAAGGCCGCATCAAGAATGTCCCTTCCAATCATGGCTTCAACCTTTACTACTATAGCAGCGTTTATTCCTCTGTTATTTTGGCCAGGTACAACTGGCGGTTTTATGAAATATATACCAATAACAGTAATATCTGTTTTAGGTTCAAGTTTAGCTATGGCATTAATAGTTATTCCTATAATTGGAACTCAGGCCTATAAAATTAAAAATCTTTTTTTCTTCTTTATTATACCTTTAATTTTATTTGGTATTATTAATTTTGTTGCATTTAATTTTTTATCCCAGCTAGAATTTGATATCTACATAAATATGGGCGCAAAAGCCATAACAACAATTTCAATTGGGGTCATTTTGTTTTTTGTTTTTAGATATATTAAAAATAAAGGTTTTTTTCAGAAAATGATTATCCCTAAAATAAATGCTGATGATGACGAAGACTTAACTGATTTAGAAAAAGTAGGTTTTTTTACTAAAATTTACCTTTTTATTTTAAGGCTCTGTATTAATAATCCTATAAAAATAGTTTTTCTATCTCTTATATTGTTAGTTGGTATCTATGGTGCATATGGAAAGTTTGGTAAGGGAGTTACTTTTTTTCCTTCGGTTGAAGCAGAGAATACCAAAGTAATTATTTATGCTACAGGCAATCTCTCAGTTTTAGAAAAAGATAGACTTGTTGCAAAAGTAGAATCACAGGTATTAAACTTACAAAAAAAGAATAATGAATTTGAGTCTGTCTATACAACATCAGGGAATGTAGAAAATAGACAAGAAAGCTCGCCTGATATTATAGGATTTATAGATATAGAATTCAAAGATTGGGATAAAAGAAGAAAAGCAGAAACAATAATTTCTGAAATAAGACAAGAAACTTCATCTATTCCTGGGATTAAAGTTGAAACAAGAACTTTAAGAGCAGGCCCTCCTAGAGGGAAGCCCATTGAAATCAATTTAACTTCTTCTGATCCTAAAATCACAGTTCAAGAACTCAAAAGAATTGAAAAATATTTATCTAGCATAACTGGTTTAAAAGATTTAGAAACTTCTCTACCCTCTCCTAGTATTGAATATGAGCTTTATGTTGACAGAGAAGAGGCTGCAAAATATGGTGCTAGTATTTCAATAATAGGTAACACCATAAAACTTCTTACAAGTGGCCTTAAATTGAGTGAATTTAGACCTGATGATAGTGATGAGTCTATACCCATTTACCTTCGATTGCCAAAAGAACAGAGAACGATCGATCAATTAGACAGTATTAAGATACCAACATCTGCAGGCTATGTACCAATTTCAAATTTTACTAAAATTGAAACCAATCAAGAGACAGGAAATTTGACCAGAGTAGAACAGAATAGAATTGAAACAATTAAATCAGATGTAACTAGATTTTATCAAACTGATGCTTACGTCAGACTTATAAAACATTGGCTTGGAATTGAAAAATTCAATATTCCAAATAACTTTGGTTTAGATATACCTGAATTTAATTCAGCAAATATTGACCCTAGAGTAAAAATAGAATTTAAGGGAGAGGATGAAAGTCAGCAGAAGTCTAAAGCTTTTCTACAAAAAGCTTTTTTGATAGCTGTATTTTTAATGGGTTTAATTCTTTTGACCCAATTTAATAGTTTTAGTAGCACCTTATTAATTTTATTTGCTGTAATTATGTCAACGGTGGGTGTTGTTTTAGGGCTCTTAATTACAAAACAACCATTTGGAATAGTCATGAGCGGGATAGGTGTTATCTCGTTAGCAGGCATAGTTGTAAACAACAATATAGTCTTAATTGATACCTTCGATAGATTAATAAAAAAGACAAATGATGCTAGAGATGCCATTTTAATGACAGGTGCACAAAGACTAAGACCTGTTTTATTGACTACAACTACTACGGTACTTGGTTTGCTTCCCATGGCTTTAAAATTAAATATTGATTTTGTAAATTTTGAATATAGTTATAACTCCCCTGACACACAGTGGTGGGTAGATTTATCGAGGGCAATTGTTTTTGGACTTCTTTTTTCTACTTTATTGACTTTACTTGTAACTCCATCAGCTTTGATGCTTAAATCAAAATACTTAACTAGCTCCTCTAAAAAATTTGATAAAATAGGTAAACAAACTCAATAAAGAAAATAATAAATAAATAAGAGCAACTAAAAGAGTTGTTTGCCAAAAATAACTTATTAAAAATATTAATATAATAACTGTAAATATAATCATAAGTCTAAAATATAGAGTTTTTACCTTTAGATTTTTCACAGAGGGAGTCGGAACTCTACTAATCATCATAGCACCCGCAAATATAATTAATAAGGCACTTACAATAGGATAGTTGATAGTAAATTGTATTTGTTCAATAAAATTTATATAAAGCGGAATCATTATAATACCTGCGGCAGCTGGTGAGGGTATGCCATAAAATACTTTGCTTTGCTCTCTCATATTTTCAATATTGAAACGAGCAAGTCTAAGAGCTGCACAAATAATGTAAAAAAGACTTATAACCCATCCAATTCTTCCTAGCTCATTTGTAAAACTTAAATTTATAAGCAAAGATGGAGCTAATCCAAAACTAATAAAATCTGATAAAGAGTCTAATTCAGCTCCAAATTGGGATGATTTTTTTAATTTTCTAGCCATCCATCCATCAAAGAAATCGAAGAAGGCTGCTAGCATTATCATAAGCACAGCAATTTTAAAATTACTTTGAATAGAGAACTTTATTGAGGAAATACCTGCAATAAGTGACATTAGTGTAATTAAATTAGGTATAAATTTAGTGAGCGGATGTTCGGTCATCTAAATGTCTAAATCTTTTTATATTCTCTAGATTGTAAATTTTTGTTGTTTTTAAAATCTCTTGCAATGATAGTTTCACCACCGATACATTGCTGACCAATGCTTACCATTAAATTATAGGAGTTGGGAAATTCTATATCTACCCTGCTTCCAAACTTGATGATTCCATATCTATCACCTTGGTTTACTTTCTCATTAGTTTTAAGATAACAAATTATTCTTCTAGCAATTAAACCAGCTATTTGTGTTATATATATAACGTTAGATCCAGACTTAAGAGTTAATTTTAATCTTTCATTATCTTCACTTGCTTTGTCTAAAGTTGCATTAATGAATTTACCTTCAATATAATCAATTTTTGTAATTTCACCTGAAACTGGTAATCTTTGGATATGTACATTAAACACACTCAAAAAAATTGAAACTTTGGTATATTTTTTTTTTCCCTCTTTGTACTCACTAATATTTGTAATTAATCCATCTGCAGGGCTAACTAAAATATCATCACCTAATGGAACGACTCTTTCAGGGTCTCTAAAAAAATAGAAGGTAAAAATCAGTAATATTAAAAAAATTAAAAATAAAGGTTTATATATAAAATAAAAAAAAATTACTAATAAAAATAGTATTATCAGCGCTGCTGAAATTTCTTTATGAAACCTGAAGTACATAAGATGGAATTAATATCTGAATTGTATAATTTGATCAATAAAATAGATTTTTTTTATTAATTTAATCTGTTATACAGTCAATATCTCAATATAAATGTCAAAAATTTCAGTAAAAAATCCTGTGGTTGAATTAGATGGCGATGAAATGACAAGGATTATATGGGATTTTATTAAACAAAAGCTCATTCTTCCATATCTAGATATAGACCTAAAATATTACGACTTATCTGTACAAAATAGAGATCAAACAAATGATGAAATTACGGTTGAGGCTGCAAAAGCAATTAAAAAATTTGGGGTTGGTATCAAATGTGCAACGATCACTCCTGACGATAATAGAGTATCGGAATTTAAGCTAAAAAAAATGTGGCGTTCTCCAAATGGAACTATAAGAAATATTCTAGATGGAACTGTTTTTAGACAGCCAATTATATGTAAAAATATACCAAGAATTGTAAGAACATGGGATGCCCCTATAGTTGTTGGCAGGCATGCATTTGGTGATCAATATAAAGCTACAGAAATGAAAATCGACAAACCAGGAAAACTCTATATGAAATATGTTGATGAAGAGGGAAAAGTAGAAGAAAAAGAGGTCTTTCAATTTCAAAATCAGGGTGTTGCCCTGTCTATGTATAATGTAGATGAGTCTATTAGAGGTTTTGCAAGAGCTTGTTTTAATTATGGATTAAAATTGAAATGGCCTGTGTATCTCTCAACAAAAGATACAATTCTAAAAAAATACGATGGAAGATTTAAAGAAATATTTAATGAAATTTTTCATAAAGAATTTAAAACTGATTTTGAAAATTACCAAATAGTCTACGAACACCGTCTTATTGATGATTTGGTTGCGTCTTCAATGAAATGGTCGGGGAACTTTATTTGGGCTTGTAAGAATTATGACGGAGACGTTCAGTCAGATGCAGTTGCACAGGGGTTTGGTTCTTTGGGTATGATGTCTAGTGTTTTAATGACACCCGATGGTAAAACAATTGAAGCTGAGGCTGCCCATGGAACGGTAACTAGACATTATAGGCTTCATCAAAAGGGAGAAAAAACTTCTACAAATCCAATAGCATCAATATTTGCATGGACAAAAGGTTTAAACTTTAGAGGTGAGTTTGATGGCAACGATGAACTTATAAAGTTTTCTAAGGCACTTGAAGAAACCTGTGTTGAAACTGTGGAGTCTGGTCAAATGACCAAGGACTTAGCAATGCTTGTAGACAAAAATTCGCCTTGGATGAACACTGAAGATTTTTTAAATTGTCTTGATAAAAATCTTCAAGCTAAATTAAATTAAATCTGGTTTTTAATACTTAAAAAGGCTTGATTTAATTGATCTTTTTTGTTCCCACCAGCTTGGGCAAAATCAATTCTTCCCCCACCACCTTTTGAACCGAGTATATCAAAAGTACTTTTTATTAATACTCTCGCATCATAAGTGTCTATTAAGTCATTAGTTAACCCAACGATGATAGATACCTTATCTTCATTTGTAGTAATGCAAGCCAAAATAGATTTAGATTTTTCTAATTTAAATTTATCAAAAATTGATCTGAGTTCTTTGGGAGGCAAGTTTTCTATTAATTGAGACACAAAATTAATTCCATTTATATTTATTTCTTCCATTTTATTATTCTCCTCGTTTGAGAGTATCGATTTATTTTTTAAATTATCTAAATAATTTTCTAACTTCTTTATATAAAGTTTTTTATTTTCCTCACTAAAACTTATTTTTCCATTTAATTTGTTTATTTGTGAGGTTAAGTTAATGATTTTATCATCAAGTTTTTTTTCAAGTAATTGATCCTCTTTTAGTTTATTACTAATAAATTCATCTACTTTATTACCAGTGCAAGCCTCTATTCTCCTTACTCCTGATGATACAGACTCCTCACTTATAATGTGAAATTTTTCTATTTCTTTAACATTTGTTACGTGCGTTCCCCCACAAAGCTCAATTGAATAAGGTTTATTATTTTTTTCTCCTAGAGTTACTACTCTAACTTCTTCACCATATTTTTCTCCAAACAATGCCATTGCCCCTTGTTTTATTGCCTCTTCTTGAGACTTAACATCAATTCGTGTTTCACAAGTATTGGAAATTATATTTGTTACCTCTTTTTGAATAGTATCTATTTGCTTTGATGATATTTGTTTATTATGACTGAAGTCAAAACGTAATTTATTTTCATTAACTAAAGATCCGCGCTGAGCTACATGTAGTCCTAAGTTATTCCTTAATGCTGCATGAAGCAAATGTGTAGCAGAATGATTTTTTTTAATTAAATCCCTTAAACTAATATCTATTTTAAGTTTAACCTCATGTCCTGTTTTAAAATTGCCTGAAATTACATTACCAAAATGGATAAAAATGCCTTGAGGAGTTTTTCTAGTATCTGTCACTTTAAATTCAGCATTTTCTGAGGAAATTATGCCTTTATCTCCAACTTGCCCACCAGACTCTGCATAAAAACATGACTCATTTGTGATAATTGCTGATTTTTTTATTTTATCACTTAATTCGTCAACTACTTCTGAGTCCAAGACTAAAGCAGTTACATTTGCCCTTAAAGTAGTTTCATCGTATCCTTTAAATACTGTTGGTTTCGTTTTTCTTGCAATATCAAACCATAGCTTGTCAGTATTTACATCACCGCTACCCTTCCATGAGGATCTAGCTTCCTCTTTTTGTAGCTTCATTGATGCATCAAAAGACTCTAAATCAACATCAATATCCTTTGATCTTAAATAATCTTGTGTTAAATCAAGTGGAAATCCAAATGTGTCGTATAATTTAAAAGCGATTTTGCCATCTAATTTATTATTTTTAATATTAGGTATTTCTTGTCCAAGTATCTCTAGACCTTTACTTAGAGTTTCTCTAAATTTTATTTCCTCATTGTAAAGTGTTTCCTTAATAGTTTCAGCTCCCGAGTTAAGTTCTTGGAAGAAATCACCCATTAAATTTTTCAATTCATCAAAAATTTTGTGAAATAATGGTTCTGAAGAACCTAATGTATATGCATGTCTTATTCCTCTTCTTAATATTCGTCTTAGTACATAACCTCGTCCCTCATTTGAAGGCAAAACCCCGTCAGCTATTAAAAAAGATGAAGCTCGTAAGTGATCTGCTATGACTCTAAAACTAGATTTATTTTCTTCAGATATTTTATTTTGTATAAATTCTTGAGTAATATTAATAATATTTGAAAACAAATCAGAACTATAATTGTCATTACTACCATTTAATAATGCTGTAATTCTCTCTAGACCCATACCAGTGTCTACACATGGTTTAGGTAAATCTAATCTGGTATTTTTGTCTACCTGTTCATATTGCATAAAAACTAAATTCCATATTTCAATGAAACGATCACCATCTTCGTCAACTGAACCAGGGGGGCCACCAAAGTATTTATCACCATGATCATAAAATATCTCCGAGCATGGTCCGCAAGGTCCTGTGTCACCCATTGACCAAAAATTATCAGAGCTTGAAATTTTAATTATCTTATTGTCAGGTAAATTAGCTATTTTTTTCCAAAATTTTTCTGCGACCTCATCGTCATGATATATCGTAACTAATAATTTATTTTCATTAATTTTAAATTCTTTAGTTATTAAGTTCCAAGCGTATAGAATTGCTTGCTCTTTAAAGTAATCGCCAAAAGAAAAATTTCCTAACATCTCGAAGAAAGTATGATGTCGAGTTGTAAATCCAACATTCTCTAAATCATTATGTTTTCCTCCTGCCCTAACACATTTTTGAGAAGTCGTGGCTCTTTTGAAATCTAACTGTTCCATGCCTGTAAAAACATTTTTAAATTGGACCATCCCTGAATTAGCAAACATAAGAGAGGGGTCATTTTCTGGGACTAAAGATCCAGATTTGACATGCTTATGATCATTATTTTTGAAATAATCAATAAACGCATTGCGGACTTCATTAGAGTTCATATTCATGGAATATAGATTAATTTAAATGAAATTTAATATTATTCTTTAGAGTTTTTTTCGACAGTTTCTTCTGTTGTAGAAGGAGGTGGATCAATCATCAGCTCTTCAACAGTGTCGGAATTTGACCTTATTCTGCTTTCTATTTCATGCAATAACTCTGGATTATCCTTTAAAAACTGTTTTGTATTTTCTCTACCTTGACCAATTTTTTCATCTTTGTAAGAATACCACGCCCCAGACTTATCTATAATATCAGCTTGAACACCTAAATCTATAATTTCGCCAATTTTAGAAATTCCCTCACCATACATAATGTCAAATTCAACCATTTTAAAAGGAGGTGCCATTTTATTTTTGACGACCTTCACTCTCGTTTGGTTTCCAATAATATTATCTTTATCTTTTATTGCGCCGATCCTTCTAATATCTAATCTTACGGAAGAGTAAAATTTTAAAGCATTACCTCCAGTGGTGACTTCAGGGCTTCCAAACATTACTCCTATTTTCATTCTAAGTTGATTAATAAAAACAACCATAGTATTTGTCTTTGAGATGGAGCTAGTTAGTTTTCTAAGCGCTTGACTCATTAGCCTTGCCTGAAGTCCGGGTAAAGAGTCACCCATTTCACCCTCTAACTCTGCTCTGGGAACTAAAGCTGCTACTGAGTCTATAACCAATAAATCTATACCTTCAGATTTTACAAGAGTATCTGAGATCTCTAAAGCCTGTTCACCAGTATCAGGTTGAGATATCAATAACTCATCAATATTCACTCCGAGTTTTTTTGCATAACCAGGGTCTAAAGCATGTTCAGCGTCAATAAAAGCGCACGTTCCTCCAACTTTTTGAGCTTCCGCAATTATATGTAATGTTAGAGTTGTTTTACCTGAACTTTCTGGGCCATAAACTTCTATGACTCTTCCTTTCGGTAAACCACCTATTCCTAGAGCTATATCTAGACCAAGGGAGCCTGTTGAGTATACATCAATATTTGCATCTATATCTTTCTTTCCAAGCATCATTATGGAGCCTTTTCCATAAGATTTTTCAATATTACTGATAACAGATTTAAGCTTGTTTAAATTTTCTTTTTTATCCATTTGATTCTATAGTAAATAGTAAATATTTGTTTCTACATAACAAGAGTAATAATGGAAAATAACTATAATTTTAGCGATTTTATACCAGGCACAATCGTGGAGTGTCCATCTCAACCAGATTGGGGCCTGGGGCAAGTTCAATCTTGTATAAATAGTAAAATCACTATTAACTTTGAGAATGTAGGGAAAAAAGTTATAGATTTAAATATAGTTGATTTAAAGATACACGAAAATGCTGACTGATAATTTTAAAAGAAAAATTGATTACTTGAGAATATCTGTCACTGATAGATGTGATTTAAGGTGCACTTATTGTATGGCTGAGGATGTAACATTCTTACCTAGACAAGAGGTTTTATCAATTGAAGAAATTATAAAACTTACAAATATTTTTAATGAGTTAGGTGTAAAAAAATTTCGATTAACAGGAGGTGAACCACTTGTTAGAAAAAATATCGTTTCAATTATAGAACATTTAAATAACCTAAAAAATCATGGTAAAATTTCAGAGCATACTTTAACTACAAATGGTACGAATTTATCAAAGTATGCATCTATTCTTAAAAAGAATGGTGTTGAAAGAATAAATGTTTCTCTTGATAGCTTAAATGCTGAAAGTTTTAAGAAAATAACTAAATGGGGAGATCTTAGTAAAGTTTTAAATGGGATAGAGGTAGCTAAACAAGAAGGTATAAAGATAAAAATAAATACTGTTTTGACTCAAAATTTCAATGACAAAGAAATATTTGATATCTTAGATTGGTGTAAAAAAAATCATTTTGATATTTCGTTAATTGAAATAATGCCTATAGGCGATATTGGAGAAAAGCGATTTAATCAATATTTATCAATGAAGAAATTTGAGGAGGATTTAGTAAATAAATTAAATTTAATTCCCTCTAAATACAGAACTAATGGTCCCTCTAGATACTATGAGTATTCAGATCATAAATCAAAAATTGGTATTATATCTGCTATTTCACATAACTTTTGTGATACTTGCAATAGGGTAAGACTTACATGCACTGGTAAATTGTATATGTGTTTAGGGCAGAATGATTTTGTAGATTTAAAATTTGCACTAAGAAATCAAACAAAAAATGATATTATTGCTTTAATAGAATATGCCATGTTAATTAAACCAAAAGCACATAACTTTGAAATTCAAAAAGATAATTTTGAGGGATACGTTAATCGTTATATGAATGAGACTGGAGGTTAATAAATGAAAATATGTTTTGTTTCTTTCCCTCTTGAAAAAAATATTGAAGCTCAAGAGAAACTTATAAAAAAATATGGTAATCACGAGCCTGAAGAGGCAGATTTCATCGTAGCGCTCGGAGGGGATGGTTTTATATTAAAATCACTTCATAATTATATGAAACTTAACAAACCAATTTACGGTATGAATTTTGGATCTGTTGGATTCTTAATGAATGATTATAAACTTGATGGGTTAGAGGAAAGGTTAAATAATGCACAATTGACAAAATTAAGACCTTTAGTAATGAAAACTCTAAATCCCACAGGTCAAGAAATTAAAGCTATTGCAATTAATGAGATCAGTATTCGTAGAGAAAAATATCAAGCTGCAAAAATTCAAATTATGATAGACAATGAAGTGAGAATAGAAGAACTTGTTTGTGATGGTGTAATATTATCAACAGCTGCAGGTAGTACAGGGTATAACTACTCAGCCTCTGGACCAATTATTCCACTTGGTAGTAATGTTGTAGCACTAACTGCTGTAAGCGCCTATAGTCCCAGGCATTGGCGTGGGGGTCTATTAAAAGATAATGCAAAGATTAGAATTATCAATAATAATCCATCTAAAAGACCAATAGTAGTTCATGCTGATCATATTGAAGCTAAAGATGTTATCTCAGTAGAGATAGAAATGTCAGAGGGATTAGAAATACCACTTTTATTTGACAATGATCATAAAATTGAAGAAAGAGTGTATAAAGAAATGTTTAAATCTCATTAATTAAGTTGATCTTTAAAAAAATATTATATGCAATACTTTTAATATTATTATCTGAACAAATTTTAGCGAAAGAATGTGAATTAAAAAATAATATAAAAATTGGTCTAATTAAAAATGATTATATTAATTACCAATATTACTTATCTTATATGATAGATAAGTATTCTTTGAAAAATAATATCAAATTCGAATTTATGGAAGCTGATAACAATATCGATGATTTTGATATTATATTTGGTGAATATGTAGATTTAAAAAAACTAAGTTTGCGAGAGATTGAATTGCCAACTTTACTAGAGCGTTTTTACCAAGAAAATAATATTATAATTGATAGTAATATACTTCCTCTTGACTTAGATACATTTGTTTTATTAAGTAAAGATAATTTAGCAAAAGGTAGTCTTGAACAATTATCTGAATATTACAATTCAACTAAATATACATTAGGGATGAGATTTAATGAACAACATGACTTTATAAATTTTCTTTATTATAATCTTGAACAAAAAAATATAGACATAAATAGTTTGTCATTTGAAACATTCACAAGCTCGTTTAAAAAACTCTATAAAAATTTAAATAAAACAATTTTGAAAGCAGACTATGATGGAATATATTATTCTTTCGAAAACTCTGAAAATATATATACCTTATTTAGTGATGGTATCTTGTTATATAAAGATGCAGACTTTAGTAATTTTCAACTTTTTCCAAAATCTAAATATATTTGGAATGAAAATAAAGGTATATATTTAGATAATTTAAAATTCAAGCCTATATCTTTTTATGGTTTTAGCGCTTACATAAATAACTCAAATAATATTGATCTAATTTGCTATTTAACATCCAAAGAGGCAAGATTTAAAGCTTTTAGAGACTTTAATATCCAAGTTAGTCCTTTATCAAATAAAGAAATTGAATTAATAGATATAAAAATTCCAAAAGAATACCAGAATATTTTAAATGAAAAATATAAATTTATAATTAAACCTAATTATGAAA
>CABYTH010000014.1:0-28508 GCA_902521835.1 uncultured Alphaproteobacteria bacterium
TTAAAACAACGCTTTCTTAAAATTATTGATAAACAGGGTATTTATTTTTATCCCGTAGAGTCAATAATTAACAATTATGTTGGGGATGTATTCCATGATTTTGATGTTATTGATACAAATCTATTTCGCGTAATAAGGGACAGTGATTTAGAGGTTTTGGAGGAGGCAGACGATCTTATCAGAGAGTTTAAAAAACTTGTCAGGGAAAGAAAAAGAGGACAGGTAATCAGATTAGATGTTCAAAAAAGTCTTAATAATAATTTTAAATCATTCATCATTAACGAGTTGAATGTATCTGAAAATGAAATTTTTGAATACGAAGATCTACTGGGGTTCGACCAATTATCAGAAGTCTTTGGAAATATAAAAAACAAGAATTTAAATTATAAAAAATTTAAACCTCGTTTCCCACAGCGAATAAATGATTTTGGCGGTGATTGTTTTGCAGCAATCAAAAAAAAGGATTTAGTTGTACACCACCCTTTTGAGTCTTTTAATGTTGTTGTTAGTTTTTTAGATCAAGCATCAAACGACAAAAACGTTGTGGCAATTAAGCAAACTTTGTATCGTACTAGCGATCAATCGCCAATCATTGATGCACTCATTCGTGCTGCTGATGCTGGTAAATCTGTAACAGCAGTTGTTGAGTTAAAAGCAAGGTTTGATGAAGAAAAAAATCTACAGTGGGCATCAAATTTGGAAAAAGCTGGAGTTCAAGTAGTGTATGGTTTTTTAAATCTAAAAATTCATGCAAAAGTTTCCTTAGTTACTAGAAGAGAAAAAAAAAATTTAGTCCATTACGTTCACTATGGTACTGGTAACTATCATCCTCAAACAGCAAAGGTTTATACAGATCTATCATTTTTTACTTGTAATAAAGATCTAGCATCTGATGCTATAAAATTATTTCATTATATGAGTAGTTACAACATGGCAAAAGATTTTAAACGAATATCTTTCTCTCCATATAACTTAAGACAAAAACTATACGAACATATTGACTACGAAATAGGTTTATCAAAAATTAAAAAGCCAGCTAACATATGGATCAAGATGAATAATTTAGTTGATCAAGAAATAATTAACAAACTTTACGAAGCATCTAAAGCAGGAGTGAAAATTACTTGTTTAATTAGAGGTATCTGCTGCTTAGTTCCTGGTGTTAAAGGAATGTCAGAAAACATAGAAGTTAAAAGTATTGTAGGAAGATTTTTAGAGCATTCACGTGTAGTTTGTTTCGGAAAAGGCAATAAACTACCCAGTAAAAAAGCAAAAATTTATATTTCATCTGCTGACTGGATGACTAGAAATTTTGACAGGCGCGTGGAAACATTAGTTCCTATCGATAACAAAACTGTTCACGAACAAATTTTATATCAAATTATGTACACTGCCATTAACGATAATCAAAATACTTGGATACTCGACTCAGATGGAAATTATCAAAAAATAAACTCTAAACTAAAAATAGACTCACATAAATATTTTATGACCAACCCTAGTCTCTCAGGGAGAGGCACTGCTGCCAAAAAGGTCTATAAAAAAATAGAAAAACAATAAAATGTTATTTGTATTTTCTATTGCTGTTCTTTCCTTAAACCTACTTTTGTTTTTTAGTACTTCAATTAATATTTTTTTAATATCAATTATTTCTCAGAGTTTAGTTTATTTCATTTCTTATTATTTCTTTGAGAGCTATCTTGAAAAAAAAACTTTTGACCTAAGAAAATCTGACAATATGTTATTTACAAAAGTCCGAAATATTTTAGAAGAGACTCTTTTAGACAAAGAAAGACGCATCGAAGTTGGTGACAAACAAAGTTTGGAGTATCAAGACATTCTTAACTCCTTAGACCTCTCAATAGTTATTATAGATTACGATTATAATATCATATTCGTTAATAATAATTTCAAAGAGACATTTAATTTAGAAAATGCAGATAACCTTAAAATAGGTTTAAGAGACTTATCTTTGTCTGAAAATCTAAGTAACGCACTTAAAACTAAATCAAAAAAAAATTTTGAGTGGAACAGATTAATACCAAATGACCGATATTACGACGTTACAGGATTTCCAATTAACGATTTTTTTTGCGTTGCTTTTAAAGACATTACTGCAATTAAAAATCTTGAGATGGTAAGAACTGACTTCGTAGCTAATGTAAGTCACGAATTAAAAACTCCACTCTCTTCAATAATAGGATATTTAGAAACACTTTTAACTGTTGACGATGAAAAAAATAAAAAAAAATTTATTTCAATTATTCAAGATCAGTCAAATCGAATGAACTCTTTGATTGATGATCTATTAAGTTTAAGTTCCATCGAGAATAAAAAAACTAATGAGAATGACCAATTTTGTAATTTATTAAATACCGTTAAAATTGGAATAAACTCATTGGAGTCAAAAATTTTAAAGAAAAAAATAAATGTTGATATTAATTTAGACCAATCTCTTTTAGTTGGATGTCCTCATGAAGAATTTATTCAAGTGGTTGTCAATATCGTTAACAACGCTGTTAAATATTCAAAAGATGGTGCTAAAATTTTAATTAAAGCTCGTGAAAAAATGAATACTAGTAATATGACTGAATATGTCGAAATTTCCTTCAAGGATAATGGCATAGGCATTGCAGAAGAGCACATCTCAAGGCTTACCGAGAGATTTTACAGAGTGGACAGTGCTCGATCCAAAGAGGTTGGTGGTACTGGATTAGGCCTTTCAATTGTGAAACATATTTTGAATAAAAACATGGGTTTTATTGACATAAAAAGTGAAGTTGGAAAAGGCTCAGAGTTTTTAATCACAATTCCAAAGCATGCTTAATAAAACTTTAACATATTTGTAACATAAGATTTACTTCTAATGGATATTTTTAGCTCAATTTAAACAACATAAAGGAACTTAACTATGAAAAAATCTATGTTAACTTTTCTTGCTCTAGCAGTAAGCGTACTTTTCTCTGCTGAAACTTTTGCAAGAGATCAAATTAATATTGTTGGCTCATCAACAGTATACCCATATGGAACAGTAAACGCACAAAGACTCGGCGAGTCAGGTTTTAAAACCCCCACTTACAACCCAATTGGAACTGGTGGTGGAATGAAAGCATTTTGTGCTGGTGTGGGAGTTGAATTTCCAGATATTACTGGAGCGTCACGACCAATGAAAGCTAAAGAAGCTAAATTATGTCTTGAAGCCGGTGTAACAAACGTAATTGAAGTGATGTGGGCTAATGACGGTATTACTTTTTCTCACTCCAACGAAGCAGAACCTTTTTCTCTAACAAGAGAAGAAATCTTTACAGCTATGGCTGCAAAAGTTGTTGTTGATGGTGAAGTGGTCGAAAATCCATATCAAACTTGGAACGAAATTAACCCAAGCCTTCCAGCATATAAAATTGAAGTATTAGTAGCTCCTCCAACCTCAGGAACAAGAGATGCATTTGATGGTAAAGTAATGGAAGCTGGATGTACATTAGAAGCAGTAACTGGCAGTGACGATGGATGTACTGATTACAGAGAAGATGGAAAAATCATCGAGATGGGTGAGAATGATACTCTTATTGTTCAAAAACTAGTTGAGGATCCAGAACGTTTTGGTTACTTTGGTTATTCTTATCTAAAAGACAACGGAGATAAATTACAACCATCTACTGTTGAGGGAGTAGTACCATCTGCTGAATCCATTGCAACTTATGAGTATCCAATGGCAAGACCTCTTTTCATATACTTAAAAGCAGATCACATCGGGGTTGTACCTGGCATTCAGGAGTTTGCACAAATGATGGTAAGTGATGAAGCAATTGGTGATAACGGTTACCTAACAAAAATTGGTGCTGCACCTATGGTACCAGACCTTATCAATAGAGTAAGAAACGTTACTGACAGCTTAGATGCAATGGGATTTGATATTGCAGCATGTGCTGAAAAAAAACATCCATTAAAAGATGCTGGTTACGCTTTTTCAAGCGGACTTTGTAAGTAAGCATTAATTAATTATCTTATTTTTAGGGGCAAGATTTCTTGCCCCTAAGACAAAATCAGTTTATAGAGGAATAGGACAGTATGCTTTATTTATCACTTGTTTTTGTTTTTATACTTTCTTACTCTTTTTACTTCTATGGTAAAAAAAGAGCATTAAGCCTAAAATTTAAAAAAAATGAAAATCTTTCCTCTCTTCCAGATTATTATGGATATTACGTTGTCCTTTTAGTTTTTTTTCCAGCAATAATTATTTGGTTCTTTTTACTTATTTTTAAATCAAACTTTCAAGAGATGTTTGTAATGTCCCCTGTGTTATTTCCAGATGTCGCTACATGGAGCTCTGGAAAATTCGGTTTAATTATGAATAAGATTAGCAACCTATCTATGATTGTTAATTTATCAGAAATTGATTTGACCGTAGGCGATAAATCAATTTTAAAAATGGCCAGTGAGAGTGAGATAATTGCAGCAAAAAATTTAGCAAATTTTGACAAGATCTACGGATGGTCGAATTTAACTCTATTTATTATTCTACCTGTGCTTTTAGGATTTTTGGCTACGAAATCAATATCAGGAAAACTAAATGCACAGCCAATTGTTGAGAAAATAATTTCATATGTTATCAAGGGCAGTTCTTATATTGCAATATTCATTACTTTTGGAATCTTCTTTTCTCTTGTTTTCGAGGCCATTAATTTTTTTCGGTACGTAAATTTTATGGACTTTTTCTTTAATACGGCATGGAATCCCAATAGAGCTTTTGTTATCAATGCATCAGAAGGCTTCGATCAAGAGGCTTTAAAAGAGGCTTTTGGTTTTGTACCTTTGCTTACCGGAACGCTTTTAATTGCATCTGTTGCCATGTTAGTCGCTGTTCCTTTAGGACTGCTAACAGCAATTTATTTAGCAGAGTATGCGTCATCAAAAGTAAGAGATATAGCTAAACCAATAATTGAAATTCTTGCTGGCATACCCACAGTTGTTTATGGATTTTTTGCTGCTTTATCACTGGCACCTTTCATAAAAGATGTCGGTGAAGGCGTTGGATTACCGGTGTCCGCTGAAAGCGCTCTAGCTGCAGGTTTAGCGATGGGTGTTATGATCATACCTTTTGTTTCCTCTCTTAGTGACGATGTCATAAAAGCAGTTCCTCAATCTTTAAGAGAGGGTTCTTATGCAATTGGAGCAACTAAATCAGAAACTATTAAAAAAGTAATTTTACCAGCAGCTCTAGCTGGAATAATGGGCTCATTTTTATTAGCTATATCTAGGGCAATAGGTGAGACAATGATTGTCGTTATGGCCGCCAGCCTAAGAGCAAATCTTACTTTTAATCCCTTGGAGCCAGCGACTACAATAACAACACAGATTGTTACAAGTTTGATAGGAGATGTCGAGTTTGATAATCCAAAAACCTTAGTTGCTTTTGCTTTAGGCCTAACTTTATTTGTAATGACATTAATTCTTAATATTGCTGCTATAACAATAGTAAAAAAGTACAGAGAAAAATATGAGTAGTTTAGAAAAGAGACTTGCAGCAGAGAAACGTTTCAAATTTTATGGAATGTTTGCGATGACTCTCTCTTTGTTCTTCGTGCTTATTTTAATGTATAAAATTTTTTCTACCGGCAGTGGTGCTTTTGTTAGAACAACTATTAATGCTGATGTTTATTTTGACCCAAATTTTATAGAGGTTTCTAGTAACTCCTCCAAAAAAGAAATAATGAAAGCATCTTATGTTGATCTTGCTGATCAAGTGATTAACCAAAACCATCCTGGATTAGATGAAGAAAATTTTATTAAAGTCAGAGAAATGTACACAAGAAAATTTGATTATCAACTGAGAGATTATATTGTAAACAATCCAAATGTAATTGGAAAAACTGTCAATTTAGATATATCTGCCTCATCAGATCTTGACCAAATTGTCAAAGGAAACTATCCAAGAAATGTTCCCGAAGCACAACGAAAAATAAATGATTATCAACTTTCTATCTTAGACTCTTTAGACTCCAAAGGTAAAATGTCTAAGACATTCAATTTTTGGTTTTTCACAAATGGAGACTCAAGAGATCCAGAAACAGCCGGAATACTTGGAGCACTTATGGGGTCTTTTTATGCTTTATTGATCTGTTTTAGTTTTGCTTTTCCAATCGGACTTTTGGCTTCTGTGTACTTAGAGGAATTTGTTAAACCAGGAAAAATAACTGACATTATTGAAGTAAATATAAATAACCTTGCGGCGGTTCCCTCTATTGTTTACGGACTTTTAGGCTTAGGTATGCTAATTGGAGTTTTTGGGATGCCATATCAAGTCCCTTTAGTTGGAGGATTAGTTTTAGGTTTTATGACTTTACCAACAATTATTATAGCATCTAGGGCATCGCTCAGAGGCGTCCCCCCTTCAATTAGAGAGGGAGCACTTGCTGTGGGGGCTACTAAAATGCAAACTGTATTTCATCATGTAATCCCTTTATCTTTGCCAGGTACTCTTACTGGAACAATTATTGGAATGGCACAAGCTTTGGGTGAGACAGCCCCTTTATTATTGGTAGGTATGGTTGCTTTTGTGATGGAAATACCGGGAGGGGCATTCGACCCTGCCACTGGTCTTCCTTCACAAATATATCTATGGTCTGAGAGCGCTGAAAGAGGTTTCCTCGAAAAAACATCTGCAGGAATAATGCTACTTTTATCTTTTTTGATTATAATGAATACTGTGGCAGTGTTGGTAAGAAGAAAATTGGAGGTGAAATGGTAGATCAAAACAGCAATTATGCTTTGCAAACAAGTGAGGTATATGTCCACTATGGAAAAAAAATGGCAATCAATAACGTTGCTCTTAATTTTCCAAAAAATGAAGTAACTTCTCTTATAGGACCCTCAGGTTGTGGTAAGTCGACATTTTTGCGATGTTTAAACCGTATGAATGATGTAATAGATATTTGTAATGTTAAAGGTAAGTTTTTGTTGAATGGCAATGTTGATATATATAGCCCTGATATACAGGTAGAAACTCTTCGCGAAAAAGTTGGAATGGTTTTTCAAAAACCCAATCCTTTTCCAAAAACTATTTATGATAATGTTGCCTACGGACCAAAAATTCATGGTATTGCTTCTTCTCAAAATGAATTAGATGAAATAGTAAAAGACTCACTTCACAGAGCGGGTCTTTATGAAGAGGTAAAAGATAGAATGGATGATATTGCTACCGGTTTATCAGGAGGACAACAGCAAAGATTGTGCATTGCAAGAGCGATTGCTATAAGACCGGAAATCATTTTGATGGACGAACCTTGTTCTGCATTAGATCCAATAGCAACCGCAAAAATAGAAGATTTAATTAACGAATTGAAAGAAAATTACACAATTATTATAGTAACTCATTCTATGTCTCAAGCATCACGAGTATCATCTAAAACTGCGTTTTTTCATTTAGGTAACCTTGTCGAATATGGAGAAACTGGTAAGATATTTACAAAACCTGATAAAGAACAAACAAATGACTACATAACTGGAAGGTTTGGTTAAAATGGAAACAGCACACACAGATAAAAACTTTGAACAAAAGTTAAATCATCTTACAGATAATTTAATTAAAATGAGTAATATTGTTGAGAAACAAATTGAAATTGCAGTAAATGTTATTAAATCTAAAGACTCATCTGATGCACAGACAACACAGAATCTTGATGAACAAGTTGATGAAGTGGAAAGAGATGTTAGGGATTTAAGTTTCGAAATTATGACTTTACATAGACCCGTTGCCAGTGATTTAAGACTAGTTTTCACTGCCCTCAAAGTTTCAAAAGAGCTTGAGAGAATGGGAGATCACTCTAGAAATTTAGCAAAAAGAGCTATTTCAATTTCTTCTTCATTTGACGAGGATTTAACGGACCAAATGCATAATTTAGGTAAAGGTGTCCAAAAAATGGTTAATCAAACACTTGAGAGTTTTTTTAAAAAAGATGAGGTGCAGGCAAGGATCTCATGGAATCAAGATGCAGAAATTGACAGGCAGTACAAATCTTTATTATCTGATTTAATAGAAAGAATGCACAATAAAGAAACAAGTGTTGTTGATGAAGGCACTAAGCCAATTTTAATTGCAAAGTCCTTAGAAAGAATAGGTGATCATGCTACTAACATAGCTGAAGAGGTCATTTTTAACATTACAGGTCATTATATTGATTTAAAAAAATCTGATTTTGAATGACAGACAAGATTTTAGTTGTAGAGGATGAAAAACCAATCTCAGAATTAATTGGATTTCATTTAGAACAACAAAACTACCAAATAAAATTTTCATACGACGGAGAATCTGCAATCCAAGAGATCGAACATTGGCTGCCTGATTTAATTTTATTAGATTGGATGCTACCAAATATACCGGGAATTGAAGTTTTAAAGAGAATTAAAAGAAAAGATAATCTAAAAAAAATTCCAATTATAATGTTAACAGCTAAAGGTCAAGAGGATGATAAAATTAGAGGTTTTGAATTAGGTGTGGAGGATTATGTAACCAAACCTTTTCTTCCAAGTGAGATCCTTGCTAGAATTAAATCATTACTTAAAAGAACAAAAGCAAGAGAAGAGAACGACTCACTCAAGTTTCATGATATAAACATTAATCTCACCAACAGAAGGGCAACAAGGGGTGAGAGAAAATTAAATTTAGGACCGACTGAATTTAATCTTTTAAAATTTTTTATTGAAAATAAAGGTAGAGTCTATTCTAGGCAGCAACTATTGGATAATGTTTGGTTAAATGACGCTTACGTTGAACCTAGAACAGTTGATGTTCACATAAGAAGACTCAGAAAAGAGCTGAATTTAACAGGAGAAAAAGATTTCATTCGAACAGTTAGATCCGCTGGCTACTCTATCGATTCAGAAAATTAAAATGATTAAAATTCTTGTACTTTGTACAGGTAACTCTTGTCGATCAATTATAACAGAGGGGCTTTTAAACCATTATGGTAAAGACTTTTTTAATGCTTATAGTGCAGGTAGCCACCCTGCAGGATATGTGCATCCATTAAGTATCAAAACATTAGAAAAAAATAAAATTTTCCTAGACAATTTTAAAAGTCAATCATGGAATGATTTTTCAGATATTAATTTTGATTTGGTTATTACTGTGTGTGATAATGCAGCTGGAGAAACTTGCCCCCTGTATCTCAAAAATACATTAAAGGCACATTGGGGTGTAGCTGATCCTGCAAAATTTAAAGGCACTGAAGAGGAAGTTGAGATAGAATTTTTAAAAGTATTCAATGTTCTTAAAAAAAGATGTCTTGCACTAGTTCAAAATTATAAGCAAAACAACTTATTAAATATCGATCAAATAAAAGAAATTGGAAATTTAATCTAAATTTAACTTTAATTTAATATAAATGATTATTTTATTAGGTGGAAGATTGGCATTTCCCCTGTGATTGAAACATAGACCTCCTCTACTTGAAGAAAAATCATGTCAATCTTCCCAAATTAATTAAATAAACCTAAGAATAAAACTATTCCATAGGCTGTTAGAGATAAAAAAATTGCAGCAGAGCCCAAATCTTTAGCTTTCTTTATTTTGTTTGACTTATCCATAGTAATTTTATCACAGGTATATTCTATTGCAGTGTTTAGAGCCTCAATACTAAGTATGAGCAAAGGTAAAATTATCAGCCAAAGTATGAACAAAAGAGCCGGTTGAAAAATTACGATGTATAGAGCAGACAAGGGAAGCAATAATAGCTCTCTTCTTGCTGCTTTTTCTTGAAGGAGAATTTTTAGGCCTTCAATTGAACACCAAAAAGCATCTACTATATTTTTATTTTTAAAATCCATATCTGAAGTTTAACTACTTATGTGAAGTTTTTGTTAAATCTTGACTTTTTATTTTCAATTAACCTTTTTTTAACTCTCCATCTAAGATTGCTTCGAACAATATATCCAATACAGTTTTGAGACCCACATCGACACGGGTGATCCTCGAAACAAAACATGTCATATCCATAGTCGTAGGACAGCTCCTCGCCTTTCTTAATATCTTTAATTGCGCTAATCCATATTTTTCCTTTGATGATATCAGTTTCACAATTAGGGTCGCAGGAATGATTAATATATTTTGCTAAATTCCATGTTACTTTTCCATTGATGTCGTATTTTTGATTCAGTGTAAAAATGTAAACAGACCCGACTGTTTTAGCCCTTTTGTTTGCCTCTATGTGAACATCAGCAATCTTGTCGGATTGAGCTTTAGTTATCTTTAACCCGCGATATTCAATGATTCTAGTGCCAGCACTGATATCAGCTTTTGCAAAAAGACCAGATGCATGAATTTTAGAATTTTTTCTAATATAAAGCTTTTGTGAAGAGTCCATTTAATAAAACTTTAACAATCCTCAATACTATCAATCGTAGATATATCTATTTTTAGATTCTATGCAAATCAAAAAACATCGATCCATATTTATTTCAGACATTCATATTGGCATACGTGCTTCAAAAGTAAAGGAGCTCTTACACTTTTTAAAATATAATGATTGTGATCATCTTTATTTACTTGGAGATATTATAGACGGATGGCGTCTAAAAAAAAATTGGTTTTGGAATCCTGATTTTAATACTTTCATACAAAAAGTTTTACGAAAAGCACGCTCAGGTACCAAAGTCTATTATATACCTGGAAACCATGATGAAGTTTTTTCAGATTATTGTGGTTTTTCATTTGCAAACATTAAAGTTCGAAAAAATAGAATTCATACAACAGCGAACAATAAAAGACTTCTCTTAATGCATGGGCATGAATTTGATGGAATAGTTCTAAATTCAAAATGGTTAGCAAAGATAGGTGCCGTCCTTTATGACTACTCTGTTTGGTTTAATAATATTTTAAATTTCTGTCGAAGAAAACTTGGTCTTTCGTATTGGTCTTTATCAGGATATTTAAAAACACGAGTAAAAGATGCTCAACGATATATTGAAAATTTTGAAAATGCATGTCTTGAGAGAATAAAAAAAAATAATTGTGATGGAATTGTTTGTGGTCATATTCACCATCCCCAAATAAAAAAAATTGGCGACAAGACATATCATAATCTAGGAGATTGGGTAGATAGCTGTAGTGCAATGGTTGAGGACTTTAAAGGCAACTTGGAGTTAGTCTTTTGGAATGAAAAAAAAATCCAGTCTTTAGAAAAACAAACTCTTAATAAGGTATCTGTAGCTTGAAATTATTATTAGTAACAGATGCATGGAAACCTCAGGTAAACGGCGTCGTCCGTTCTTATCTGAATACCATACCGGAATTGGAAAAAATGGGTATGCAGGTAGAAGTAATACACCCTGAGTTATTTAAAGTTCGCTTTGGCCTTCCTTCGTATAATGAGATTAAAGTTGTGATTACTCGCAAAAAAACATTGAAAAATATGATGGATCAGATCAATCCTGATCATATTCACATTGCTACAGAGGGGCCCCTAGGTTTTTTGGCCAGAAAAATATGTCTTTCAGAAAAAATTATTTTTACAACTTCATTTCATACTCGTTTCCCTGAGTATATTCAACAACGTATAAAAATACCTGCAAGTTTCTTTTACTTCTTCATAAAGCATTTTCACAATAAAGCGAAAAAAGTTCTTGTTCCTACCCCATCCATGCAGGCCGAATTAATAAATATGAATTTTAAAAATACCGTTGTTTGGTCAAGAGGTGTCGATCATCAAAAATTTGGCAACTATCAAAAATTAGACTTAGGCCCGGGACCAATATTTTCTTATATCGGTCGAGTGGCTACTGAAAAAAATATTCAAGCTTTTTTAGATTTAGATTTAGAAGGTACTAAAGTTGTCGTTGGCGATGGACCACAGTTAAATAAACTAAAAAAAAAATATACAGATATAAAATTTGTTGGTTACCAGTTTGGCCAGAATTTAGTGAATTACTATGCTAGTTCAGATGTAATGGTTTTCCCTAGCAAGACTGATACCTTTGGAAATGTGGTAACTGAGGCAAATGCAACCGGCACACCAGTCGCTGCTTATGATGTAACAGGTCCTAAAGATATTATTGTTAATGGGGTCAACGGTTTTATTGGTGATAACTTAAAAGATAATGTTTTGAATTGTTTGACTATCGATCGAAAAAAATGTCAAGAATATACAAAAAAATTTAACTGGTATGAGTGTTCCAAGGTTTTTTATGATAATATTGTGGCTTGAATTTTACACATACTCTATCTGATTCTAAAAATTGGATTATCAATCATAAAGACCAACTAGAGATTAATTGGAGTGAAAAAGATATTGAGCTTCACCTCAATAAAGAAACAAGTTTTAATATTTATCTTCTAGATCAAACTAACGTCAAAGGTGCTTTGATAGGACATTTTTTATATCAAGATCAAAAGGTCAGTGAATTTGAAATTTTACATATTGCTGTTTTGCCTGAATTTAGAAACCAAGGGTTGGGAAGAATGATTTTAGAAGAGCTTGAAAAACAACTCAAAAGTACTGGAAAATCATTTAAAATCTTTCTGGAAGCGAGTGCTATTAATAAATTTGCTATTAAACTTTATGAAAAATTAGGCTATAAAGCCTACAATGAAAGAAAAAACTATTATCGGAGTAAGTCTATAAACGCTCCAAATACGCAAGACGCAATTTTGTTTGCAAAATCCCTTAATGCCATCAAATAAGAAATTTTATATTAGAACATTTGGTTGTCAGATGAATGTTTATGACTCTGATAAAATGAAAGATATTTTTCTATCGCATAATATTAATCAAACCGATGACTTTCAAAATGCAGACTATGTAGTTTTAAATACTTGCCACATCCGTGAAAAGGCAACAGAAAAAACATTTTCAGATTTAGGAAAAATTCATAAAAAGGGGAAAGAAGATCAAAAAGTTATTGTTGCTGGTTGTGTAGCTCAAGCTGAAGGTGAATTAATTCAAAAAAGGGCACCTTACGTGGACTTAGTGATCGGACCACAATCTATTCAGTCATTAAATAAATTTTTAGATAAAAATAACTTACCAAAAACCTCTATCACTGAATTTGATGTGATTGAAAAATTTGACACGCTCAATCATATTAAAACGAATACATCGAATAAATCTGCATTTGTGACTATCCAAGAAGGCTGTGATAAGTTTTGTCATTTCTGCGTTGTTCCTTATACAAGAGGATCAGAATATTCAAGAACAGTTAAGGAAATCTCTGATGAGGTTAAATCTTTAATTGATCAGGGGGTGGTGGAATTCACACTTCTAGGTCAAAATGTAAATGCCTATCACGGTTTAGACACTCAAGGTCAATCAAATAATCTAGCATCTCTTATTAACAGTATTAGTTTAATAGATGGAGTTGAAAGAATTACTTATTCTACAAGTCACCCTGTGAATATGACTGATGATCTAATTTTCCTTCATGGTGAAAACTCTAAACTTATGCCCTATCTTCACCTTCCTGTTCAATCAGGTTCCGACAAAGTTTTAAAATTAATGAATAGAAAACATACCAGGGATTATTATTTTGAAATTATCGAAAAGGTTAGAAAAGTAAAACCCGATATAGCACTTTCCTCGGACTTTATTATTGGTTTTCCTGGAGAAACAGACAAAGATTTTGAAGACACAATCGATCTAATTGAAAAGGTTAAATACATGAATTCTTACTCTTTTAAGTACAGCCCAAGACCAGGTACGCCTGCGGCTGATCGTGAAGAAATAGATCAAGTAATTCTCGACGAGCGTTTAAAGATCACACAAGATTTACTCAATGAACAACAAATTGAATACAACAACCAGTTCGTAAAAAAGACAGTGCAAGTATTAATTGATGGTGCTGGTAAACACACAGGACAAATCAAAGGCAAGTCACAATTTAATCAAAGTGTAGCCCTGCAGGGAGAAAAAGAAATAATAGGTCAAATAATTCCTGTGCAAATCAAAGAGGTTTTAACACACTCATTATTGGGAGAAAAAATTTAGTTGAGTCCTGTAAATATTTCTTCCCATCAAAAACAACTCGAGTTTGAGGATAATCAATTTCTATCAAGCCTATTTGGTTACCACGATAAAAATTTAAAGGTCTTAGAGAATAAATTTAAAGTAAAGCTATACACTCGAGGCAACCTTTTATCTATAAAAGGTAATAGAGATCCAGTTGAAAAAGCCTACTTTATTATTCAAGGCTTATATCAAAAATTGAAGAACAACGATATTTCTGCAGAAGAAATAGAAAACAATATTGATTTAGCAAAACCTACATATATCAAAGAACAAATCGAACAAGATCAGAAATTTCAAATCAATACAAAATTAAAAACAATTTATCCCAAGACTAAAAACCAAGAGATATTTTTAAAAGAAATGAGATCAAAAGATGTCGTTTTTGCTGTTGGTCCAGCGGGAACAGGAAAAACTTACTTAGCTGTTGCATACGCAGTTAGTCTTTTTGTAGAAGGAAAAATTAATCGATTAATATTATCAAGACCAGCAGTTGAAGCGGGTGAACGATTAGGCTTTTTACCTGGAGATATGAAAGAGAAAATTGACCCCTATTTACGACCACTTTATGATGCCTTGTATGAGATGATGCCAGGTGAAGAAATTGACCGAAAAATGGTAAATAATCTTATAGAAATAGCTCCACTTGCCTTTATGAGAGGAAGAACATTAAATAAATCCTTTATCATTTTAGACGAAGCACAAAACACCTTATCGACACAGATGAAAATGTTCTTAACTAGATTAGGACAAAACTCAAAAATGGTTATCACTGGAGATTTAAGTCAAAAAGATTTACCCGATAATGCAAAAAGTGGAATGCAGGATGCAATGGAAAAATTAGAAAAAGTTAAAGACATCGGGTTTGTTCATTTAAATAGTAGTGATGTATGCAGACACACACTAGTAGAAAAAATAATTAATGCTTACGATAAGTAATTTTGAGGATTAGTAATAAAAAATTTGTGATCGAGATAATTGGAGACAAGAATTTAGAGCAATTTCTAAAATCCTCCAAAGAAAAGTTAAAAAAGTTGTCAGAATATTTTCAAACAATCCACCAAGCTGATCATCAAACACAACTGACAATAAAAATAGTTTCTAATGAAGAAATTAAAAGCATGAACAAAAAATTTAAAAATAAAAATAAAATCACAGATGTGTTATCTTTCCCCGATGGAGACTTTTCTGGTGATATTGCTATTGCAGATAGTTATATTTTAAATCGCAATAAAAAAATTAACGAACAAAACTTTTTTATGCTAGTGAGTCATGGATTACATCATTTATTTGGTTATCATCACTACGATAAACAATCGAGAAGTAATATGAGATTTTTAGAAAATACACTGATGAAATTATTAGGTTTAAAAAAAGTACATGAAAATTAAAAAAAATTTAGCGATAAAATTAGTCAAAGAGCTTATTCAAGACGAGAATTTTAAAAAAGATATTATTGATCTTATCTCAGCGACTTCAGATAGTTCAGGGATTGCCAAGAATGAAGAAAAAAAAATCTTTAATAATCTTTTAAAGGTTCACAAAAAAACTGTTGATGATGTAATGGTTCCAAGAGGTGAAATAATTTTTATTGATCAAAATATTGATAAAGAAAACATCATTAAAATCATCAATAAAGAAGCTCACTCAAGAATGCCAGTCGTAAAAAAGGACTTAGAACATTGCTTGGGAATGGTTCATATCAAGGATTTATTCAAGAAAATCAATAATAAGTCCTTCAATATTAAGAGTTTGCTAAGAGAGGTCATTTATATTCCCTCTGCTACACCTGTTTTTAATCTTCTTCAAAAAATGAAAAAACAAAACATCCATTTGGCGATTGTTATGGATGAATTTAATAGTGTTACTGGTTTAGTTACCATTGAAGACTTAGTGGAAGAAATAGTAGGTGAGATTGAAGACGAACACGATAAGGATGAAGCACCAATGTTTCGACAAAAAAACAATAATATAATTATGGATGCCGCAATGCTTGTTGATGATTTTGAAAGAGAATTTGATGTCAATATCCCAGATGATTTAAAAGAGGATGTAGGAACTATAGGCGGTATCATATTTAATATAGCTGGTCGTATACCAAAGAAAAAAGAAAAATTTACTATAAATAAAAAATTATCTTTCACCATTCACAAGGTATCAACAAGAAAAATTCTTGAAGTTGTGGTTAGTGGTGTCAAATCTCAATAATCTACTGCCCTATCTCTCTAGGCCAATAAGCTTAATAATTATTTTTTCTATTGTTTATGTATTTTCTCTTCCTCCATTTGGAGTATCTGTTTTCTATTACTTATCATTTTCAATCATTTTTTATAATATTCTAACTAATAATAATTTTTCAAAAAAAAACATATTTTATTTTTTCTTATTTACTCAAATAATTACATTAAGCTGGATTACTCAGTCCTTTTATTCAGGAGGTTTTGGGTATTTATTCTTAGGTATTATTTTAGTTGGTGTACTCTCTATATTTATTGCATTCCTACATTATTCAGCAACAATTCTCATTTTAGTTACATTTAAAAAAAAATTATTACAGATTTTCTTATTACCACTAGGTTTATCTATAGTAGAAATACTAAAGGAATTTATTTTTGGAGGCTTCCCTTGGAATCCTAGTGCAATTATATATTACAAAAATATTTGGATCTTAAAGTCACTACCATTTTTAGGCGTTTATGGTTTGGGATTAGTTATCCATTTGATTGTGGGTTTAATTATTTATTTTCTTTATTGCAAAAATAAAGTTGTAACTTTTAGTTTATCATCAGTGCTTGTTTTAATTTATGTATTTGGTTTTTTTGAAAATAATACTGAGAGAAAAACAAACAATGAAACTCTGAACATTCTTTTAATTCAACCTAATCTTTATGAGTCATTAGTAGAATTTGACGTTCTAAGAAACCTTGAAATATATGAAAAATTAACCCTAGAAGCTCTTACCAATACTCCAAAAGCAGATTTAATTATTTGGCCTGAAGGCTCATTACCAATTGATTTAAATAACAGGGACGGACTTCTTAGTAGATTATCCTCTTTAATTAATGAGGATCAAAAAATAATAGTTGGGTCGAGTGCTATCGAGGAAAACCAATTATTTAATCGTCTATATATCATCGATCATCAAGGAAAGATTATTGATTTTTATGATAAACAAAAGTTGGTTTTATTTGGAGAATACATTCCCTTTGTAAAACCTTTTGTAAGCAAGTTTTTAAATTTAGGAATGAACTATACTCCTGGAATTAATCAAAAAATCTTAAAATTACCTAAAAATATAAACGCTGTTCCAATGATTTGTTTTGAGTCTATTTTTAATTACAAATCAATTAATACTGAGGTTTGTAATGCAGATATGGTGATACAAATTTCAAATGACTCTTGGTTTGGTAAATGGTACGGGCCACATCAACACCTGGCTAATTCCCTTTTAAGAAGTGTTGAATTCCAAAAACCTCTCATAAGATCAACTCCTTCAGGTATTACATCTGTTGTTGATTATTCGGGTAAAATTATTGAGACTATTCCAACAAACAAAAAAGGTTACCTCTATTATCAACATCCAATTAATAAATATCAATCAAATTGTTCATCAACTTTATTTCCAGTTACTCTTATGATTTTCTTAATGTTTTTAGTTAGTTTTTTATATGTTCGAATCAAAAAATAAATACTTTGGTAGAAAAAAAGGAAAGTCATTTGTAAGACTCGAGCAATACTCGAAATTTCTTAAAGAACCAAACAAAAGGTTATTTAATAAAATCAAAACACCAAGAATTTTAGAAATTGGAATTGGTGATGGAGAAAAAATTAGTGAAGATGCAAAACTATATTCAAAAATAAACTTTATTGGTTGTGATATTTTTGCTGATGGAGTTCTAAGAGCTATCAGAAACTCTGTTAATGATAATTTGAAAAACCTTCAAGTATTCCATTTAAACATTCAAGATCTTTTACCATTCATACCAAACAATTATCTTCAGGAAATAAGAATATACTTTCCAGATCCGTGGCCCAAAAATAAGCATAAAAAAAGAAGAACTGTTAACCAAACACTTGTAAAAGAACTCACAAAAAAATTAAAAAAAAAAGGAGTTATTTGTTTTGCTACTGATCACGGTGACTATTTTATTGAAGCTTTGGCTTTGATGAAAAAGTTCAAATACACCATGCCAGATATTAGCCCTAAATGTTGGAAATATAGTGATTCCAACGCTTTGCACACCAAATTTGAGAAAAAAGCCTTAGACAAAAATCATAAATTATTCTATTTTAGCGTTCTTAAAAATTATTAACCAACGATGAGGAGGTGGGTTATCCCGCCTTTTTTTTTAACTAGAAAAGATAATGCTAAATAACACAGAAATATTAAAAGTTGCCGAAGTCGTCTCACAAGAGAAGGGCATCGAAATGGATATAGTAATGGAGGCTCTTGAGGAGTCTTTTGAAATTATTGGAAAATCAAAATACGGAATGGACAATAACATTAAAGCATCTATTGACCGTATGACAGGAAATATAAGTTTATCTCATATTAAAGATGTAGTTGAAAAAATTGATCCTGTTTTGCAGGCAAATCAAATTTTATTAGATCATGCTAAAAAATATGATGCTGATACTGAAATTGGAAAACAAATAACAATTCCTTTACCATCCGTAAACTTTGGAAGAGTAACAGCCAATATGGCAAGGCAAGTTATTTACTCTAGAGTTAGAGAAGCTGAAAAAAGAAGACAGTTTAATGATTTCAAAGATCGCGTCGGAGAAGTTTTGTCGGGTATTGTAAAAAGAATTGAGTTTGGAAATATTATTGTTGATCTTGGTAAAGCTGAGGGATTTTTAAGAAAAGATGAACTCATTCCAAGAGAGAATTTTAAAAATGGTGATCGTATTAGAGCTTATTTCTTCGATATAAAAGAAGAGGCCAAAGGACATCAAATTTTTCTTTCAAGAACTCACCCTCAGTTTATGGCGAAACTATTTGAACAGGAAGTACCTGAAATATATGAGGGTCAAATAGAAATTTTATCTGTTGCAAGAGACCCTGGTAGTAGAGGAAAGATTACAGTTCGTGCGAACGATAAGTCCATCGATCCAGTTGGTGCATGCGTAGGTATGAGAGGTTCAAGAGTTCAGGCTATTGTTAATGAATTACAAGGTGAAAAAATTGATATCGTAAATTGGTCAGAGTTAAAGTCGATGTATGTTCAAAATGCTATTGCACCCGCACAAGTTGCAAAAGTTAACGAATTTGAAGACTCTAATAGAGTGGAGATAGTTTTACCTGAGGATCAGTTAAGTATTGCTATTGGTAGAAGAGGTCAAAATGTAAAATTAGCTTCAATACTTACCAATCTTGAAATTGATATACTAACTGAAAAAGAAGACGCAGAAAGAAGACAAGAGGAATTTAAAAAAATCACTTCTCTTTTTGCTGAAAAACTTGATCTCGAAGATATGATCGCACAGTTATTAGCGGTCGAGGGATACACAAGTATTGAAAAAATTGCTAATGCCTCAATCCAAGATATAGAAAAAATTGAAGGATTTGATAATGAACTTGCTGCTGAGATATACGCTCGTGCAACGCAGTATATGGAAAACGAGAAGGCAGAACTTGAGAAATTAATACAATCTTCAAAACTAGATGATTATGTCAAAGGAATTTCAGAGTTTGATAATAAAATTTTAGCTACATTGATAGAGAACAATATCTTTTCACGTCAAGACCTTGCAGATTTAGCAACTGATGAATTAGTGGGTAGAGACGGCATACTACAAAAAAGAGTTGAAAAATCTGCTGCCGAAAAAATTATAATGGATGCTAGGGAGATTTATCTTAATAGCTAATTTTGAATGACAAAAGAGACAAAGAACACAAATACATCTTCGGCTAAACCTTCTACGCCTACCTCTACAACTTCTACTCCTCCCAGAAAAAAACTAACTCTCAATACAACAGCATTTCAAAAAAAACTGTCTTCCATTTCAGTTAATAATCTTTTAGATGAAGAACCAGACTACGAAAAAATGCCCAGTCTTGCAAAGACTAAAAGAAATAGAGAAAAACAAAAAACAAAATTTAAACCAAATTTAACTAGCTCTCAAAAAATTGTCCGTGAAGTTGACATACCTGTAAAAATTTCTGTGCAGGAATTAGCAAGTAGAATGTCCGAGAAAACAGGTGATGTTGTAAAAGCTCTTATGAAAAGTGGAATTATGGCTACGGCTAATCAATATATAGATGGAGATACAGCTGAGCTTATAGTTACAGAATTAGGGCATACACCGAAAAGAGAAGAGGCGATCAGTTTAAAAGATGAAATCGCTAATCACCAAAAAACAAAAATATCCAAAATTTCGCCAAGACCTCCAATTGTAACTGTAATGGGCCATGTTGATCACGGCAAAACATCTTTGTTGGATGCACTTAGAAATACAAATGTAACTTCAAAAGAGTCTGGTGGAATTACTCAACATATTGGTGCGTATCAAATTCAACATAAAAACAATCCTATCACTTTTTTAGATACACCTGGTCACGCAGCCTTCTCAAATATTCGCTCAAGGGGAGCCAATTTAACAGATCTTGTTGTATTAGTAGTTGCTGCTAACGATAGTGTTAAACCTCAAACAATTGAAGCAATTTCACATGCTAAAGCAGCAAAAGTTCCTATTGTTCTTGCAATTAATAAAATGGACTTACCAGATGTTGACCCAAGTATTGTTAGAAATGATTTGTTAACTCACGAGGTAGTTGTAGAAAGCTATAGTGGAGATGTATTAGAAACTGAAATATCTGCAATTAAAAAAACAAATCTAGAAAAATTATTAGATAACATTTTATTACAAGTAGAAATCCTAGATCTTAATGTCGAACATAACAAACTCGCTGAGGCAATTGTAGTTGAGTCCAAAATTGAAACGGGAAAAGGACCTGTTGCAACTGTGATTGTAAAAAATGGAACCTTCAAAGAAGGTGATCATTTTACATGTGGTTCATCTTATGGAAGAGTTAGAGCTTTACTCGATGAAAATGGTAGTAGGATTAAGTCAGCTAGTCCTGGAATGCCGATTGAAGTATTAGGTTTTGACTCAGTGCCACAAGCAGGTGATACAGTTTATGTTATGCCAAATGAGGATATCGCAAAAGATATTACAGAAAAAGTAAAAGAACAAAAAAAATTAGAAAATACAGAAGCAGTTAAAAAATCATCACTGGAAGAAATGATGGCTAATGTATCAAAGGGAGATATGAAAAAACTTCCAATCATCGTCAAAGCAGATGTTCAAGGATCTCTTGAAGCAATAGTTTCCTCACTAGAAAAAGTCGGCAATGAAGAAGTTAAAATAAATGTCGTACATAACGCTATTGGTGCAATTAATGAAAGTGATGTGAGTTTAGCGAGTTCCGCACAAGGGTTAGTAATTGGTTTTAATATCAGAGCTATCCCACAAGCCCGAACAATCGCAAAACGTGATAAAGTAGATATACGATATTATTCAATTATTTATGAATTAATCGATGATATGAAAAAAATGCTCTCTGGTCTTCTCACCCCAGACACTAAAGAGGAAATTATTGGCCATGCTGAGGTTCGTGATACTTTCAAATCCTCAAAGTTTGGCACAATTGCAGGCTGCTTTGTTACTGACGGTATAGTCCAAAATTCTGCTAAAATCAGGCTTGTTAGAGAAGGTAAAATCATACATGAAGGAGAAGTTGGAACCCTTAAGCGTTTTAAAGATGATGTCAAAGAGGTTAGAGAAAATTATGAGTGTGGTATTTCATTTAAAGACTACTCGGATATTTTGGAAAAAGATGAAATTGAATTTTATGTAACTAAGGAAGTTCAAAAAGAATTATAGTGTGGACAATAAGCCAAGTTTTCGAACCAAAAAAGTTGAACTTTCAATTAAAAGGCTTGTCTCTGAATATCTCGTAACTCAAAAAGATTATCTTTTAAAATTTCCAACTGTTCGTTTCGAAATAACTGAAGTTAGAGTAAGCAAAGATCTAAGATTTGCAAAAATTTATCTTATTCATAATATTTCAGAGGAGGATTTTAAAGAATTTAATAAACTTTATCTAAGAGAAATACAAAGTTTAATCGCAAGAACTCTTACAAGTAAATATACTCCAAAAATATCTTTAATTTTTGATGAGTCTTTTCAAGAGTCTTTAAAAGTACAATCACTTCTAGATAAATTATAGATCTTGGTAAAAGAAAACTTTCACAGCGATGGATGGTTATTAATAAATAAACCACAGGGTATAGAGTCATTTGGAGTTATTAGAAAATTAAAATTTCGTTATTCGTTTAAAAAAATTGGCTTTGCTGGAACTCTGGACCCTTTAGCTTCTGGTTTATTATTAGTAGGTATTAATAAAGCTACTAAGAAAATACCAAATATACATCAAGAAAAAAAAAGTTATGAGGTTGAGATACGATTTGGTGCTTCAACAAATACTTTAGACTCAGAGGGTAGATTCTTTAAAATGGAGTCTTCCTCGCATAATATAAATGAAAGAGTTTCACATTTAAAAAAGTTCATAGGAACATATCAACAAAAAATACCAGACTTTTCCGCGCATAAATTAAATGGTAAAAATTTTTATGAACTCGCTAGAGATAATAAAGCTATAGAAGATCGTTATAAAAAAGTATCAGTTCAAAGTTTAAAAATTCTATCTTCTAATAGCTCAAAAATGAGAGTTGAGTTGAATTGCCATTCAGGATTTTATGTGAGGGCATTCGCAGAAGAATTTGCAAATTCCCTAGGTGATATAGCTTATGCAAGTATGATTAAAAGATTGAAAATAGGGACTTTTGTTATAAATCAAGCTATTCCTTATGAAAAAATCCTTGATTTCTCAAGTATAAATGATTTACATACCAATCTGATTACCATTTGAACTGGGCGACATCCTGGTCAGATGATGTTTACTTTGAAAGGAGTATTGATGTCGGAAATACAAATAAACGATATAGCTCGTGCTGATAATGACACTGGTTCGCCAGAGTCCCAAATTTTTTTTCTCACAAAAAAAATTAATCTGTTAACAGAACATATCAAAATCCATAAGAAAGATTTTCATTCTCGAAGAGGTCTGCTGATGATGGTTGGTAAAAGAAATAGATTGATGGCGTATTTAAAGAAGAGGAATGTAGGAAAGTACACAGAAGTAGCAGATAAACTAAAGCTAAGAAAAAAATAATTTTTAATTAGCTATAAAGAAAGAGGAAGATGAAAATAGAACATAAATTTGAGTTGGGTAACCAACAAATTACATTAGAAACAAATCGAATAGCAAAACAAGCAGATGCATCTGTGGTTGTAACCTGTGGTGAAACAATGGTTATGGCTAACATTTGTGCAGCAAAAACACAAAAACCTGATATTGATTTTTTCCCATTAACAGTTAACTATCAGGAAAAATATTATGCCTCAGGTAAAATACCGGGAGGTTTTTTTAAAAGAGAGGCTAGACCGACTGAAAGAGAAACATTAACAAGTCGTTTGATTGATAGACCTATTAGGCCTCTATTTCACAAAAACTTTAAAAATGAAACTCAAGTAACATTAACTGTCCTATCTTACGATAGCGTTGTTGATCCTGATATTATTGCAATGTATGCAACCGGCGCAGCATTAGCGATTTCAGGTCTTCCTGTGGCAGGTACATTGGGTTCCGCTAGAGTTGGATATATAGATGGAAAGCTTGTTGCAAATCCATCTATCCAGGATATGGAAAACTCTGAACTAGATCTTGTTGTAGCTGGAACAGAAGAGGGTGTCCTAATGGTTGAGTCTGAAGCCCAAGAACTCTCTGAGAACACCATGCTAGAGGCAGTAATGTTTGGACATGATTTTTATCAGACATTTATTAAAGAAGTTCAAAGCTTTGCAAGTAAAACAGAAATTAAGACTTTTGAAGTCCCAAGCTTACCTGATTTTTATGAAGGTTTACAAAAAGACATTGAAAGTAAAATTTCAGATCCTATTCGTGAAGCATACGGTTTAGTTGATAAACAAGAGCGAAGTCAAAAACTAACAGAGATCAGATCTTCTATTATCGATAATGTTGAAGATGATCAGATTTTAGCCGCTACAACAATTATTAAAGATATAGAAAAAGACGTAGTTCGAGGCGATATAATCAAAAATAAAAGCCGTATTGATGGAAGAAAATTAGATGAAGTAAGACAAATTACATGTGAATTAGACATTCTTCCTCGAGCTCATGGTTCAAGTCTCTTTACTCGTGGAGAAACTCAAGCATTAGTTGTTACCACATTAGGAACGGGCGATGATGAGCAAATGATTGACTCTCTTGATCCTATGCATAAACAACATTTTATGTTGCATTATAATTTTCCTCCTTACTCTGTAGGAGAAGTAGGAAGAGTAGGAGCAACTGGTAGAAGAGAAATTGGTCATGGAAAACTAGCATGGCGTGCAGTTCATCCAATGTTACCAAAAAAAGAGGATTTTCCATACACACTAAGATTAGTATCTGAGATAACTGAATCCAATGGTTCTAGTTCTATGGCTACAGTATGCGGCTCATCCCTTGCTTTGATGGCAGCGGGTGTGCCAATTAAAAAACATATTGGTGGCATAGCGATGGGTCTAATCAAAGAGGGCGAGGACTTTGTAGTGCTTAGCGATATATTAGGTGATGAAGATCACTTAGGTGATATGGACTTCAAAGTTGCTGGTACTATGGATGGTATTACTTCTCTTCAAATGGATATTAAGATTACCAGTATTACTAAAGAAATTATGGAAATTGCTTTAAATCAAGCATCAGGAGGAAGAAAACACATTATTGGTGTCATGTCAGATGCCTTACCAGAAGCTCGAACAAAATTTTCTAAGCATGCTCCTCAAGTAATCTCAATCACTATTGATAAAGCTAAAATAAAAGATGTTATTGGCTCAGGCGGTAAAGTAATTAAAAACATAGTCGAAGTTTCTGGAGCAAAACTAGAAGTCAATGATGATGGAATTGTAAAAATTGCATCTAGCAATGAAGAGTCAATTAATAAAGCTAAACAAATGGTGGAAGACATTGTAGCAGAACCTGAAGTGGGAAAAGTCTACACAGGAAAAGTTGTAAAAATTGTTGAGTTTGGAGCCTTTGTAAACTTTATGGGTGCAAGAGACGGATTACTTCATGTCTCACAAATCTCACAAAAAAGAGTCGAGAATGTCTCTGATGTTTTATCTGAGGGACAAGAAGTTCAAGTTAAAGTGCTCGACGTAGATCGTGCGGGTAAAGTAAAGCTCAGCATGAAAGAAGTCTAAAAAATAATCAGTAGCACAGATACTAGACATATTTGTGCTACTTTTTCAAAGATTAGATTTTAGTTTTCTCCAAACCACTCCCAAATGACTGTAGCCATCGTATCACAGTCAGTCTCACCAGCAGATATTACAGCTGATGCTCCTAACCCACCTCTCTCCCAAGCGAGTTCTTGGTCGTTTGTTAAGTGATCTAATTCAGATGAATATCTGTCAAACCTAGGACTATTCGGCAATCTGTCTAATATTACCTCGTAATATTGATTATCAGCACAATACTCTTCATACACATATATTTGAGTCCACAATCCACCTAAGGCTGCTACATCTTCATTTGCAACTTCAACATCGTGAAAAGCAAGAGCAAATTTACTTAATAACAAAAATAAAAATATTGATGGAATTAAAAAGATTTTCTTCATTGGGTCAATTTATATATTTTTTTCATTTCTACAAATCTTGAATGCTCATTCCTACATTGTTATAGCCATTATCTACGTAAAGAATTTCACCTGTAACACCTTTAGAAAGATCGCTCATCAAGTAAACAGATGACTTACCAATATCTTCCAATGACAATGGTTTTTTTATAGGAGAATTTTCAATGGTATAATTATAAATCTTTCTTGATTTGTTTATAACGGCTCCTGCTAAAGTTCTCATCGGCCCTGCTGAAATTGCATTAACTCTAATTCCCCTGTCACCCATATCAACAGCAAGATACTTTATAGAGGTTTCCAATGCAGCCTTTGCAACACCCATTACATTATAACTTTGCATATATCTTGTGGACCCATAATAAGTAAGGGCCATGATTGATGCACCATCATTCATTTTTGGCGAAAGCATCCTCACCATTTCAGTCAATGAGTACGCAGAAATATGCAGTGTTTTAAGAAAATTTTCTCTAGTTGTATTTATATATTTACCCGACAGTTCATTTTTATCTGAATAAGCAACCGCGTGAACAAAAAAGTCAATATTTCCTTTAATGCCATTACAAACATTTTCAAGTGAAGATGTTTCAGATACGTCACAAGGCATAATTCCTAAGCAATTAATTTTCTCAGATAGGGGCTCGACTCTTTTTTTGATTGAGTCATTCTGATAGGTTAAATACATACTTGCACCTTCGTCACTCAAGGACTTTGCAATACCCCATGCAATCGAATGATCATTGGCTATACCTACAACCAATCCTTTTTTGCCCTCTAAAATTTTAATCATTAAAGCTAGTCAGATAGATAGATGCATTTGTTCCACCAAAACCAAAACTATTCGATAGTATAGAATTAATTTTGATATCATTTTTATTCTCCAATAGAATGTTCATTCCTTCAGCCTTTTCATCTAAGTTTGTAATATTGGCTGACTCAACCATAAAATCATTTTCCATCATTAAAAGAGAGTAAACGGCTTCTTGTACACCAGTTGCTCCGAGTGAATGACCAGTTAGTGATTTTGTAGAACTGGTTGGAGGAACCTTATCTCCAAAAACCTCTTTTATACCTTGTAATTCAATCATGTCTCCGACAGGTGTTGATGTTCCATGAGCGTTGATATAATCAACAGGTCTACCCTGTGTTGCCATCTGCATACACCTTACTGCCCCTTCTCCAGAGGGTTGAACCATGTCATATCCATCTGAAGTCTGACCGAAACCTTGAATTTCTGCAACAATATTGGCCCCTCTTGCTTTTGCACTATCAAGGCTCTCAACTACTAAAACACCTGCACCTCCCCCAATGACAAACCCATCTCTTGAGGAGTCGTAAGCTCGAGAAGCAACCTCAGGTGTTTCATTATATTTACTTGATAAAGCACCCATAGCATCAAATAAAATTGACATTGTCCAATGTGTTTCTTCGCCACCACCAGCAAATACAATCTCTTGTTGCCCATGTCTAATGAGATCATAAGCATTGCCAATGCAGTGCAAACTTGTCGAGCAAGCTGAACTAATGGAGTAATTTACACCTTTAATTTTAAAAGGAGTTGCTAAAGTAGCAGAATTTCCTGATGCCATTGTCCTAGTAACCATATAAGGTCCAATTTTTTTAACACCTTTTTCTCTCGCTATATCAAATGCTTGTTGCAATTGATACGTTGAAGGCCCACCTGACCCCATCACTAACCCGGTATTAACATTAGATATAAGTTCCTCATCAAGACCTGAATGTTGAATTGCCTCTTTCATTGCAATATAATTGTATGCTGCGCCTTCACCCATAAAACGCAAAATTTTTCGATCTACATTTTCTTCAATATTTATTTTAGGTTTTCCATGAACATGACTTCTCATTCCAAGTTCTTCATATTCCTTGCAATGACTAATCCCAGATTTCACATCTCTTAAGCTCTGTAAAACTTCTTTTTTATTATCTCCTATACAAGAAACAATACCGTATCCAGTAACGACAACTCTTTTATTACTCATTGAATAAACCCACTCTTAAATCATTGGCATGGTAAATTATTTTTTCTTTGTGAATGATCTGTCCATCTCCATACCCTATTGATAACCCTTTTTTATTTAAAGATTTTTTTAAACTAACTTTATATTTTATTAATTCTTTATCTGGTTTTATTTCTTCAACAAATTTTATTTCCCCAACACCCAAAGCACGACCTTTTCCAGGATACCCAAGCCAACCTAGATAAAAACCCAACATTTGCCATAAAGCGTCAAGACCCAAACAACCTGGCATTATAGGATCACCCAAGAAATGACATTTAAAGAACCATAAATCTGCATTTATATCCAGTTCAGCAGTTATTTCTCCTTTGCCATGTACTCCTCCATCTTTATTGACATTAGTGATGCGATCAAACATAAGCATAGGAGGTGCTGGTAATTGGGCATTTCCCTTTCCAAATAAATTTCCCTTCCCACACTCAATGATTTCTTCATAACTATAACTAGATTTAGGTGTAAATGTATTCATCTTAATGAGGACAATCTTTATTACTTAATTCTAGTTTGTTTATGTCTGAAGTCAAAAGGTCTATCAAATTGATTTCACTTTTCAATTGAGTTTTTATTTTGGCAAGGGCGAATATAATTTTCATACAAGCAAAACTAGTAACAAACCCTGCAACTGGACCTACCATTGCGCTGTTAAGACAACGGTGACTATGATCAACTTTAGGAAATAGACACTCAAAACATAATGGATTATTTTCTTC